>JAJFGD010000204.1 GCA_021776315.1 Hyphococcus sp. | reverse complement strand
GAATCCCAGCCAACCCTTGCGCGGTTTCACTGGGGTCCCAAACCTCGCGCCCAGCAACCTCAAGCGCGACCATTGGAAGGTCGGTTGCTAGCAAGGCTCCCTGACGATCTACAATTTCCGGGCGCGGAGCATCGATTGGTTGCAATGTCGCAATAGTAACTGCGGGCTTTATTTGACCGAATGAAATATATGCAAGGCGTACACCCAGGGCAGCGAAAACAAATACAAAGACAACGGCGCACATCAAAATTCGATTTTGCGCTCGTGCCGCCTGACGGGCGCGCCCGCCAAATGCTTTGATTTGAACGGATTCTTGCGGCGTTGGTTCAGGCTCAGCTTCGCAAATCACATATGCAGCTGGTTTTGACCGTTTCCGAAGACGTCTAACGTTCACGATATCGTCTTTCTCGCTTTACTGGGCGTCTGTTACCTGCGCCATCGCAATGGCGTTTGAAATTGCATCAATTGGTGCGCGATCTTGGTATGGCAACTCGTCAGCTTCATCGCCATCCATCTTCGTCGCAAACTGTCGGGCACTGAGTAATTGGTCTTGTACTGATGGACGTAAATTTGTCTTGGCTTGCGCAATTTTCGACAACCGATTTGGATTTTCAAGATATGCGACTTCAGCACGCAACATTTGGATGGATTGTTGCTCTTGAGTTTTACTGATTTCAAGGCGCTTTAATTCCGCACGTGTTTCTTTAACGGAGACTTCAGCGCGATACCTCCCGGCCGCCGCTGCCGCAAGCAACATGCATAAGAATATGGTTGCGATACGTATCATAGTGATATCTCCTGTCGTAAGCTTTTTACGTCAATGCGCCGCGGCAACCCCGACTGTTCATCATTGACTTGTGAAACCGGTGAATCAAGCCGCTGGCCAGTACGTAATTTCGCCGACCTAGATCGGGCATTCGACTCGATTTCTGACGGTTGGGGTGAAACAGCCTTGTTGTTGAGCAATTCAAAGCTGGCAATTGGTTTTTTTGTCGGTGGCGCATGTCGCGAACCGGAAGGTTGCGCAGAAATTCGACTTGCAAAGAACCGCTTTACAATTCTATCTTCTAGCGAATGAAATGTCACTGCAACGAGCCGACCGGTCGGACGCAAAAGCTTTTCTGCTGCACGCAAACCCATTATCAGCTGGCCAAACTCATCATTGATGAAAATGCGCAATGCTTGAAAAACGCGCGTAGCCGGGTGAATTTTTGACGCCGGCGCGGGCGCAGCCTTTTCAACAATTGACGCTAGCGACGTTGTTGTTGTGATTGGCTCAATTTCCCGCGCGCTTACAATCGCGCGAGCAATAATACCACTGCGTTTTTCTTCGCCATAGTGTTTAAAAATTGCAGCAAGCTCTTTTGCATCCGCCGATGCCACAACATCGGCCGCATCAGGCTTGCCACCGTCCATACGCATCGACAACGGACCTTCGTGACGGAAGGAAAAACCCCTTTCCGCTTCATCAAGCTGCATCGATGACACACCGAGATCAAAAACCACACCGTCAACAGCGTCGACGCCAAACTCGTTCAATCCTTCAACCATTTGCGCGAATGGCCGGTTTACGAGGCGCAATCGGTCACCAAACTTTTTGACCCATTCTTGCGCTCGATCGATCGCGGTTCGATCTCGATCAAAACCAAACACATTACATTCTGCCGCATCAAGAATTGCCCGTGTATACCCGCCGCCGCCGAATGTCGCGTCGACATAGATTCCACCTGGTTTTGGCGCTAAGGCAGCAACGACCTCATCTATCATAACTGGAGCATGGGCAGCATATGTCATTGCGCACCCCCAGCTGGCGTTGGGTTGCGGAGAGAAAGCTTTGCCTGACCAGAGACCTTTTCTTCCTGGACAAGGACATTGTCGAACTCGGTTGGGTTCCAAATCTGAAAGGAGTGACCCAATCCTGCAAATAGCGCCTCGTCACCCAACGATGCATGCGCTCGTAATCGCTGTGGCAGGACAACTCGCCCCTCTTTATCGAGAGAGACCTCTGTAATTTTTGCAGTGACTGTTCGCTCTAGACTTCGCCTTTCGGGTGAGAATGGGTCTAGAGCTGCAATCGAGGCCATCAGTGTTTCGATATATTCGGATCCGCCACATTCAAGGCAAGGCTCATCAGTCGAAGGAATACAATAGATAGCCCCGCCTTTTTCCAAATCGAGCGCACGCCGAAAACGCGCGGGCGTCGCGAGGCGCCCTTTTGCATCAATCCTATTGACGTATGACCCCAAAAATAGGGTCTCGGCCCCGCGCCGCATGCCGAATTCCTCCGCCGCGACGTCTTGCCCAACATGGGATACGCCGCCCCTAACACCGCTCACCTTACGGTATCAATTGGGATATCATGGTATTTCATGGGAATCAAAGAAAGATTCGCGCTAATCAGCGAAAACTTGTCGACAATTCCGGAACAGAAACGGAACGAATGCGAATCACTCAAAGATCACAGTCGAATAAAATTCATTAAGAAGGCGTTAAAAAAGCGCACTTCAGTCAGCGCCTATGACACCGCCAGTCATCGTCTAGCCGGTCCGCTGATCTTGAAGCGCAGCATTGCTTTGCGTTAGTTGGTGTACCGTAGCCTCGCTTGGCGAAACAGTTACGGATGCAAAAATGTGATCGAGTTTAGCAATTTCGTTTGCGATATTTTGGAAGCGGTCCCGCGCACTATCTTCCGCCACATGCAAGGACAATATTGATCTTTGAAGGCATTTCCGTCGCTCTTCATCAACGTCTCGTCCGGCACTAAGATTGGCAAATGCATTTTGAGCAGCATTGCGCGCTTGCTCTATATCAATGAGGTCAATTTCTAAAGCGCGCTTTTCAGCCCGAGCAATTTTGAGAAGCTTATCTAAGCTTTCACGTTCGAATACCAACTCTGTCATCATCCACATCCTTTGGCTAGCCCATCGCGCAATCGCGCCATCGAATCGGAAACGAAACCATTTCGCATCCCTTGCCTACTGCGAAGGCATGCCGAGCCCAAAGATTAACTCAAGTCACGCTTTAGGTGTTTCCGGTACTCTAAGACATTAATGAGGGAGCTTTTAACAAGGAATAAATAGCTGCATCAGAAATTGTTGAAAAAAATTGATATGCTTAATGACAAGCCCCGCAAATCAAGTGAAGACAGGCTTTAGCCGGTAAGAAATATTTTCGTGGAATTAAAAAATCGGACGGAAATGGGCAATGCCGTCAAACTTGTTAACCAATGTGAAAGTATATCATCGTTAGCATTGGGAATACAAAACAAAAATGCGCGGTTCATAAATCTTAAGGGGAACACGCGCTTCGACAAGGAGACGGACAATGCGGGTTTTGCTCATCGAAGATGACGGCGCC
>JAJFGD010000203.1 GCA_021776315.1 Hyphococcus sp. | reverse complement strand
GATTAGTGGCCATATTGTTCTTGCCCTCAGCCATTGATTGTCGTGCGCTGACGAGGCGCTTATTGGTCGAATGGGTCTGGCGCATATGCCGGCAAGAGCCCTGACGCTTATGCGGCTTACATAAAAGGCAACCTGAACGGGCTGATTTTGGCTTCTTACGTTTGTGGTGCATCTTCTTGTTCTTCTTTAATCAATCCTAAATGGGACAAGCGGTTTTAGGCGGCGTTTTGGCCGGAAACAGCCTATGGCGGATCGCAGCAAGATACACCAACTAACTATATCGTGCCGCCGCGCGCAGAATCAATATTGCATTGGTATTCCGACGAAATCCTTATATTATTATCTGCCCAATCAGGCTTGATACGCTGTATCAACACTATCATTCCACATCTAAACCTTGAAGCATCGGTGGCCTTTTATGGAAAATGTTCTTCGTTGGGTTGCAACCTGTTTGCTTGTCATTATTACGCTTGCATTTGTTCATCTGGGATTGTCTGTGATGTCGGGGCAGGCAAATGATTTGTTTTTCGCATTTTTGAACACGACCTGGCCGCTTGGGGCACCTGACACTTCCACCATTGCTGAAACTGACACCAGAGAGCAATTGGCCTTCAGTATTATAAACTATGGCATCACAGCGCTCGGAACGGCCTGGGTCGCGTGTTTTGCCTATCTCATGGTGATGCAAAATCAACATCGTCAGGCCTCGCAGCAGCTTTCATTGGAACGGCTACAGCTCACTTCGGATCTTGATGAAAAGATCCTTGAGATTTTCGATAGTGAGGCTGTTTTCGAAATTGACGACCAGGGATCGCAAAGGCGTACAAAATTTTTGTCTGCATGCGACAGAAACACTGTTTGGCGGGATGGCACCGATCGTGAATGGAACTATCGGGATGGTGAGCGAACCATCGCGTTTGTTGAGTCGTCAACGTCGGTCAGCAGCGACGCGGAAATCGGTCTTACTGCACTACACAGATATCTCGCTTGGATCCGCCATATTGTACGGGCAATTGAGACGCATGTCCTTTTGGATAAGGACGTTTTACTGTTTTGGCGATGGGTGGTGATCGGTTGCTATCGCAATCGCTATCCATTCTTGTGTGCAATTTTCTTTAAGGATGACCTTAAGGATTTTGTACGCCTTACTGAAAAAATCATTCTAACGAGCGAAAAATTGGATGCAGGGCAGGACTTTGCAGTATATTTGAAAACAGTCGGCGATCCGCAACTTATCAGTGAGCTTAGCGAGGACGCTCAGAAAATAGTTGCAAGGTCAGAAACTAGCGCCAATCTGAACGCTGCGAAGTCTAAGTAACAATCTGAGGACTTTGGCTTTTTGGGTCTTCTGAACTGCCTGGCGCGAAAATCCGCTTTGGGCTCCAGACAATAACAGTCATTCAGGGATTGGACGGCGGTTTCGGTCGGCGAAAGTCGGATATTGGCGATTAACAGCCGTTGACGTTCGCAATTGCAAAAATCTGGTCTGAATGGCGGTTATTGGCGAAAAACGGCCATTGGCATGCTTAATCAAGAAATTCTAGGCTGAACTGCGGTTATTGGCCCAAAGCGGTTGTTGAAAATAGCTCTTTCGAACGGCAGCTAAATTCCGAAAGCGGACGCTAACCGTCAAGCCGCGCGACTAAAGTATCAAGCACCGAAACATCGAAGCGCTTTGATTTGCTCTCTGGCAATTTATTTTTGAGCCGCTCTAGCAACACATCCTTAGCAGGGAAATCGAACTCGACACTTCCGGGCAGCACTTCGCTGAGCGTCTCAAACCAGCGCATCAAATACGGTTGCAGTGCGAGGTGCATGTCAAACCGTCTGCGCGTGCGGGTGGGATCACCTTCCTTTTGCGCGCGCGCCAAGTCGGGTGCAATGTGCTTCACAAAATAGAGATCGCCAAAACCGATCCTTCGCTGGTCAATTGCCTCACGTGCCAGCGGCATAGCGGCATTGAAGACATCCATGTTCTTGAATCCAGCCTT
Source organism: Hyphococcus sp. (assembly GCA_021776315.1). Lineage (GTDB taxonomy): Bacteria > Pseudomonadota > Alphaproteobacteria > Caulobacterales > Parvularculaceae > Hyphococcus. Next base: position 3,226 of record JAJFGD010000203.1, on the reverse strand, counting down.
AGCCATACACCAATCGAAATGCGACTTGAACGGCTCGGTATCGCAGATGGCAAAGCCGTGCTTAGCCTCGGCCTCAAGCGCTGCCTGAAAGCGCCGGATATTGTGCTCGATCCAGTATTGAGCCAATTCTTCAGCGGGGGCATATGCGACCGGCGGCGTGCCTGTTTCAGGAAATTCAGATACATGGTGAGCAGCGCCAAACGCCTGAGAGTAGGTCGTTTTACCAACCGCGCTGATGCCTTCGATGACGACGATCATGGATTTTCCAACTCAAAATGCTACTCACGCAACAGCTCTTTGCTACTCCAATGACGCTGATAGTCTCAAATCAAGTATTGCGCAATGAACATTCCCCACCCGGAAAATCCGGGTAATTAGCACAGTGCTTTTTTTGAATTAGGGTGTGCAAATGGGTCGTTATTAGTCACTCGCGCCGTTCGATTTGAGTGTCCGTTTTTGCGCCCATCGCAGACGTGATTTCCAGAAATTCGAACGGCAGAAATGCCGAATAACAGTCATTTAAGCGCTTGCCGAGGCTGGTGGCCGACTACTTCATGCCCGAGCACTGCTCGGCATTCTTAAGAAGAGCCGTTGTCATTGGCATTAGGTGGTCGTCGGCTCGATGTCCTTGATGTTCCACGCGACGGCCAATAGCCAGAAGAACAACGTGAAGTCAGCGAGGCGCTGCCACGCGCCTTTTGGCGATGCATCGCCTGCGGCGGCCATCAGGATAAAACCCAACGTAACTAGTACCGCAGCCAACGCAGACAATGCGCCAAGATTTGACTGGCGGCTACGGAAGAACTGTGAAGCGATCAAGAAGAGGCCAAGCGGCGCTGTTAAATAGCCAACGAGTCCGAGCGTGTTATGCATGAATTGTTTTTCCGATCCTTCAATCGGACATCCCAGGTCGCAGGGAAAAACATACGCCCCGATATAGGAAATTGACGTGCCCATTAACAAAAGGGCCCCGATCACGAATGCTTTCCCGCCGCGCACACGGCGTATTAACAAATACAGCGCTGCAGCCCAGAGCACTCCCGTCGGCAAAAAGCCGAAGTTATTCATGACCCTTGCGTGGGGTGCCCCTGTCGCGCCGAGTTCGCTCAGATATTGACCCATCCAGCGATAATCCACCTGCATTTCAGCTATCGTTTGAGGCAAAATAACGCCGGTAACGATCAGAAGCGCGGCAATGGTGAGATGGAGAGTTTTCATGTTTAAACCTGACCAATATGATTTCCAATTAGCCTAACACGACTGTCTCACAGGCGCATGGCGAAAGTATTCTGGAAACTAAATAATTCTCTCCAATGAGATGAACCATCGCCGAACTCAACACGCATTGGCAAACTTCCACTTTTGGCGAAAAGCTGCCGTTCAATTATGCAAATGAACGGCAAGAGTTCTTTTCGCCGCCCTTCGTTAGGCTTACATATCCACGGCCTCCGAGATTGCCAGTGCATCATCGACTTCTACGCCAAGATAGCGAACCGTACTTTCAAGCTTTGTGTGACCCAACAGAAGTTGAACAGCCCTTAGATTTCCAGTCGTCCGATAAATTTGAGCGGCTTTCGTTCTACGTAGGGAGTGAGTACCGTATGCGGCTGGATTGAGTCCAATCGACGAGACCCATCCTTGGGCGATCCGTGCGTATTGGCGTGTTGATAGATGTTGCGATTTTTTCAACCTGCTTTTGAAGAGATAGTCTTCCCCGCCAACGCCTCCATCTTCAATGAGTGCGGCCACGGCACGTCTGGTAGTTTCAGTGATTTCAAACCGAACAGGACGACACGTTTTCTTCTGGACAACTGTGCCACGGGACTTGATTTCACCACCCGCGGCAACATCGCTGACTCGCAAACGAACGAGATCACAACCGCGAAGCTTGCTATCAATGGCCATATTGAATAGCGCTAGATCACGAATATTGTTTGAAATCTCCAAGCGCGCTCTGATTGACCAAACTTCCTTCAACTTAAGAGCCGGCTTTTGCCCAGTCAGCCTACCGACGGTCGGTACAAGTTTTTTGTGACTACCGTGGCGTACATGATCTAGCCCGATAAATTCGAGTTGCATGATATTTCCTTTCAATGAAGCCGACAGCAGAATGCGGCCGGGTCGAAAGATTCATGCAGTATGGACGCTGAAGTGAATCCCTCAGCGATTTGAAGAAAACGGTTTAATAATTCCGGATTGGCGATTTTTAGCCACCCAACGAATTCCATCTACCGGGCAAAAGCATTCTCGGGAATCACCAAATTCTTGAATCCCACGGAAACACGACGTTCTACTCAATCGCGCATTGACCCTAAGAATTAGACTGGACTTCCACAGCACAAAGAGCGTTACTATTCCTGCTGTGAGACTTGCCTCTCGCACCACTTGCCGCCCGACCGTTGACGAAGTCGGGCTTGTCGCGGTGCAACAACGAGGAGGCAATCATGACTGCAAAATCAAAAGTTTCAGCGAAGTATCCGACGAAGAGCAAACCCCCAACCAAAACAAAGAAGGATGTAATTGTTGCGCTGCTTCGCAGAAAAAACGGCGCAAACCTCGGCGATCTTGAGACGGCCACGGGTTGGCAAGCGCATTCAGTACGAGGATTTTTGTCGGGAACGGTGAGAAAAAAACTAGGCCTTAATCTTGTTGTCGAAAAGCATGACGGAGACAAGCAGCATTATTTCCTTCGAGGTGCTAAATGACCCGGCGTGTTGATGTCGATTCGTTGGAACAAGAACTTCTGCGCATCGATAGACTGGCTTTCGCCGATCTCAAGCAGCTTTATCAAAAGTTATACCGCCGGGTACCACCATTGCGCATTGGCCGAAGACTCCTGATCCTCGCCATTGCTTATGAGTTACAGCGCAAGGCCTATGGCATGCGCGTCGATCGTCTTCGAAAGCGCGTGCTTGCATGCAACACAGAGAGCAAAAAGCCTGGACGGACCAAGTCTGAAAAGACAGCGGCTCAGCGCAAGTCCATGCGTTCGGGTGGACGCTTGGTTCGCGAATGGCGCGGCAAGCAATATGAGGTCTATGTCGCTGATGATGGATGCTATTTGGAGGGCAAACGCTTCGGATCACTGTCAGCCGCGGCAGAGGCCATTACCGGCGTTAAACGCAACGGACCGGCCTTTTTTGGCCTGCGGTCAAAGAGGGTGACGGCATAGTGAAGCGCTGCGCGATCTACACCCGCAAATCGACCGAGGAAAGGTTGGATCAGG
>JAJFGD010000202.1 GCA_021776315.1 Hyphococcus sp. | reverse complement strand
TCGAGTCCCGTCACTCGCGCCATTATTTTTAAAAAACCTTAAATAATGCCCTGCAGATCAGGTGCCTCTCTTTACGCCTGTTTGAGTGACTTTGGCGGCCAGGATTGATATGAAGGCCTCAAAATTGTTGTTGGCCGAAATTGGAGATCAATCGTGCGCATGCTTGCCAAAAAACTCTATTCTGGAACGATCATTGCGTCGCTCCTTTTCGCGGCCAGCGCTTGTGGCGGGTCAGACGACGCCGGCGACGCGTCTTCAGGTGAAGAGCCGACGGTATCTAGCTCCGCTGAGGAGGCTGATGTGCCAGCGTCAAATGCTGATGACGTTACAGTGATTGAAGCAGAAATTGTGACGGCCGCTGAGGTTGATGGTACCAATGACGATAGTGCCGATGCCGCCAAGGGGCGTCGTTTATTCGGTCGCTGCATGGCGTGTCATACGGTACAGGAAGACCGAAATTTGTCTGGACCATCTTTGTACGGCATTATTGGTCGAACAGCGGGATCTGTGGAAGGTTTTCGTTATTCAGACGCGAATAAAGAATCTGGTGTTGTCTGGACCGAAGAGACAATGTCGGCATTTTTAGAAAACCCACAAAACTTCATGCCAGGCACGCGCATGATTTTTCCGGGTGTGCCATCTGAACAAGACCGCCGCGACATCATTGCCTATTTGAATTCCGTGGTTGAATAAGGTCATACCGATCGCCATTAAACATGAGTACGCCGCATCATGGGTTCAGCCGGTCGGTATTTCACCTGGTATGATCTTTGGGAATTGAGGAAGCGCCATGAAAATCGGTACCAGGTCAAGCACTATGGCCTTGGCACAAACCAATGAAGTGATTGCTCAGCTCAAATCTGTGGCACCGGCGCTCGCCACGCAAATTGTCAATTTCAAACCGCAAGGTGATGTCGATCAATCTGCCAAACTTGATCGCTATGGTGGCAAAGGTGGGGCTTTTGTCGCTGAAATTCGGCAGGCCATGCGCGATGGCAAATTGGACGCGGCCATGCATTCGCTAAAGGATGTACCGGGAGATGAAGAGGCTGCGGGTCTTGTGTTCGGTGCTTATCTCAAACGCGAAGCGATTGAAGATGCGTTGGTGCTCCGCCCTGATTTTACCCTTAGAGATTTCGAAAATAAAAAAGGTACTGGTATCAAGATTGGAACCGATTCCGTTCGCCGAGGTGCATATCTAAAGCGCCTTTATCCTGAATGTGAGATTATTCACTTTCGCGGTGCCGCGGATACGCGCCTGCGTAAGCTTGACGATCGTGTGATGCAAAAACTACCCGATGGTGGTGAGGTTGGTCCCGCAGACGCGTTGGTGATGGCGAAGAGCGGACTCGTCCGTGTTGGTTTTGGTGCCCGCATTTCAAAAACCTTTTCGCCTGACGAGATGTTACCAGCAATCGGGCAGGGCATTGTCACAGTTGAATGCGCGCATTCTGATTGGAAAACCAGAGAACATCTCGCGCTCATCGATCATCATGAGACGCGACTATGTGCTTTGGCAGAGCGTGAAACTCTTTGGATTTTAAATGGGCAATGCAATACGCCGATTGCGGGAAATGCCAAACTCGAGCGTGACCAGCTCACGCTAAAAGCCGCGGTGCTAAGCCTAGACGGTGAAACCTTAATTGATGTCACTGTTATGGGATCAGCGAACAAACCTCGCGAGCTTGGCCGTGATGCTGGATTAGCGCTGTTGGCAAAAGGTGCGGCAGCGCTGATTGATCCAGCAAGCTAGTCGCCGACAATTCTCATTTTGCCAAACGCTTCAGCACCTGTAATTTTTTCAGCATGTGCTATACTTCCGCAGCATTGCGTCTTAATGTAATGAAAACAAGAGCTTGCGGCCCGTTTGGCGGATGCTGCGCCAACTCGTCGGGACTGATTCATGGATGCGAATGAGACCAAGCTAACCTCGATTTTAACTGCCCATGTTGGGCAGACCGGTGGGTTGATCACCGGGTTGCGTGCGGCGCAAGAAGCGATTGGCTATTTGCCGTCTGAAACAGACGCGATTGCTGCCGAAGCGTTCAATCTGACGCGTGCAGAAGTCAAAGGCGTCATCAGTTTTTACGAAGATTTTCATCGTGAACCAAAAGGGAAAACTGTTGTGCGGTTATGTGCCGCCGAAGCCTGCCAGGCCGTCGGTAGCCGAACATTACAGCGCGACGTTGAAAAACACTTTGCCGTAAAATCTGGAGAAACAAATGCATCCAAAGATTTGACGGTTGAGCCGGTCTATTGCCTTGGGCTTTGTTCTTGCGCGCCAGCGGCCTTGGTTGGTGACAGATTAGTTGGGCGTGCAGATGTGGAAAGTATCGCACGTGCGATTGAGAACCGCAGAAAGGCTGGCGCATGACCGGTGCTGCGATTAAACTTTTTTTACCTCTCGATTCCGTTGCCGTCAGTTTGGGAGCAGACGAATTAGCTGATGCGCTACAGAGTGCGGCAGAACAAAAGAACTTTGCAGTTGAAATCATCCGCACGGGTTCGCGTGGTATGCATTGGTTAGAGCCTCTGTTGGAGGTAGAGCACGAAGGTGTGCGTCATGGCTATGGTCCTGTTTCACCTGGTGACACAGAAGATATCCTTGAAGCGATAGCGGCGAAGACAAAGCATTCAAAATCGCTAGGCCCAGTGGAAGAGATTGCATATTTCAAATCGCAGACACGGCTAATCTTTGCGCGATGCGGCATCACCGATCCGACTAGCGTCGAAGACTATACGGACCATGGAGGTTGCGCAGGTCTCGATAAGGCGATTGCCATCAGCGGCGATCAGCTATGTGAAACAGTTTTACAATCGGGTCTTCGTGGACGCGGCGGTGCCGGTTTTCCAGCTGGTATCAAATGGAAAACGGTCGCTGGTGCTCCAGCAGATCAAAAATATATCGTTTGCAATGCCGATGAAGGCGATAGTGGAACCTTTGCTGACCGGATGATCATGGAGGGAGACCCTTTTCTCTTGATTGAGGGGATGGCTATCGCTGGCCTCGCGGTCGGCGCGACGAAAGGGTATATTTATCTGCGCTCAGAATATCCAATTGCAGCAAAGATATTAAAGACGGCTATTGCTCGCGCGGAAGCTGCAAATATTCTGGGTGAAAATGTGCGCGGATCGGGAAAAGCATTTCACCTCGACGTATTTATCGGCGCGGGTGCCTATATTTGTGGTGAGGAAACATCACTGCTTGAAAGCCTTGAAGGCAAACGTGGAGAGGTTCGGGCCAAACCGCCGTTACCGGCACTTGAAGGTTTGTTTGGTAAGCCAACCTTGGTGCACAATGTGATTACGCTCTGTTCTGTTCCGGCGATTATAGCCAAAGGCGCAGAAGCATATCGCGATTTTGGTATGGGCAAATCGACGGGCACCATGCCATTTCAGATTGCCGGTAATGTGAAATATGGAGGGCTGTATGAGACGGCTTTTGGCGTCACATTAAAAGATCTAATCGAAAAGATAGGCGGCGGGACCCGAAGCGGTAAGGCTGTTCGCACGGTTCAAATAGGTGGTCCTTTAGGTGCCTATCTTCCGCCAACATTATTTGATCTCCCCATGGATTATGAAACCATGTTGGCCAATGGTGCGGGCGTTGGACATGGCGGCATTGTGATATTTGATGAAAGCGTCAACCTATTAGAGCAAGCGCGTTACGCATTCGAGTTCTGCGTTGAAGAATCATGCGGGAAATGCACGCCCTGCCGAGTTGGCTCTGTCCGCGGGGTGGAAGTTATTGATCGCATCCGTGATGACGTAGAGCGAGAAAAGAATTTCATAGTGCTTGAAGATCTTTGCGACTTAATGGTCGACGGGTCGTTATGTGCCATGGGTGGCATGACGCCGATCCCTGTGCAAAGTGCCGTTCAGCATTTCCCAGAAGACTTTGGTATGATGCCAGCCAAACGTGCCGCAGAGTAAGAGGAATAAACGATGCCTCTCTTAAAAGAAAAAGACTTCGGAACTCCAAAGCCGAAAACCGACAAAAAGATAACCGTTAATATTGATGGGTTTGATGTGGCGGTGGAAGAGGGCGCGAGCGTTATGCGCGCTGCGGCAGAGATTGGTATTTCCGTGCCAAAGCTTTGCGCAACCGATAGCTTAAATTCGTTTGGTTCTTGTCGGCTTTGTCTGGTTGAGATTGATGGGCGCAAAGGCACGCCTGCATCATGCACAACACCTGTTGTTGAGGGTATGCAAATTCGCACGCAATCTGATCGCTTGGCGAAGCTACGGCGCGGTGTGATGGAGCTCTATATTTCCGACCACCCGCTTGATTGTTTGACCTGCTCCGACAACGGAGATTGCGAATTGCAGGATATGGCCGGTGCAGTTGGTCTGCGCGAAGTGCGTTATGGTTATGAGGGCGAAAACCATTTCGATGCGTCCAAAGATCAAAGCAATCCGTATTTTGAGTTCGACCCGTCTAAGTGCATTGTGTGTTCGCGCTGTGTGCGTGCTTGTGATGAAGTGCAAGGAACGTTGGCCCTGACGATTGAGGGGCGCGGTTTTAATTCTAAAGTTTCAGTGGGTGGTGCGGACTTTTTCGATTCCGAATGTGTTTCGTGCGGTGCTTGTGTCCAGGCATGCCCGACGGCGACGTTGCAAGAAAAATCAGTTGTCGATCACGGCGTTCCTGATCGCACCGTGCTGACGACGTGTGCATATTGTGGTGTTGGCTGTTCTTTCAAGGCGGAGCTTAAAGGCGATCAAGTTATTCGCATGACGCCTCATAAAGATGGCAAAGCCAATCATGGACATTCCTGTGTGAAGGGACGATTTGCCTGGGGCTATGCTACCCATAAAGATCGCATCACGGCACCGATGATTCGTGAAAAGATTACGGATCCCTGGAGAGAAGTGAGCTGGGATGACGCTATCGTGTTTGCTGCGGAGCGTCTAAAATCAACCCAAGAAAAATATGGACGCAAATCGATCGGCGCAATCTCGTCTTCTCGGTGTACGATTGAGGAGGTTTGGGCCGTTGTGAAAATGACGCGAACGGCTTTTGGGAATAATAACATTGATACATGTGCGCGGGTGTGCCATTCGCCAACGGGTTATGGATTGAATCAAACCTATGGAACGTCCGCGGGTACCCAGGATTTCGATAGCGTTGAGGAAAGCGATGTCGTTTTAATAATCGGCGCCAATCCGACGGATGCGCACCCCGTCTTTGCCTCGCAAATGAAACGGCGATTGCGGCAGGGGGCAAAACTGATCATTGCTGATCCGCGTGCTATTGATCTTGTTCGCACCCCCCATATTGAAGCGGCACATCATTTACCGCTTTTGCCTGGGACCAATGTTGCCTTGGTGAATGCTTTTGCGCATGTGGCGGTGACGGAAAAGCTGATCGACGAAGATTTTATCAAGGAGCGGTGTGATCTTCCGTCATTCAAAGGGTGGTTGGATTTTGTAAAAAGCGAAGAAAACGCTCCTGAAAAAGTCGCTGCAATCACCGGGGTTCGGGTCGACGACATTCGCGCAGCCGCGCGATTATATGCGACGGGTAACAACGCTGCGATCTATTACGGCCTCGGGGTGACTGAGCATTCTCAAGGATCGACGATGGTGATGGGGATGGCGAACCTGGCCATGGCAACCGGAAATATCGGTCGTCGCGGTGTCGGTGTTAACCCGCTACGTGGGCAAAATAATGTTCAAGGTTCATGTGATATGGGATCGTTCCCGCATGAGTTTTCCGGTTATCGTTCCGTCAAAGATAGCGAAACGCGCGAATTGTTTGAAAAAGCTTGGGGGCGTCCGCAAGACGGCGAGCCTGGATATCGCATTCCAAACATGTTTGATGAATCATGTGCTGGAAATTTCCGCGGGCTTTACGTGCAGGGCGAGGACATCGCTCAGTCTGATCCGAATGTGCAGCATGTTGAAGCAGCGCTTACAGCATTGGATGTGTTGATCGTTCAGGATCTTTTCTTGAATGAAACAGCACGTTTTGCTCATGTATTCTTGCCGGGCACCTCTTTCTTGGAAAAAGACGGCTGCTTTATAAATGCAGAACGCCGTATCAACCGTGTCCGCCCGGCCATGCGATCGGCAACGGGCAAAGAGGAATGGGAAGTGACCCAGGATCTCGCCAAAGCGCTCGGATATGATGATATGGATCATCAATCGTCCGGAGAAATTATGGATGAGATTGCGGCGCTAACCCCAACCTTTGCCGGCGTATCGCATAAACGCCTTGATGATACTGGCAGTGTGCAGTGGCCGTGCAATGAAGCCGCGCCCGATGGGACGCCGATTATGCATGTAGATGGTTTCGTCAGAGGTAAAGGACAATTCATTATCACCGAATATGTGCCAACTACAGAAAAGACCAACAGAAAGTTCCCGCTTATTCTCACAACCGGCCGTATTTTGTCCCAATATAATGTTGGGGCGCAAACGCGTCGAACTGAGAACATCGATTGGCATGAGGAGGATTTGTTAGATATCCATCCGTCGGATGCCCAAATGCGCGGTGTTCAAGATGGCCATTGGGTTTCAATCCGAAGCCGTAAAGGTGAAACCACACTACGTGCTCGGATATCTGATCGGGTAGCCCCTGGTGTCGTTTATACAACATTTCATCATCCAGAATCTGGTGCCAATATTGTGACGACAGAGAATTCTGATTGGGCGACCAACTGTCCGGAATATAAAGT
>JAJFGD010000201.1 GCA_021776315.1 Hyphococcus sp. | reverse complement strand
AATGCGAAGGTTTTCCTATTAACCATCTATCCACCTATTCAGGGCGCTAACTCGCCTCCGGAATGCCCCCAACTGGCGATCGGATAGCGAGAATTGGGACGAGAAAAAACGCTAGAAAAGCGAGATTAAAGGCCACATTGGTCGGCACACCAGCAGCAACGGAGCCTGCGGAATCAATCACGAACCAGACGAGCATTGATATCACGGTACCGCGGATAGCGAGCGCTGAACCTTGTTCAATGAGAGGCGCGATCACAAGAAAGATGAGCACACTAAAGCCAGCAAACAGCCCGCCGCCGATAGCACTGAACCACTTTGCTTCCCGTGTGTAATCCGCCATCGAGCCGTCGATTGGCCAATCGGCAACATCATGCAGCAGTTTTGATGCCCCATCCAAGCTGGCGAACGCGCCGGAGGCAAAAATTAAAGACATAAAGAAGAACATGACGGCCAAATAGCGAATGATAGTTGCAGCCTGTTTATGGGTCATGGGTAGGATCCTTTCCTAATTTTCAGCTCAAAAATGCCCGTAAATGGTGATGCTCAGCAATTACTTCAGAGGTAAGTGAAATTGGGCCCTACCCCTTGTAAGGTCCGCCCACACAGCAATCGGAGCGGGAAATGACGACATCTGCCTTTGGCGACATGCTGAAAGAATGGCGCACAATCAGGCGTTTCAGTCAGTTAGACCTGAGTTTGGAGGCTGATATTTCAGCTCGGCATGTGAGTTTCCTGGAATCAGGTCGCTCAAGCCCCAGCCGTGCCATGGTGATTCGCCTTGCCCAGGCGCTAGAAATGCCAAAGGACACGGCCAATAACGCCATGCATATTGCCGGTTTTGCACCGGTTTTCCCCAAGCTTGAAAGTGATGCAGCGGATCTCGCCCCTGTCCATGACGCAGTGGCCCATATGCTCACGGGCCATGACCCTTTCCCGGCCATCGCAATTGATCGTCATTGGGATGTGATCAACGCCAATACAAGTGCATTGGGGCTGTTCGCAGTACTGGGCGTCAATGGTGCGACCAACATGATCGATGCTCTGTGTGCCACGGGTGAAAGTGATGTTATCGACAATTGGGAAGAAACCGCGATCCTCGCCCTCGCCCGCCTGCGCGCTGAGATTGCCCAATTTGGCGGTGACCGCGTGCTTGAACGTTACGCTGCTCAACTTGCCGATCATGAAAGGCTAGCCAAAGCAGACTTAAGTCAGGTGAATTTTGATCAGGCAGTTATCCCATCGGTCTTTAATCTGTCCGGTCAAAAGCTGTCGCTGTTTTCGACAATCGCGAGTTTTAGTACCGTGCAAGATGTCAGCGCGAGTGACATCCGTGTCGAAATGATGTTTCCGACAGATGCCGCCTCGCGCGCATATTTCGAACAGCGCCTAAACTAGAGTATCAATCGCGACTTGCAGCAAACTGTCTTAGGTTGATATCAGTGAGCATTGAGTTGCATGCTTGATACAACGCAAAAACATCGTCGCTCATTTGGTCATCACCACTATTGGCATTCGCTATATAGATTTGATCGATCTGATTTAAGAGTATGTCCCGCCCTTCGAAAAATTCGCTGACCAATGAGCGCGTTTTGGAAAGACCATTTTGCTCTAATACCACCGCGAAATAAACATAGTGACTTAAAAAGAGACCGCTTTCTTTATTCTGTTTTTGTTTTCGATCGGCATCTTTTGTCCTGCTTGCCAAAAAACTTCTTTGAACAGCGCAACGCGCTGTACCATCAATGTGACTTTGAATTCTCTGTATCACATTTTCTTCTGGGCCCCCGCTCTCTAGAACGGAACGCAGAGCTTCGTCATAACCGTCCGCCAATTTGCGATCAATTTCTCCTGGCAACCAATTAGGCTCCGAAGTCGATTCTAAAATAGAACGTAGAGACTCCTCACTATAACCAACCGTATCGCCATTTTGTGCAAGCGCCGTCCCAGTCGGTGCGCCAACGAAAATTATTCCGCACGCTAATATCGTCATGGTTAGTAATTTTATTGATGGCATTGCCAATCCCCCTCATGTTGCAACGAAGGGTAGTGACGATCTCAGTCCCAAGCAATACGATGTGTGGAAAAACAACTCACACACGAACGTTAACGCAAAAAATTACGGCACCGAGGACTTGAAAAATCCTCGGTGATAAAAGTCAATTGCGTTGCTCCATACAAGGAAGCGCCGTATAATATTACAGTGGATCAAAGACCAATAAACTAAGCGCGGTCAGGTCCGACACGCACTACCGCTTTACCGAAATTCTCGCCTTTGAACAGACCGATAAATGCTTCCGGTGCCTTATCCAAACCTTCATAAACAGACTCTTGGAATTTGACCTTACCTTGCGCCAACAAGGGGGCAACTTCGCCCGCAAATTCCATCGCTTTGTCCATATATTCAGACACGATAAAGCCGCGCGCCATCACGCCGCGCCCAATCATATTCGTCAGATTTGGTGGTCCAGGCTCGGCTTCTTTATTGTTGTAGACCGAAATCATTCCGCAAAGCGCCATGCGTCCGCCAAAACCGATACAGTTCAATGCCGCCTCCAAATGCATGCCGCCGACATTTTCAAAGTAGCAATCAACACCGTTTGGTGCCGCCTCAGCCAATGCCTTGGTCAACTGACCAGCATTTTTATAATCTTTATAATTTAGCGCCACATCAACGCCGGCTTCTTTTTCAAGCCATTCGCATTTTTCCCGCGAACCCGCAGAGGCGATCACACGACATCCTTTGACTTTACCAAGCTGACAAACAACAGAACCAACAGCACCTGCAGCACCGGAGACGAACATGGTCTCGCCTTCTTTCGGTTTCAAAATTTGAGTGACGCCCGCCCATGCGGTCATGCCGGGCATGCCAAGAACCCCAAGATAGGATGAAAGCGGCGCAAGGTTTGGATCAACTTTTTGCGTGCGTTCACCTTTTGTGAGGTAATACTCTTTCCAACCGCCAGCGAAATCGACCAGATAATCGCCAGGTTGAAAATTCGGATTATTCGATTCGATTACTTCGGACACCGCGCCACCTTCTAGCGGGGCGTCAAGAGAAAATGGCGGAATATAACTTTTGACTTCTGGACGCATGCGGCCACGCATATAGGGATCGACTGACATCCACACGGTACGGCACAGCATCTCGCCGTCACCAGGGCTGGCGACGTCAATATCACGCATTTCAAAACCGGCTGGTTCTGGCATGCCTGCAGGATAGGCCTTCAAAAAAATCGCCTTGCTCGTCTTGCCACTCATGCTCGATCTCCTCTGATTTTGATGTTCAAATGTTGGCCCCACCCTATGGAAACATGGCTCCCCCGCAAGGGCCGGATGCAGTCGGCGCAATTCGGCCCGACCACCGCCTCATTCTCGCCTTGGATACGCGCAATTTTAGCAATCAAGGCGGCAACCGTCGCTAACGGGGAAATTTCCCCGCCGGAAAGAAATTACGCATTCACGCGTCAAGGTAAGGAGAAGGGCTCATGAAAACTCTCATCATCGCAACCAGCGCGATGGCTATGGCCGTCACCGGCTGCCAATCAACAGGCGAAGGTGCCCTCACCGGCGCCGCAATCGGAGCCGCTGGCGGAGCGATCGCCGGCGAAATTTTCGCAGGCCGCCCAGGCCGCGGTGCCGCCTATGGTGCCCTCATTGGGGCCGCCCTTGGTGCTTATGAAGGATGCTCGCGCGCCGGGACTTGTTTCGGACGCGCCCGCGACCATGGTCACCGTCGTTATGACCGATATTCTGGCCGATATTACTATGTGGATCCGGACTATGGTGACACCTATTGGGAAGACGGTTCGTTCCGCGAATATGGCGGCCGACCACCACGCCGTCGCGGTCGCTACTAAATAGAATTAATCGGGGAAATTAGTTGCGTACCCCGACAGCCCGTCCTTTCCGGCGCAGGAATGGGCGGGCTGCTTGCATTCTGCCTACCTTGCGGCTCGCAATGCGTTGGACCACACTCCTCGGAAATCGAATCTACCATAGCGAGGGGGACAAATAATGCAGGTCAATCGAAGAACCGTTCTCGGTGGCGGCACCATAATTGCCGGCCTTTCCGCATCAGCCAGCGCAGCAACCATCAAATCCGGCGGCGACCGGGCGCAGTCAAAAGCTCTTTCCCGCCTTGCAGATTATGTAGACCAACACCGTACTGATTGGTCCATCCCTGGTATGACGGCCTGCATGGTCGACAGTGATGGATTTTCTGGCGTCGTGAATGCTGGCATGGCGGATGCGGATCGCAATGTGAAAGTCGGCCCGGACCACTTGTTTCAAGTAGGCTCGATTACAAAGATGATGACGGCACTCGCCGCTTGGTCGCTGATCGACGAAGGAAAACTATCTCCAGAAATGCGGTTGGCTGAGTTGATGCCAGAATTATCCGTACGCGATGGCGATGCTATCACATTAAAAAACCTTCTCGACCACACTTCTGGATTGCCAAGGGGTGCTCCGGTGATTGTGGATGGCGGATTATGGAGCGGTTTTGAGCCCGGTTCTCAATGGGCTTATTGCAATCTCGGCTACAAACTAGCCGGATTGATCGTAGCAAAAACCGATGGTCGCCTATTCCCAGAAAGTGTTGAGGCTCGCGTATTACGCCCGCTAGGTATGAATGACTCTGTCGGTGCCATGCGAGAGGTTGATCGTGACCGCTACGCACGCGGATATCAGCCAGCCATGTTGGACCGTCCAGCAATGCGGCCGAGTCCCCGATCAGCTGCACCTTGGGTGAACTATGATGGCGCCTCAGGTTGCGTGGGGGCGACAGCCTCTGACATGACGCTGTTTCTGAAATTCTTGATCGAGCTTTCGAACGGTAAAGGTGGCGCAGTATTTACTGACGACACTGCAAAACGTTTTCTTGGCGAACCGGCCGATGCGCCTGGGTGGTCAGAGGGTACAAAATACGGCAACGGTATTGCCCATATTTCCCAAGATGAACGCGCTTACCTTCATCACACTGGGGGTATGGTGTCGTTTTCATCTTCATTGCATGTGGACCGCTCAGCCGGCGTTGCGGCTTTCGCATCCGGAAATGTCCATTACGCAACCAATTACCGCCCACGCGACATCACCCTATTCGCTTGCCAACTACTTCAGTCTGCACAGGACGACACCACTTCGCCCGAGCCAAAACCGACCCGACCAATAGTAAAAGAACCTGAACTTTTGGCTGGCGTGTTCACGGCTGAAAATGGCGATGCGTTTGAAATTATTGCACAAGACAAGCAAGTTAAAATGATACGCGATGGTCAATCTAGCAAAATGCAACTCATTGGTAACAATCATTTTGCATGTGAGAACGAAGGTTTCGCGACGACCGGGCTTCAATTTGACCTTGAAGACAAAAAAGTCATTCGAGCTTGGGCCGGCAATGTCGAGTATTTGGCGGACTCAGCGATCGGTTACATGCCAACACCATCAGCAGCGTTACGCGCCTTAGAAGGGCGTTATGAAAATGATGATCGCTGGAGCTTACCGATCAGAGTGTTTGCACGCGGCGATAAGCTGGTAATGAAAAACGCAAATTATGTCAGTACGCTGACGCAATTAGACAATGGTGATTGGCGCCCTGGTGACAAAGAATGGTGGCCAGACTGGGTGCGTTTTGATGGTGTCCTTGACGGCAAGGCTCATCGCCTATTGGCGTCGGGCGTTCCTTTTCAACGTCGCTTTAGTTGACGGCTACCTAGACATCATCGGCGATCTCTGGTTTCCGCTTGCCCTTCCCCATTTGACTAAGCGCAATCAAGGTCATCGTAGGGACAAATCCGTCGGCCTGACCTGTTGGGTCGGCAAGCTCCCAGAAAGCAAACAATCCTGGCCACCCCCAAAGGATAACCGCCGTCACGCCCAAAATCGCATCAAAAACCATTTCAAAACCCGGAACACGACCAACGGTAAAGTCAAGGATATCAAGGACAATTGCGACAACAAGCTTCGCCATACTGCTATTCATTACCTGCTACCCCTTAGTGGTTCTTGCATGAATAAACTTAGCAGATTGTTCAATGGTTTTACTAGTTTCAGGAAATTTCGGGTGAAAAATATGCCAATCATGTGGCAAGCCATTTTCAATGATTAGCTCAGCATCGACGTCCGCCTCAAGCAATCGTTCGTGAAGCCGCGTTGAATCGTCCAGCAATGCTTCGTCATCACTGACAAAGGTCAAGATCGGGGGCAAACCGGAATGGTCTGCATATAGCGGTGATGCCAATGGCGTTTTTGGGTCCGCATCACCCAGGTAATATTTTGCCCCTTCGACGATGTGGATTTTTCGAAACATGGAATCCGTTTTCTCATTGCTATCCATGGAAGCGCCGGTCACAGCAAGGTCGGTCCACGGAGAAAACAAGATGGCACCAGCTGGCATGGGCAAATTTTCAGAACGACACGATAAGAGCAACGCCAAGGAAAGTCCGCCACCCGCCGAATCACCACTTACAATGAGGTGTTCTGGTTTTACGCCTTGTTCCAAAAGCCATTTGTAACCAGCGATCGCATCGTCAACGGCTGCAGGAAATGGATATTTTGGTGCCAGCCTATAGTTTTGCGAAAATACGCGGGCACCCGCAGCCTTGGCCAGGCCAAAAGTTGCACGACTATGAGACTTCGCCGATCCATAATAGTAACCGCCCCCATGAAAATAGAGAACAGTTGGGCCATGTTCAAAACCGTCAGTTTGATGCCATTCGCCTTTTACATTGCCGGCATCGACCGGATGAAACAGGGCACCCTTTGGCGCACGCCGATAGCCAACACGCTCCGCGCCAGCCGTTAGTTCACTTGATGGCATTAGGTGAAGCGGCTTCGACTTCATGATGCGCTTCAAATAAAATTTTACCAGGTGGGCCCGCAAACTTGGCATCGTTGCCTCTCCGTCTTTTTGGGCAAACTACGCGGTTTGCCATAGTACGAAAAGGCTGGAGTGCAGATCAGCGCCGAGATACTGGTTAGCGACTAATTCGAATACCCATCCCTAATGTACGCACCTCACCTGGGAAAAAACGGTCATTACCAAACGCAAAATCTGCACGCTCTGCATAAAGCGTATCGGTGACGTTTCGTAATACGACATACATCGCCAGCTTGTCCGTCAGTGATGCTTGTGCTCGAAGATGCAGAAGAGTGTGCCCGTCATAACTGCTATTATTGGCAGCATCCGTAAAATAGGAGCTCAGTGACACCAACTCGGCCTCAGCAGTAAGCCATGCCGTCGGGTGCCAAGAAAGCCGCGTATTGGCGATGAAACGCGGTGCGGTATCGACGTCATCTCCTGAAGTGATAGATTCATTTCCATTGCCGGTTGGTCGGTTGAAACGATAGGTATGCGCTGCATAGGTAAAAGCACTTCGCAATAAGAGCGTCTCATGCAACGCGATGCCAATGTCAGCCTCTATCCCTAAATGTCTAGTTCTGCCATTGGCGACATTGAAACCATCTGCGTCACGGAAAAAGAAGTTCTTCTTTTCCATAAAGAAACCAGCAATATCGACGGTGACATAGTCGCCAAAGCGATCACGGTACCCGATTTCGACTGCATCAATTAACTCTGGTCGCGCTTGATCACCGGTTTGATTGACTTGCAAACGGTAAAGATCGGTTGTTTGTGGCGGCCGTGCGCCGCGCGCAAGACTGAAATAACCGCTTGCTGTGTCGGTAAATTCATGGCGCAAACTGAATTTCGGACTCGCGGTAACGAAGCGATTGATCTGATCGGGCAAACGTAAAAACCGACCGCTATTTCCTTGCGGATCAAGGCCAATGCCGTCTGCTGTTAGATTGTCATAATCATAAATGGTGCCATCCACACGTAAGGCTGCATTTGCAAATGTACGCGGTCCCAGTTGATATTCGCCTTGGACAAATCCCGACGCATTGATAGCGCGCACGTCATAATCGTAATGCAACCCTTGCGTAAATGAGAATATGGTTGGGCGTTCTTGAAATTCCCGCAACGACCCTTCGGTATATTCCGCATCAATCCCAGCGATCAATGAAAGAGGGCCGACGTCGTGGTAGATGGCGCTTTGTGCCCCGACACTCCAATGACCATTCTCTTCAAGTGATCGGCTCGGGAGAAAATGTTGTAGAAACGCCATATCATTCCAGCGCGCATATGGAGTGACGTGCAGACGTGTCGCTTCGTTGACTTCTACAGCGATCGTCGACTGTAGCCTTGCGGATTTCGCGTCACGAAAAGCAAATGGAAAATTATTGGTTCGACGAATGATGCGATCTTCGAGCGCGTCCCGACCAAAAATGAAACCAGCAGTTTCCTGTTCAAGGTTGTCAAAAGAAAAGATTGTATCAACACTAAGCTGATCATTATCAAATACATGGCGCAAAGTCAGCTTTTGCTGATCAAGGCTGGCATCGTCCCGGTAGCCGGACTCTGATACCGCAGAAACACCCGCATAAAAACCGTTTGCGCCTTCTGTACCCGATACACTACTCTTCCATCGATAGCGGTCTTCTGTGTCGCCGAAGACTTCCCCAAATACTGACAATGTATCGCTGGGGCGAGGTGTCAGCACATTAATCACGCCATGGATCGCATTCGCACCATAAAGGGCACCTGACGGCCCGCGGACAACTTCAATGCTTTTGGCGATTTCATGATGGGCATCAAACAATCCGTTGATGTTTGCAAACCCTGCGGATCGCAAGGCCACACCGTTTTCTAGGAAAAGAAATGACCCTGCGCCCGCACCTCCCGTCAACACGGGCGAACGAATAGCCGTTAGATGTTCAGCGCCTGAACCACGATGCAATCCAACACCAGGCACCCGCGCTAAGGCTTCCGACACATGGTCAGCACTAATCAGGGCGAGTGTGTCTCCGTCCAAAACTGAAATCGAACGCGCGATCTCTGCCGCAGATTGCGCACGGCGTTCTGCCGTGACGATGATGGTATCTTCTTGTGCAGAAGCAAAAGAAACGAAGCCAAGGGCCGCCCACGATCCAACAACACTTACAACGCAACCCTTGATCATGATCAACTGAACGCCTTTTGCTCTTCCATTGCGGCGTTCCTAGCACCATTTTCCGACAATGGCTTCTCAAGATTTTCTAAAAAACCTCAAGAATCCTCATAGTTACCATTCAATGAGACGTTATTTCTCGTATTTTGAGACCTTCTGTTCGATACTGCCGAAAATGCAGTGACCATCTTTGTCTTTCATTTTGACTTCAACCGTATCGCCGAATTTCATGAATGGCGTTTTGGCGGCACCGTCTTGGATGGTTTCAATCATGCGAATTTCGGCGATGCAGGAATAACCATCACCGCCATCAACAATAGCCTTACCGGGACCATCGTCCAATTTGTTCGAGACCGTCCCTGAACCAATAATCGTACCTGCACAAAGTGGGCGCGATTTCGCGGCATGCGCAATCAATTGTGGGAAATTGAAGGTCAAATCCTTCCCTGCATTTGCCTGGCCAAATGGCTGGCCGTTATAACGCACCAACAATGGTAGGTGGATGGCACCACCATTCCATGCGTCACCCAACTCATCCGGCGTGACAGCACAAGGTGTGAATGCGGATGAAGGCTTTGACTGGAAGAACCCGAACCCTTTGGCAAGCTCGCCCGGGATCAAACCACGCAGAGATACATCATTCACCAACATAACAAGGCGAATATAATTGCCTGCTTCTTCAGCGCTTACGCCCATAGGTACATCGCCCGTGATAATGGCGACTTCACCTTCCATATCGATGCCCCAGCCA
>JAJFGD010000021.1 GCA_021776315.1 Hyphococcus sp. | reverse complement strand
GATTAAGTTTAGGCCATGCTGACGTTTCAATCGCCGTGCGCGGGCTGCAAGCTGGGCAATGGAGATACCGCCAGTATCATCTATATGCAGCGGGAGTTTTTCGAGTTCGCGAGAGGCATGATAAATTTGGTCGAATTGCTCTTGATCGACCTCACCCCGCCGGATTTTCTCAGAGGGTACACGGGCGGTCTCAGAAATGATCCTCGTTGCTAGCTGTTCAGCCGACATTTCCAATGAGAACAAGCCAACAATCGCACCTTCAACGGTTTTGGTCGTGCCGTCAGGTTGTTTTTCTGTGCGATAGGCCTTGGCAGCGTTAACAGCGATGTTGGTTGCGAGAGATGTCTTACCCATTGACGGTCGGCCGGCGAGAATAATCAAATCAGATGGGTGCAATCCGCCCATCATCCGATCAAGGTCACGTAGACCTGACGCCACACCGGCGAGCCCGCCATCGCGTTTGACGGCTGCATTTGCAATTTCAATGGCATCGGTAATCGCTGACCGAAAGGTTTTAAAGCCTCCGCCATATTTGCCAGTCTCGGCGAGGGAGTAGAGCGCTTGCTCGGCATCTTCCAATTGTCGAGACGGGTGATCGTCTAGCGTCGATACTTTCGCGCGGTCGACCATTTCTGATCCGATTGACATCAAGCCTCGGCAAACGGATAGATCAAAGATGATACGCGCATAGTCGACCGCGCCAGCCGTCGAGGGGACATTGGCAGCGAGTTTTTCAAGGTATTTTTTTCCGCCAGCATCGGCATAGCCAGAGGAGCTTGCTAAAAATGTATCCAGCGAAACAGGTGAGGCGAGGCGTCCGCTGCTGACCAAATCAGCAACGGCTTCAAAGATCATCCGGTGGATTGGATCAAAAAAATGCTCGCCTTTTAAAAACGCTGCGGCGCGATAAAATATTTCGTTATCGAAAAGGATCGCACCAAGGATCGCTTGTTCTGCGTCAAGCGAGACCGGAAGCTTTTCTTCCGTACCCTGATTAGAAATGTTGGTTGTGTCTGCGCCATCCGCCATCCAGTGTTTAGACCAAAAAAAACACCGACTGGAAAGCCAGTCGGTGTTTTAATTTTCCCCGCATATTTTGAAAAAAAACAAAATAGCGGATTAGACAAAGTTTAAGCGTTTTCGTCGATTGCCTCTTCGTCGCCGTCTTCAGAGGCAACGGCTGCTTGTGCTTCCTCGTCAAAGAACTCAGGCGTGTCGTCACTGGCTTCTTTTTCGACTTCGTCGGCCTCGTCACCAGGGCGTGCCAGAACGTTTTCACCACGTGCTTGGCGTTCCGCTTCGTCTTCGGAACGGGCAATGTTGACTTCGATGCGTGCATCGACTTCTGGGTGCAAAACAATCCGTACCGGAAAAACGCCGAGCATTTTCAGTGGCTTTTCAAGGCGCACCTGACTGCGTTCAATGTGAACACCGTCAGCTGAAGCGGTTTGAGCAATATCACGTGTAGAAACGGAGCCATATAGAACGCCCATTTCTGACGATTGGCGGATAACCACAAAGGATTTGCCGTCGATGCGTTCAGCAGCCGCTGCGGCTTCGGATTTGCGTTCAAGGTTGCGTGCTTCAAGATCTGCACGTTGGGTTTCAAAAACCTTTTTGTTGGTTTCATTAGCCCGTAGGGCTTTTTTCTGTGGCAACAAGAAGTTGCGTGCATATCCTGGGCGCACATCGACGACGTCGCCCATTTGCCCAAGGTTTTCGACCCGTTCAAGTAGAATTACGTCCATGTCGATTACTCCGAAGCGTATGGAAGCAAGGCGAGGAAGCGTGCGCGTTTAATGGCGCGTGCAAGCTCGCGTTGTTTCTTTTGTGAAACAGCGGAAATCCGCGATGGAACGATTTTGCCGCGCTCAGAAACGTAGCGTTGCAGCAATTTCGGATCTTTATAGTCGATTGAAGGCGCGTTTTCACCTGAAAATGGGCAGGTTTTGCGGCGCCGGAAAAATGGTTTTGCCATGATATATATTCCTTTTTTCTAGCGGCGCGGTTTTTCGCTGCGATCGCGGCGGCTCAAAACAGGTGAAGGTTCTTCGTCGAGGGTTTCGACGCGTAAAGTGAGCGCGCGCAAAATGTCTTCATTGATCTTTTGCTGTCGCTCAAGCTCTTGAACGGCCACTGCTGGGCCATCAATATTGAAAAGGCTGTAGTGGCCTTTGCGGTTTTTGTTGATCTTGTATTGAAGGTTGCGAAGGCCCCAATATTCGGACTTTTCGATTTTGCCGCCATTGTCTGTAACGATTTTAGCAAGCGTTTCGGTAAGGCCTTCAACTTGCGCTGGGGAAATATCCTGGCGCGCAATAAATACGTGTTCGTATAGTGGCATGTAGCCAGCTCCTGATGTGGCGACGGAGATCCAAAAACAGCCAGGCTGGGCGCTGTAATCGGGCCTATGGCTCGCTAGACTAAGGGACCATCCCTTAAACGCCGACTATTTTCAGGGCGGCGCGCCCGCGACCATCGCTCGTGAAGGGCCGGGAATTACCCCAAGGCGGATAGGTTTGCAAGCGCGAAAAAGGGTTTATTTGCTGAACCATAGCCTCATTAGGTCTTCAAAAAACGCAACCGTTTGCGCTTCACTGCATTGGCTTTGGGCGAAAGCCTTCGCATTTTTACCGAGCTGGGCGGCGAGACCCGGTTCCTCAGACAGCTGATCGACTGCGGCAGCAAGGGCTTTGGCATCATTTGGCGGGATCAAAAGGCCGTTTTCACCATCTTTGACGTAGTCAGATATCCCCTTCGCCGCTGTGGCTATCTGAGCTTTGCCGAGATGCATCGCACCGACTAGCGTGACCAGCCCACAAGGCGTTTCACGGCTCCGCAAGGGGATAAGGGCTGCATTGGCGTGCCAAATTATGGCCCAAGCGCGTTTAAATGGCAGATCAAACAAGACGTCAAGATTTGGCGGTACGTCTAAACCCTGGAAATTATGGGGCCTCGCCACGACCACAAATTGGGTGTCCGGACACAATTTGGCAGCGGCACATAAGGTTTGGTAATCACGTGCCTCACCACCAAGTGCAGCAACATAGTGCCCGGCAATTTCACGAGCTGGCGAAGCTGCTAGCGGTGGGGCCACACCCCACGGTGCACGCAATAATTTTTCGTGGTCGATACCCAGCCAGCTTGCGTACAGGCTTTGCTCATCATCGGTAAAGACTGCAAATTTATCGATGGTTCTGAATGCACGCACCAGCAGTGAACGTCGAAGACCAACCGGTAAATCGGTGAAATTAAAAGAAAAAGCGAGGTGTCGTGCACTACCTTTTGCGTCGCCAAGCGCAAATTCTGTCCAAGCGGTCGTCAGAGGGCCGTGGGAGACGATCACGTCAAAGGGCTTCCTGGCGGCGGCCTTGGCGAGCCTTTTGGCACCGCGATATCGTGCGAGACTTTGAAATCGTCGCATGCCCCCTGAAGTCAAATCGCGCTTAGCATGCGGGGCCGAAGCTGTGGAAAAACTTTCCCAAGCCAGTGCGCGACCATCGATCTCAAAATCTGTATCAATTAGGTCGCGTATCCAAACCCAATCAGGGTCTGAATTGTCCGAAATCGTCGCAATTCTAATCGGTTTTTGTTCTGTCATGGCATTATCTGTCATGCTGATAACAGTGCCCGGCCATTGCGGCAAAAAGAAAGAACGCCGAAAATAGGCCACTGAGACCGCCAGCTTGCCCTCACAGTTTGTGAAGGCTAAGGCGGGCCATCGTTTTTGGAGGAAGATTTATGGCGCGCGCTTTTTTGTTTCCGGGGCAAGGCAGTCAGTCGGTTGGGATGGGGGCAGTACTCAGTGATACTTTTCCAGTCGCACGCGAGGTCTTTGACGAGGTCGATGATGCGTTAGGTCAAAAGCTATCCGAATTGATGCGCGACGGCCCCATGGAGGAACTAACCCTGACTGCGAACGCGCAACCAGCGTTGATGGCACATTCGATGGCAACATTTCGGGTGCTTGAAGCGGAAGCTGGAGTGAAGGTTGAAGACGCCAAGTTTGTCGCTGGGCATTCTTTAGGCGAATATTCGGCGCTTTGCGCTGCAAGGGCGATAAGCCTCTCTGATACTGCGCGGCTGTTGCGCATTCGTGGCGAGGCGATGCAGGCGGCGGTCCCTGTTGGCGAAGGCGCAATGGCCGCGCTCATCGGCGTAGATTTGGCGGCCGCGCAAAAGGCGATCGACGGATCCGCTGCTGGCGGTGTCTGTGAAATCGCCAATGATAATGCCCCTGGGCAGGTAGTTATTTCGGGAGAAAAAGCAGCAGTCGAAGCTGTTTGTGCAAATGCTAAAGAGTTTGGGGCTAAGCTCGCGAAACTATTGCCTGTTTCAGCGCCATTTCATTCTTCATTGATGCAACCCGCAGCGGATCGAATGGCGGCAGCGTTAAGCGATGCAGTGATTAATGTTCCGGTAACGGCATTGGTTGCAAATGTGACCGCAAAGCCAACCACGTCGCCAGATGAAATCCGCAATTTGCTCGTTCAACAGGTCACTGGTCGCGTGAGATGGACCGAGAGTGCACAACTGATGGCCCAAGAGGGGTGTGATGACTTTGTCGAGGTCGGCTCTGGTAAGGTATTGAGTGGTCTCATCAAACGTATCGCTAAAGGCACATCCGTTTCTAATGTTGGTGAACCTGAGGATATCAACATGTTTTCGGGCGTATGAGCGCAGATCTTACAAAGGAGCGCCGTTCGGAACTCATCGCGGCGTTTCGTCGACAGACTGATTTTTGCCAGGCGCGAGACGCTGCCTTCACGGCGAGCGTTCTGGCTGCATCGGGTGATCTGCTGGAAGACAACTATGCACCTTTTTGGTCACTCATTGAAGGGTATGAGGGTGATCCACATAAGGGAGCATTGGCTCTGCGCATTGCGGGTGCACTTCATGCTCTCGTATTGCAGGAACGCGCTGGCGCACTTGAGCAACTTTATTCAAAGCCAGAAACTATTCCTGATCCTGCAACGTTGCAGAAGGCGATCCGTCCTCTCATTGAAAACGAACGCAAAACATTTGAAGCTTATGTCGCCAGTGCGCCTCAGACGAACGAAATTAATCGCGCTGGGGCTTTGTTGTTTGGGTTTTCAGAAATCGCAAAGCAAACAACGCAACCAATCAATCTTTATGAAGTCGGGGCCAGCGCCGGCATGCTGTTGTGTTGGGATCAATTTCATTATGATTTCGGTGCGTTCAAATGGGGTGCCGGTGATACAACTATCAGGACGGCGATCAAAGGTGATCTAAGTGCAAAATTGAAGTCCGAGATTTCTGTGGCGGAACGCCAGGGGTGCGATCTCAATCCATTGGATATAGCGGATCCTGACACATTATTGAGAATGCGTTCTTTCATCTGGCCCGAAGATATTGGACGGCGTGCTTTATTTGACCGGTCAGCATGGGCAGTGATCGCGATCAATCCCCAGCTTGATAAAATGGACGCACTTTCATGGGTGCGCTCAAAACTGAGATCACGACCGAAGGACGGTGCGAGTGTTTTTTACCATTCTGTATTTGCTCCCTACCTGAGTAATGACGACCTTGCGGCATTCGAAAACATGATAGTTAGTGCCGGTCAGTCAGCTACACCGGATACACCATTGGCATGGCTGAAATTTGAGCCAGAGGTCATTGATGGCTCATTTGAGTTCTTTTTGGACCTTCAAATTTGGCCAAGTGGCGAAAGTCGGCGGCTTTTACGTGCGCATCCTCATGGGCTTTGGGTTGAACCGTTGAGTGGTTTTTGAGTATGCCAATGCAACAATTGATTGGGAGAAGGCAGTGTTTGATCTAACCGGTAAAAAGGCGCTTGTAACAGGTGCAACAGGCGGAATTGGTGGTGCGGTGGCGCAGGCGCTGCACGCGCAGGGAGCAAGCGTTGCGATCTCAGGGACCAGAGCTGAAAAGCTTGAGGATTTAGCCAGTGATCTGAAAGAACGTGTACATGTTGTTCCGTGCAACCTTTCAGACCTTGATGCAGTGGATGCATTGCCAAAACAGGCAAGTGAGGCCATGGGCGGCTTGGACATATTAGTCTCAAATGCCGGTGTAACGCGCGATATGCTGATGATGATGATGAAGCCCGACATGTGGGATGAAGTCGTGAAAATCAATCTGACGGCGTATTTCCGACTGGCGAAAGCGTCGCTTCGGGGTATGACAAAGCAACGATATGGACGAATTATTGGCGTCACGTCGGTTGTCGGGGTGACCGGCAATGCCGGACAGGCGAACTACGCGGCATCAAAAGCTGGGATGATTGGTATGTCAAAATCACTGGCGCAGGAGGTGGCGAGCCGAAATGTCACCGTCAATTGCATTGCGCCAGGCTTTATTGCGACGGCCATGACGAGCGACCTCAACGAAAAGCAGCAGGAAGCGATCCTGGGCAAGATTCCAGCTGGGAAAATGGGCGAAAGCGATGATATTGCCAGTGCGGCGGTTTATCTCTCCTCGCAGGAGGCTAATTACGTCACCGGCCAAACAATCCACGTGAATGGCGGTATGGCGATGCCTTAAACAGGTATTCTAAGAGCTGTGACCGCCTTTGGCGTTGCAACATGGCTCAATTTGCCGTAATTCGCCCGAATTCGGTTTTTCCGGGTTTATTGGCCCGCACTGCTAAACGAAATAAAAATTCTAATAAGGAGCCTTGGATGTCTGATCTTGCAGAACGCGTAAAGAAAATTGTTGTCGAGCACCTCGATGTTGACCCTGCGAAAGTGGAGCCAAAGGCGAGCTTCATTGACGATCTCGGCGCAGACAGCCTAGACATTGTAGAACTGGTTATGGCGTTCGAAGAAGAATTTGACGTCGAGATTCCAGATGATGCGGCCGAGACCATTCAGTCTGTTGGCGATGCCATCAAGTTCATCCAAGAACAAAAAGGCTGATCCGATCGCTCAATCATAGCGACGGAATTGCGATTGTGGTGCTTGCGGCTGCCTTCCAAGGCGGCCGTGAAAGTGCGTCACAAATTCACTCCATCCGTTAACGGGGGATAAGTCATGCGTCGTGTAGTGGTTACCGGATTGGGGCTTGTTTCGCCGCTTGGATATGGAGCCGATGCGGTTTGGCGTCGACTGTTGAATGGTGAGTCCGGCGCGGGACCGATTGAACAATTTGACGCTTCAGATTTGACATGTCGCATCGCGGCGTCAGTTCCGAAAAGTGATGGAAGAGGCGGTGGTGCTGTCGCAGGCGACGCAGCTTTTAACGCCGACGATTGGGTGGAGCCGCGTGAACAGCGTCGGATGAGTGAGTTCATCGTCTACGGTATTGCCGCAGCTCAGATGGCCTATGACGATGCAGGTCTTGATTTAAAAACCGACACTGAGCGCGAACGTGCCGGTGTTATGACCGGTTCAGGGATCGGCGGTCTTGATGGCATTTCCCGTGAAGTCCTGCAGCTGAACGAAAAAGGACCGCGACGCGTTTCGCCGTTTTTTATCACGGGTAATCTTATCAACCTTGTGTCTGGACAGGTTTCGATCCGACTCGGCTTAAAAGGTCCAAACCATGCGGTCGTAACTGCGTGTTCATCAGGCGCTCATGCAATTGGTGATGCGGCACGTTTGATTGCATTGGATGACGCTGATGTCATGGTTGCTGGCGGAGCAGAGGCTGCAATTTGCCGGCTCGGCATTGCCGGCTTTTCGGCTTGTAAAGCCCTGACAACACATTTCAACGACACACCAGAAAAAGCGTCACGTCCTTATGATTCAGACCGGGACGGTTTCTTAATGGGTGAGGGGTCTGGTTTTGTCGTGCTCGAGGAATACGAACGCGCAAAGGCTCGCGGTGCTCGGATTTATGGTGAGGTCGTCGGATATGGATTGTCGGGTGATGCTTATCACATAACGGCGCCGTCTGAGGATGGTGATGGCGGGTTCCGGGCTATGGCTATGGCATTAAAGCGCGCTGGCTTAAATGCAGGCGATATCGATTATATCAACGCCCACGGGACTTCGACCCCGCGCGGCGATGAAATTGAATTGCGTGCCGTGGAACGCCTTTTTGGTGATAGTGCCGAAGGCCTTGTTATGTCGTCGACGAAATCATCAGTTGGCCATCTCTTGGGAGCAGCGGGCGCCATCGAGGCTATATTCAGCCTCCTCGCGATCCGAGACAATGTTGCACCGCCCACGCTCAACCTCGAAAATCCATCGGTTGCAACGCCGATTAATCTCGCGCCAAATAAAGCGGTCAATACGCCAATCAACGTAGCGCTTTCAAATTCCTTTGGTTTTGGTGGTACAAACGCCTCTCTGGTGATGAAGCGCGTTGACGGCTAAAGTGTCGTCAAAAGGAGCCTTAAACGGGGCGGAGGCGAAATGGGCGTAAGTGATTTAAATTCTCGGGTGATTGCACGCCAACGCGGCGGGGCTGTGAAATCATTCATATTGTTCTTGGCAGGATTGGCACTCCTCGCTTCACTGTCATTGGGGGCGGGTGGTTATTTAGCTTATCGTGAGGCGAATAATCCTGGCCCTGCGGATGCGGCGACAATTGTCATGTTGAAGCCTGGAAGTGCTGTTTCGACAATTGCCGAGGAATTGGTGGATGCAAATGCCATTCGCTATCCGGAGCTTTTTACCCTCGTGGTGCGATTACGCGGCGTGCAGAATAATTTGAAAGCTGGCGAATATGAAATTCCGCGACGCGCCAGTGTCATGCAGATTATCGATATTCTTATCGAAGGGAAAAGCATTCTTCATTACGTCACAGCCCCAGAAGGACTGACGACAGCGCAAATTTTGAGAATTGTTGCTGCCGAGGCAGTTTTGACTGGCGAGATTACGGTTGAACCAGGCGAGGGGCAGTTACTGCCGGAGACATATGCATATACGCGCGGCGAGTCTCGCGATGATGTCATCCGTAGAATGATGAAAGCACAAAACGCTTTTATTGACGAGATATGGCCAAACCGCGCAATCGAACTTCCTTTTTCAACGCCTGAAGACGCCCTAATCCTCGCTTCTATCGTTGAAAAGGAAACCGGTGTGGCGGCTGAGCGCGAACGCATCGCTTCTGTGTTTGTGAATCGGCTTAGGCGAAACATGCGGCTAGAGTCTGATCCAACGATAATTTATGGTCTGACCGAAGGCGAACCTTTGGGACGCGGCTTGCGTCAAAGCGAATTACGTGGCGAAACACCATACAATACCTACATCATCCGCGGGCTACCGCCGACGCCGATTGGCAACCCTGGTAAAGCGGCGATTTCGGCGGTGTTAAATCCGGCTGAAACGGAAGATTTATTTTTCGTTGCGGATGGTACAGGCGGTCATGCTTTTGCAGCGACGCTGCGTGATCATGAACGGAATGTGGCTGCGTGGCGCCGAATTGAACGCGAACGAAGACAGGACGGATAGTGTCTCCAACAATTTTCTCGATGACAGGGTTTGCGCGAGTAGAAGGTGTCCATGGAACTCGCTCTTGGACTTGGGAACTGAAAAGCGTCAATGGCCGTGGATTGGAATTGCGAAGCCGGATGCCACAGGGCTTTGACAGCCTTGAGCCATTACTACGCAAATCATTGCAAGGCGTCCTGAAACGCGGGTCGGTTAATGCAAATCTGGCTTTGCGTAGCGATGCGGCGGAGCAGCATTACCAAGTAAATGAGACCGCCCTTAACACGGCTATCGAGGCCGTAGAAACAGTTCGCTCGCGAATAAAATGTGACCTGCCACAAGCAGAAACGATCCTGGCGTTGCGCGGTGTGATGGAGATCGCCGATGCCGTCGAAAGCGAAGATGAACGAAAAGCATTGATGACTTCATTGCTAAATAGTTTTAGCGAGGCTGTTGAAGCGCTTGCTGCTTCGCGAGCGGCCGAGGGCCGTGCGATGGCAGAAGTGCTCACCGCTCAATTTGATGAAATAGAACGTCTTTGTACGGCAGCGGCAAAATCGGCAGCTGCAGCACCAGAGGCACTGCGCTCAAAAATATCAGCGCAACTCTCTGACTTATTAACCGGTGCGGAACTGCCAGAAGAACGCTTGGCGCAAGAAGCCGCGTTGTTGGCGGTCAAAGCAGATGTTCGAGAGGAATTGGACCGCCTTTCTTCACATATTGCTGCGGGCCGTGTTCATTTGAAAAGTAAAGAACCGGTCGGTCGCCAGCTAGATTTCTTGACGCAAGAACTTAATCGAGAAGCCAACACTTTGTGTTCGAAAGCATCGGATATGACGTTGAAGCGAATTGGGCTTGATCTCAAAAAAGTAATCGATCAGTTGCGTGAACAAGTGCAAAATATTGAGTAGGGAAATACGATGATCGGTGGCGATCTCAAGGTGGCTCGGCGGGGTCTGATGTTTATTCTTTCGAGCCCCTCTGGTGCTGGAAAGACAACGCTTGCCGACCGTATTCTGACAAAAGATGGTGAAATCGTTCTCTCGATTTCGGTGACGACGCGAAAGCGCCGTCCCGGCGAAGCGCATGGGAAAGATTATTTCTTCGTTTCTGAGGACGAATTCATTCGGATGCGCGACAATGGCGAATTTCTCGAATGGGCAAATGTGTTCGGCCATTTTTACGGCACACCGACACGCTTGGTTCAGGATACATTGAGCCAGGGCAAAGATGTTTTGTTCGATATCGATTGGCAAGGTGCGCAGCAACTTGATGAAGCAGTTGGGGAGGACGTCGTCAAAGTCTTCATCCTACCGCCATCGCGCGAGGAATTGGAACGCCGGCTGCGCAAACGAGCGCAAGACCCCGAAGATGTCGTTCAGAAACGCATGATGAAGGCTGACGCCGAGATATCTCATTGGGCCGAATATCACTATGTCATTGTTAATTATGATTTGGACGAGTCGGAAAAACTTCTGCGCTCAATCTTGTTCGCCGAACGTCTGAAGAGGCGACGCCAAGTGGGGCTTGCCGCTATCGTCAAAGAAATGATTGGTGAAGATTAAGCGATGGCTGTGGCGACACTGTTTTATGGCGCCACGACCTTACTTGTATTGAACCTTCGAAATTTCGAATGAACGCACGCCACCTGGGGCTGCGACCTCAACACTGTCGCCAAGTTCCTTGCCGATAACGGCACGGGCGATTGGTGATGAAATTGAAATCTTGCTTTTTTTCACATCAGCTTCGAGATCGCCGACGATCTGCCAGGTTTTTTCTTCTTCAGTATCTTCGTCGATAAGGGTGATAGTTGCCCCGAACTTCACCGTATCGCCATCGAGTTTTGCGACATCAATGACTTGAGCACGGGTAAACTTGTCTTCCAGATCAACAATTTGGCTTTCGATCCAACCCTGTCGATCTTTGGCGGCATGATATTCAGCGTTCTCTGAAAGATCCCCATGCGCGCGTGCTTCGGCGATTGCTTGAATCACCGCAGGGCGCTCTTCATTTTTCAAAATTTTCAGGTCTGCTTCGAGCTTTTCGTAGCCACCGACGGTCATTGGGAACTTTTCCATGTTCCGCCCTTTCTATCCTAATTCCAGCCATACACCCCTCGAATCGGAGCGAAAAAAATAGCGCGGCCGGGCGGGATCGCCGCGACCGTCGCTTATGGCTCATGCCGTAAAATACGCGTTGACCGTCTGAACTTCAAGACCGCGGGCCAAAAATCCTTCAGCTCCGATCTGCAAATCGTAAGGATTACAATGTTTTAAATGTTGCGGCCGCCACATCACCGGACCTAAAAACGGTTCTCAAACGGTGCCGATTTGCCTCGCTTTTCACTACTGAAAAAGGGGCCAAGAGACCGCCAAAATCGGCATTTGAGAATTCGTCAATGGATGGTTTTTTGACGCTTTCATGCTCGGAATGGTTTGAGTGTTTGATCACGATTTAGAGAGCCACGCTACAGGGCTAGTTCCTGCCGGAAGATTGACCCTGCTAACGCATGGCACCACATAATCAAACATTGTTTGGAATTTTGTCTTTTTAGGGTTTTGAAGCGCCCCTGATTAAAGACTTCAGTTTTTCCTTAAGCACATAGCTACCCCAAAATATAATTTTGTAGACAAGCCCTCTACGCCCAATTGCGATTGTGACAATCGATTTTTGATTGGGCCAGAGCTCATTCAGAACTGTGTTTGCCGGATCAGAACATGAATCGACAAGGCCATATTGACGGTGTTGTGCGTAATATTTCAGAGTTTCAAATTCCATCAAAATACCCGGCGAATATTTTTTGAAAGCGGGATCAAAACTAGTTTTCAAACAATAAGTGTACGGAGGACCGGAAATATCCAGCGTATAGGCAATTGGTTTTCCATCTAACTTCATGCGGAAGAAATTTAACGACCCATTTGTAAATGCGGCCGAGACCATGTCGCGATAAAGGGCAGTGTCGTTTGCGCTCGATAAAATTGATGTTTTTTGTTCGCCCTTCCAACCAGCGTTTTCTATAGCAAAAAAACCTTCCAGCCAAACGTCGATCTCGCCTTCATGAGTAAGTTTTTCAACGCAAACGTCCCCTTGAGCGATTAAGTTTTTCAGTTTTCTGCTTAGGCTTTTCTTTCGGTTTGAGCTGAGATGTTTGTCTGGCGGGGTGCCGTCGCCTGTCAGCGGCCCGATTGCTGCGCGTTGGACGCGATCAACTTCAACAAATTGTCTGCTCTGATGTTTGCAAAGACATTCTAAAGCCCGGGTTAAATCGCTATCGCCAGTTTGGTGGGTCAGCAAGAGAAAACTACGTTCTTTAGGTGCCGCATCAAGAAATGCACAAACGCCTGCTGCAAATTGGTCTGCATAGCCAGTACGTACCAGGGGCGTACCAAGAAACTGATGTAGGTGAATGGTAGTTCGGTAAAATGGAATTGGCATATTTGCATAACCAACATCATTATGAACCAAAAATAAGCCAATCAGCTGATTGGCATGATGCACGGTCACAACTTTTGGCTGCTGTTTTTCCAGCAGTGGCAATGAAGGAATGATGAACCAGGGAAAATAGAAAACGTTCTTTTCTATGGCATTCAGCGCCAAATCGGACCAAGCAGGAACAAGGGCTTGAGCGGATTCAAGGTCCAGGTCGGTACAATTCCAGGTAGGAATTTCGGCCTTACATGGCTTCGAACTTGCGGGTGCAGATATTGGCATTACTGCGCCCTTACCTTATTCGATGCGGCGACGCCATAATTATTATAGATACTCGGTCGATTGCTCAAACGAATTAAGTAATGATATTTAAAAGCGATTTTGATTCGCCCCCTTTTTTAAGTGAATTTGATGCGCGCCAATATAAAGAAAATGATTCGCCCCATCGTTCCTAAACCATGGAATTCCCCCGTGATGGAATTCCGGCACGGGTTGTGGACAGGTGTTTCAGCATTGTTTTCGGAAAGTGGGAGACAGCTTGGTGAAGCAAACACCAGGCCGTTTTTGTTGAATCACCAAATTCCAGCAGAAACAGTCGCCTGCAATTATGAAGGGTCGCGCTATGGGCGTGCGATCAATATTTCAGCACTCCGAATTGCTATGAAGCATTTCGACATGGCACTGCCAATTATTGGTGCGGTTCGAAAATTCCATTTGGAGAAAGTCGGAAAAACTGCGCCGGACGCCATGCCGGGAACTTGGGACCTATATATCATCGCCCGTTCGAGTATTGGGATCGTTGCCTACAAGAATAGACATGGCGCGCCGACACGATCGGATGCCGTTCTTTCGGATACATTAGCCAGCCTTTTTCAGTTCATTTCAGGCGTCTTTATGATTTGCCGACAAATGATGATCACGGCGGATCCGGCCATTAGAGAAAACAATACTATTTCTGCGGAAGCACTCTATGCTTATGCGGACGATAATGGTGTGTTCCTTTCACCAAATGGTATGGCATGTGCCGGTGGCATTGCGAAAATCATGGAGTTCTTAGAGTTTTGTTGTTCTGGGCGTTTTAGTGAAGAAACAAATGGCAAAACAAACGCGGATTTCAACCTCGAGACAATCATAGAGGATTCGGAGAACTGGTATCGGTATGCGCTTGCAACCGTGGAAATGGATTGCTTTACCGAATTAGAATGTTTGCGTCGGCAGCGAAATCCGGCACCAAACCAAAGCGCACAGATTGATGCAGTTAAAAAAGTTTACAGCGCAATATCACAGTATTGTACGACCAACGTTGCGTTCACAGCCCAATTTTCCAAAACAAAAGACTTTAAAGAGGGAGTTCTAGAGCGTCAGAACTATATTTTGACGCTTCTTGGAAGACCAAAAATCACCTCAATATCAGACAAATATATTTCTGAACGTCTCTCAATCGGATCGTGAGATCCAATCCAAAGCTAATCTGCAGAAAAATATGATTGCAATGGTGCGACATCGAGATCGCCCGCGCTCATTGCCTCGATGGCTCTGACGGAGGCACGTGCACCGGCTGCAGTCGTAATACATGGAATTTTTTGCGCCAATGCAGTAGTGCGAATAGAGCGTGAATCTTTTACTGATTGCGCGCCTTCGGTCGTGTTAAACACCAATTGGATTTCACCGTTTTTCAGTGCATCAACAATATGGGGTCGCCCTTCCAACACTTTGTTTACACGAGAAACGTCCAATCCCTTTTGCTGTAAATAGTCAGCCGTGCCACCGGTCGCCATAATCTTAAAGCCCATCTCTAATAACTGGCTCGCTGCGGCGACCAACTCAGGCTTATCGGAATTCTTAAGGGAGATGAAAACACAACCAGAAAGCGGAATACTTGCGCCGGCACCGATAAGACTTTTCGCACGCGCTGTGTCAAACCTTGCCCCAATGCCCATGACTTCGCCCGTTGATCGCATCTCAGGGCCAAGCACAGTATCTACACCGGGAAAGCGTGCAAACGGAAAGACAACCTCCTTCACGGAAACATGAGAAACAGTTTTTTCAGTGAGACCAAGCTCGGCGATCTTCATCCCCGCCATGACTTTGGCAGCGATACGAGCAATGGGAAGGCCGATTGATTTCGCTACAAATGGAGCTGTTCGCGACGCCCGTGGATTTACCTCTAGGAGAAAAACGACATCATCTTTGATAGCATATTGCACATTCATCAAGCCAATGACGCCAAGGGCAAGCGCTAGCTGTTTTGTCTGAGTTTTTAGCTCAGTGATGATTGCATCAGACAACGTATAGGGCGGTAACGAACAGGCGCTGTCGCCAGAGTGCACACCTGCTTCCTCAATATGTTCCATGACGCCGGCAATGAATACGTCTTGCCCATCGCAGATAGCGTCAACATCAACTTCCACGGCATTTTGCAAATACTGGTCAAGCAAAAGCGGCTCATCGTCATTGATGGCGATTTGTGCCGTGGCGAGATAATTTTGGAGACCCGCAATATCGTGAACGATTTCCATCGCCCGTCCGCCCAATACATATGACGGCCGCGTTACCAAGGGATAGCCAACACTCTCAGCAATTTCTGGCGCAGACTGACGACTAGAAGCCGTTGCGTTTTTCGGTTGGCGCAGACCCAGTCTATTGACGAGTTGTTGGAAGCGTTCGCGATCTTCGGCGAGATCGATCGCATCATATGGTGTTCCAAGGATTGGTATGCCTTCTGCATCCAGGACGCCCGCAAGTTTCAATGGCGTTTGCCCGCCATATTGAACAATAACACCCAGAAGTTCGCCGTTACTTTGTTCTTTGTCGACGATTTCCAGGACATCTTCTGCAGTCAATGGTTCAAAATAGAGACGATCAGATGTGTCATAATCTGTGGAGACTGTCTCTGGGTTACAGTTGACCATGATTGATTCAACACCGATATCCGCTAAGGCGAATGCGGCGTGACAACAGCAATAATCAAATTCAATTCCTTGTCCGATACGATTCGGACCACCACCAAGAATGATGACTTTCTTACGGGTTGAAGGTTGGGATTCGCATCGAGGTGTTTCGCCAAAAGGTGGCTCATAGGTGGAATACATATAGGGTGTCTTGGCCGCAAATTCCGCAGCGCATGTATCTATCCGCTTGAACACTGGTGTTACCCCGCGTTCTAGCCGGAACTTTCGAATCTCGCTTTGAGTTGCTTCACACAGTTGGGCTAATCGGGCATCGGAAAAACCAAAGGCTTTAATTTCGCGAAGGCGATCAGGGTCACTTGGCAATCCTTCACGCTCGAGCATTTGCTCGGTAGTCACAATGGCTGCGAGCTGTTCTAAAAACCAAGGATCATATTGCGTGATCATCCGCACTTGTTCGATCGGCAAGCCGTGACGGAACGCTTGAGCTGCTATGCGCAGCCTGTCTGGCGTCGGTGCCGCGAGTGCGGCACGGAAGGCATTGGCATCATCACCTTCACCGAGGCCTGGAATTTCTATCGGATCAAGACCATCCAACCCTGTTTCCAGTGATCGTAATGCTTTCTGCGCAGATTCCGCGAAAGTTCGTCCGATGGCCATGGCTTCGCCAACAGACTTCATGGCCGTTGATAGGTTGGTTTCAGCGCCAGGGAATTTTTCAAATGCAAAGCGTGGAATTTTGGTGACAACGTAATCTATCGACGGCTCAAAAGATGCAGGTGTTGCACCCGTTATGTCATTGTCGAGTTCATCTAACGTGTATCCGATCGCCAATTTCGCCGCGATACGGGCGATCGGAAATCCAGTTGCTTTGGAAGCAAGGGCTGATGATCGCGAAACCCGCGGGTTCATCTCAATGACAACCAGGCGGCCGTTTTTTGGATTTACCGCGAACTGAACATTTGACCCGCCGGTTTCTACGCCGATCTCCCGCATCACTGCGATAGATGCATTGCGCATGATTTGAAATTCTTTATCGGTGAGGGTTAGGGCAGGGGCAACTGTGATAGAGTCGCCAGTATGCACGCCCATTGGATCAACATTTTCAATTGAACAAATGATGACGCAATTGTCCGCCTTATCGCGGACCACTTCCATCTCAAACTCTTTCCAACCAAGCAGGCTTTCATCAATCAAAACTTGCCCAACCGGCGATGCTTCAATGCCGGAACGGACAAAATGTTCGTATTCCTCGCGATTGTAAGCAATGCCGCCGCCTGTACCGCCAAGAGTGAAAGCGGGGCGAATAATTGCGGGCAGTCCAATTTCATCAATATGTCTCATCGCCTCTGCGACGCCGCTTGGGCGGTCGTATCCGGTGATGTCACCCTTTTCATCTTTTATTGCGGGCGAAGAAGCGATGACGGAACGCGGGTTTTCCAAGCCAATAGCATCCATGGCTGTCCGGAATTTTTCGCGGTCCTCAGCCTTTTCTATAACGTCGGCGCGAGCACCGATCATTTCGACATTGTATTTTTCCAAAATGCCGAGACGTTCTAAATCGAGGGCGCAGTTCAATGCGGTTTGGCCCCCCATGGTCGGTAGCAAAGCATCAGGGCGTTCGCGGGCGATAACTTTCTCAACAAACTCTGGCGTGATTGGTTCGATATAGGTGGCGTCAGCAAGCTCCGGATCCGTCATGATGGTAGCCGGATTGGAGTTGACCAGGATGACCCGAAACCCTTCTTCTTTGAGGGCTTTCACGGCCTGAACACCGGAATAATCAAACTCACAGGCTTGCCCAATCACGATGGGCCCTGCGCCGATAATTAAGATTGAGGAGATGTCATTGCGTTTTGGCATAATTACTCGCGCAGCAGTGCGCACGTGACCAGTTTTTGAACACTGCGTGCGCGCTAAATTAGAATCGATTGTCGGTTAAAGCGGTGTCTTATGCGAAGATTGCGCAAAGGGGAAGTGCTGATTTGCAGCATGTGGAAACACTCTTGACATAAAACCTTTTGGTTTCCTATAAAGAGAAACCAAAAGGTTTTGCTTTATGCCATCAATAGACGACCCACAAGCTGTATTTCGGGCACTCGCGGACCCCACGCGGCGCGAAATTGTTTCAATGCTCGCAGACGGTTCACGCCCGATCGCCGAGATCGCTGCCCAGTTTGAGATGACCCGTCCTGCTGTCGCTAAACACCTGGCGATCTTGCGTGAGGGCGGGCTTGTCAGCGTCGAAGAAAAAGGGCGCGAACGTATTAATTCGCTGAATCCGCGCGCCCTGAAATCGGCCGCGGATTGGATCAACCATTTCGACCGCTTTTGGGATGAGCGGCTTGCGAAACTTAAATCACTCGTGGAGGAGACATCATGACCACCCTGAACATTGTGAAGACCGTTTATCTAAAAGCACCGCCATCTCATGTGTGGAAATTTCTAACCCAGGCAGACAAACTCGCCCTTTGGTTTCATCAAGGAGAAAGCGATCTCCAGGAGGGCGGTGATTGGGCGCTCCTGACCAACAGCCTTGGCAAAGAAGGCGAGCGCATGTGTTGGGGCAAGGTCGTTGAAATGAAATCTCCTGAAAAACTCGTTCATACATTCACGCACCCTTATCTCAATGAGGTGGAAACGGTGTGTACGTGGACATTGGAAGAAGTTCGTGGCGGAACGGTTTTGACCCTAGTGCATGAAGGATGGGAAAAGGTTGAGGATAACGCATTCGCCATGGGGGCAGATCACGATATCGGTTGGGACGAACATTTTGGTCGGCTACGGCGTGTGACGTCTTGAATGAAAATCTGGTCAGGCGTTAGTCAGTAGCGCATCAGTTAAACTTTTGCCCCAACGATTCTAACGGAAATTTAAACGCGAAAATGGGTTTGTGGCATCTGCCGTCATTCATTTTCGTGCGACGCGTGATAAGTTCCCACAAACCAGTTGGAGGGTAATGTGGGTAAAGTTTTTTCCAAATGCGCAGTTGTGGTACTAAGCGTTATTGTAGCGATTACAGGTGCGACGCACGCAAATGAACCGGTCGATATCCGCGAGTGGGAAGTGCCATATGAAGAGTCACGCCCGCGTGATCCATTTGCTGAGAATGCATCTTCTATATGGTTTGTTGGTCAGCGTACCGGTTACCTTGCCAACCTGAACGCTGAGACCGGCGAAATCATGAAAATAGATATGAAAGAAGGCTCGGGACCACACAATCTCATCGTCGGGTCTGACGGCATTGTTTGGTATGCGGGAAATCGTACTGCGCTGATTGGTCGGTTCGATCCGGTTTCGAATGAGGTAGAGGAAATCCCCATGCCTGATCCAGCGGCGCGCGACCCGCACACATTGATCTTTGATGAATCAGAAGAACACATTTGGTTCACGCTACAAGGTGCGAATATGATGGGTCGCCTAAATATTGAAAATCGCAAAGTTGATCTGATCGCGTCACAGACAGAACGTTCACGCCCATATGGAATCAAGATGGCACCCAATGGTTCAATCTGGGTGGTTCTTCTGGGAACAAACAAGTTGGCGCAAATGGACCCGGAAACGATGGCATTGCGTGAGTTTGAATTGCCCCGCCAGGAGGCACGACCACGTCGCCTTGAGATTACGACTGATGGCAGGGTTTGGTATGTCGATTACGCCGGCGGCATTCTGGGCGTTTTCAATCCGTCCTCAAGTAGATTCGATGAATGGGCGTTCCCACAAGGGGAGAATGCACGACCATATGGAATGGCTACTGACGC
>JAJFGD010000003.1 GCA_021776315.1 Hyphococcus sp. | reverse complement strand
ATCTAGGAAAGGTGGATGGAACATGAAAAAACATATTGCACTTACACTGACGGCCTCTGCTGTTGCCTTGTTATTTGCTGGGGTTACCGCCTCCGCAGAGGATGAAAAGAAGCCAAAGAAACTCAAAAAGCCGACTGAAGTATCTGAGGCCGAGAAACCGCCGAAAGAAGCACCAAAGGTTTCGGTCGTTAGTATCAATTCAGGGCGTTCAAACAACTTTAACATCGCCCCCGAGAAAACACCGGGCACGCAATATACATATGCATTGTCTTTTGACCTCACGACATCAGCGACAGAAATGTCCAGTGACGCTTATGAAAGTCTCGTTGACAGTGCCCTTGCTGAAATGAAGGCTGACTTAATGGACAACTATGGTGAGGTTGTGAGCACCGTAAGCATCAACTCAAGTCGGTCGAATACATCCAACTAAACAAGATGTGTTTCACCGTCTAAAGCCCCGCCATTTGTGCGGGGTTTTTTCGTATGCATGGCAAGCAAATGATTATTGAGCGCCGCTCTTGGCGAAAAGCAGCCGTTGAAGCCAGTTTTAGGCACTGCCAGAAATGGTAAAAGCCCTTTAGAGGTGTGAAAAAAGGTAATCGGTTGTGCCGCCTCTAATTCTGTCTTTTATGTTAAGCTCGATTAAAGCAAGCGCGAGGCTCATCAAATGATCGTCATGTTGTGTTTGAGTCTTTAGGAGAATATTTCCCGCTTGTGTTTCGATTTCTTCAATCGTTTCAATTTGTCGCTTCAATTCATCAGCTTCTTCAAGGTCAGATGATATTTTAAAGTTGGATTTGCCCATCCAGTTTCGAACCATATTGATCAGATAGTTTCTACTGTAACGATTGTATTTTTTGCCTTCGCCTGAAACTATATGAATTGGTCTTATCTTAACGTCCGGATGTTCACTCTTGATGAAATCACAAACAGGCGCACCAACACCGCTAGCATCAACGCAACATTCATATGAATGATTTTTGAAGTTTGTTTTTCTTAAGTAGTCAGCAATTTGTTGTGCTTGTTTTACGAAGTCTACTTTTTTTGGTAGCTTAACAATATCGAGAACACTATATTCTGTATACTTTACTTTTTTAAAGTTCACATCTTTCCGTTGAATTGTTGTGATGACAGTTGAGTCTTGCGCTTTACCAATATCGACTCCGATGAAAAACGAAAACTGCACAGGTGGATTCTGCAATAGATCAAAGTCAGGGCCTAAGTCTATTATATTGCTATGGTGAACGACTCGCGAAATGTCCATGCATCCTCCTGATTTGCCAGATTGCCCAATGGCTGAAAAGTATCGTCAATAATTTGCTGTGGAATGAAGCTAGATTCAGACGCTCCAAACTCACACAAGTATTCCCTTTCAAAAGTTGTCGGACTCATGCGTTTCTTTGCTTTTTCGAGAAACTCTTTTGAAATATGCGGAGTCTCAAGCGCAGTCAGTTTGATCTTAACCGCCTCTTCTGTTTCATCTGTCCACAAATCATAGAACCAACCTGACTTGCCTTTAGCAGTGGTCAACGCAATGAATTTTGGCCTTTCTGTTGCCGACAACACAGGAAGCAAAGTTTGAAATGCTTCATTGGATATTGTGGCCGCTTCGTCAAAAATGATGACATTGGCCCCCTTACCGCGCAAATTGTCTGGGCGCTGTGTTTGCACCCCCAAAATGCGGGAATTATTCTTACACTGAATCTCTAGGTTGTAGAAGTTTCTGATTTCAGCACCACAAGAAGCACCGATTATCAAATTCTTACAGATTCTAATGGTTTCTCTAGCTTGTTGTTCGGTCGGCGAACAGAATAGCACATCAGTACCCGGATAATTTAACGCCCGATGTGCCGCCAATGCTGCGGCTGAAAATGTCTTACCTGATCTCCTACTGCATAAGATGAGATAATCATCGTGTTCCAATTCCATCAAATCCAATTGAAATCGAAGTGGTACCAAATTGTTTTGCTTAAAGAAGAAATCCCTCTGTAGTGCCCTATCCAGTGCCTGATATCCGTCCTTACTCTGTGTCATGAGTATTCGCCTCAATAAGGGGCTTCAGCGCCTCTCTGATGGAGTTTCGGCACTGTTTGCAATCCTCAGTGGCCGCTTGAACACTGGCGACCAGCGCGCCAATTTGAGCGCTTTCTGCATTTTCTTCATTCTGGCGTTCTTCTAAGAGTTTTTCCTTCTGTAGGCTGATTAATGCTTTTGTGTTTTCACCTAGCCGTTGCTCTATACGGAGGGTTGTTTCGATTTCACGCGGCTTGTGGTTTTGAAGTAGAGTCTTTAGGCGACAATTTTGATTGACGAGTTCTTGAACAAAATCACCAGATTCAACTTCCAGTGACTTCGCAGCTTTTTCGTTAAGGACATGCGAGCGAAATGTTCTAAGTTCTCCGAAAGTATATGGCGTGCAATCTTCTAATTCCCGAAGAGAAAGCCCCTCACCGATTAAGGCCGCAATCTTGGCTTCGTCTCCGTTTTGAATGATCTTATTAGTACGCATTAGTTGCCCCCTTCGAAGTCTGCATTTATTGCGGCGTTATAGATCGCCTCGCCTGCATCATTTTCACCAGCCCCAAAAAACGCGGCCTCAACCTCGAAGGACTCTATTGAGCGTTCTAAACCGTTTATGGCTGCAACAAGGTCTTGATGGACTAAAGAATCTGGCCCCATATGGTTAGCCTCATGAGCGTGGCTTGCCTGCCAATAATAGGCCTTGGGGCAAACATTTTCGTTTTGAGGATAGGCAGCA
This sequence comes from Hyphococcus sp., assembly GCA_021776315.1. GTDB lineage: Bacteria > Pseudomonadota > Alphaproteobacteria > Caulobacterales > Parvularculaceae > Hyphococcus. The sequence goes on along the minus strand of JAJFGD010000003.1, from coordinate 31,015 downwards.
ATAGCCGCGATGGTGTCGTTGTCGTTTTCTCGCAATGCACGCGCGATGTGATGTATACGCGACTCAGAATCCATCGACTGTAATTCGTTTCTGATTTGATTAAGGCGTTGCGCAACTTCGACTCTAGGTGCCTCATACGCCTGCTTTCGCTTTGCCTCCAATTGATCAAACTTAGATTGAGCAACCTTGAGAGCTTCTTTCATCTCGTGCAGTACTGGGGCACAATGTGCATTGGCGACCGTTCGCAATCTGTGGCGTTTTGTATCTTCCGTGCCCAAGTCAAAATCGCGCTGGTCTCGCTCATACCGTTTCAGGCCTTCCATGATGAACTTTGGTCGGCTGATATGCGTTGCAACAGCAGAAACGGCTGGATGGTCTGAAACAGCAAGTTCTGGTGGTACATAACCAGCCCGAAAATCACTTGCGGTGATTTGGTTGAGGTCGTCTGTAACTTGGAAGACTTTTTGGTTGGAATCTTTTTGATCAATAATCATTTTTAAAACTCATAAACTGTTAAATAGCATAGTAGCGCTATGGGTCGGAGGCGCGTCTCTGGTGTTTTGGAATTTTGAGGGCACGGGTTCAGCTCTAACGCCTAAAACCCTTTCAGGATGAGTGACGAGCGCTCAAATAAAAACAATGAGTTATAGCCAAAATAGCTACACTGCTATCAATACCTAGCTACGCCTGAATTAGTTTAATCTACGGCGTTTAGCACTTGCTGCCACTCAGGAAATAATTACTTAGAAGAAACAGCTACCATCCGTATACGAACATTATACAGTAATTTTTGTGAAAATGCAATGGTTGTGTTGGCTCTGTGATGTTTCGTCTTCAGCCAAAGGGAACCAATGGCAGCTTGCTGCTACAGGCGGCGAAGCGGCGATAGACGGTTCCCGCCAGTGTCCAAAGGGCATTGGTTTTTTTTGGCTGGAAATTTTTGAAATCAGACCACACAAAAGGGCATTTATGAAAAATTTCTCACCAAGCTATGCTGGGGCTAATCTGGCTATATACTGTTATATATATAGTATTATTAGTATTGTCATTACACGGATAATATCAGTCACAATTTTGTCATTATGAAAATACGTATACCGAAGGGTTACCCGGCCCTGTACCTTTGTGTACCCGCATTATAGCTCCTGCGTCAATCAATAGCTTAGTCGCTTTGCGGATAGTATTTTCTGAGCACCCAAGTGTTTTATTGGCCATTGGCTTTGCGCATATGTAGAACCGCTCTGGATTGCCGTATGGATCACGTCTACTCCACTGCGAAACAAGCTTGATATATAACGCCATAGCAGCAAATGCGATGTTAGAGCAGGTTTTCTTGCCTTTTTCATCTTGCAGCGAAAAATCAAATAAATAGTCAACCGCACTGGCATTTCTCAAAATATAGCCTTTTGGATCACCGCGGAAAAATAGGTGGCCAGCTTGCCCTTTATCCCAAACACTTCGCGCCTGAGAGATTGCATCTTTTTCTGTAAATGGATGACCTAGATCATATTTCGTTTCGTTTTCGCGAATTGTGAGTGCTCTATCCTCTAAGTCATCCAGACTGTCGCAATAGGGAAATTCGTCTTTCAAGCTCAAGAACATGTGATTCGTACGAAAGCCTTCTGGCGCGGGATTATTGGCACTGTATTTTGCCTTCGTTTCTTGCTTTGCCTTTGGCAACTTTAGTTTAGGCAATCTATTTAAATGCGAATAGTCGCCACGATCAAAGCGATAATTGCCCTCAACATCATACCGCAAGCTGGGTGGCGCGATAACGTACCTTCCATCGGCCTGTAGTTCGCCCCTTAACCCGTATTTTGTAAGTGTCTCGGATTTTTCACCATTGAATCGATAGTAAAGGTGGGTTCCTTTTACGGTCTGCACCATCAAGGGCGTTGCCCCAAAAGTTTGTATAGCCTTTTCGATGTCGGCTTGGTCATCGACGTCAATCACTGTGATGCCACTGACTTTACCGCATATAATTCCCACATTGGCTTCTGGCCATTTGTAGGCGAGCTTGCGCTTAGTATTCTCGGTTTGTCCCTTGAAAATTGAATGGTCCCATTTAAAGCGTTTGGGCTCTCCGTTGGCTTTAAGTGACCCGAGGGTAACGGGTAATTTTCCTGAATCACAGTCACGACCACCACATGGCAAGATGTTTATTGGCAGGTGTCCCCATTGGTCAACGAATTCACGCAAAGGGGATGTTTCACAGCGCCCTGACATTATTGGTTTCCCTTATTTGCATTGTTTATACGTGAAAGGAGTTCACGGGCTGCTTTGAAATTTTTACTTGTGTGTAGGTCATAGGCGAAGTTAATTATTGAAGTTAGTAGTTTGCGCATTTGACTTTCATCAAGTTGTGAAATTACAGATTCCGCCGTTGATGCGCGCGCATCGAGTTCATGCATCGTATTTATCCTTCCTTTCGTTTTGTTTCCTCGTTTTCAAAGTTACTTATGGCTATTTCCATTTGCTCCTCTTCGGTGGGCATTCGATACTCGGGTGAAGCGCAGTCGCGCTTTTGCATTGCCTTTCCAAGCTCCATCCAGTGCCCTGCATAAACTGTCTTGTGGCAACCTTCCGCAGACAGGTTTGGCGGCGGCTTGAGACCGTGTTTGTGACCGTTTTCGCAAAATCGATAATAGTCAGCACGGTTTTTGATTGGCGTGAGACCGCTCCTGAATGCTTCTGAAAGGCTCCAAATTTTATAATAACTATTTAATTTCATCCCTGTACCAACTAATAATTCTTTGGTCGTATAAATACGGTAAGAAGCGGCTCAATCAAGAGGTAAAAGGGTACCGCGGAAAAAAGAATGCGAAAAAAGTGAGTGGAAATTGACACCAGTCACACAGCATGATTTTCTAGCAAAATAGCACCAAAGACATTTTTGCCTGTTCCGGAATAAATTGCTAATGTTGCGCAGGGGTGGGGTTTTTATGATTAGCCGAACATTTGGTTTCTTAGGCGTACTCGCCAGTGTTATGGCGTTGTCATCGCTGGTTTATGGTGCATTTCAAGGGCCGTTGTTTCCCTACATGCAGGGCATTGCGGGCGGCTTCCTAGATGTCTACCGCTTGATGCGTGACTACGCCTTCGCAGGGCTTGGTTGGACATTCACGGGGTTAATCAACTTAGTAGGCCAGTGGTTGACGTGGTTGCCACCTGCGCCATGGTTTTCGTTATCCTCGGTTGTACAAGACATTTTGAGTCTTTACGTCATTGGGGGAATTGCATTTTGGAATTTCTTTTATGAAATTCTATTTGCCCAAGCGTACAGGGCTAAGCAGGAGAAACAGATTTCTTGGGTGAGTGCAATTTTTCTACCTGAAGTCTTTCCGAAATTTATCTTAAGGAGTTTTCTTTTATTTACTCTATTCCCTTTTTGGTTGTTGTTCGTGACGAATATGATTTTGTGGGAAATTGGAAGAGGGCGAGATAAGCCGGTCCGGTGGAAATGGGATCATGTTGATGGGGACATGGAAGTTGGTCAAGAGGACGGGTTTGCGAGCGAACGCTTACAAGTTCCCCCCAAGTCGTCTTTATTGCTTAAAATTATAGGACACGGTTTTTTGTATGAAATTGCTATAAGGACTCGGCAAATTCTCAGGGATACTTTTCTAAATTTGCTTCGCTTACTCTTTGGAACTGCCCTTTTTTTCGCAATAGTGTACGCGGAGAATCAGATTGGGCTATAAAAAACCCCGCTATGACCGTGAAGCGGGGGGAGCTAAGCCATCTAGGGCGCTCATTGGATTTGCGGTAAGGTGAGAGATATTGCGCTTCCTTACCACACTGCATTATAACATAATCACTACACTGAATAAATACTAGGTAATTAATTTGTGCAGATTTTCTCTCAGTGGCGCACCTTTTGGGTCAATGTTCTTTTCAATAACAGACTCCCAGTCACCGACGCAAAGCTCGTATATAATTGGTGCGGTAGTTTTGGAGGCTCTAATCATTTCTGGATTAAAGTTGCGCGTTAAATACCTTAGCTCCGACCCTGTAATGCCTTGCAGCTTATGGCCGGTGATTAGTTCGGCTACACGGTCGGTAACTCCGTTAGCACTGAGAATGTTTCGAATGTTTTTTCTAACGTTGTGTAACTTCCATGATGGATCATAGTCAGCTAACCGCCCTGCCCTTTCCATTTTTTGGCGCATGATAGTATCAACTTGTCTTTTATGGTGGCTATCTGGCTTGACGTAACTCGTACGAGTCGGAAATATTAAACCGTCTTCTCCATCATTGTATTTAGTCAAAATATTTACAGCGTTTTGACAGATAGGAATGCTATATTCGTGGCCGCCTTTTGAGCGCTCCGTAGGGACCGTGAGCCAAGGCTGGCCTGTCTTGTCTAAACTCAAATCCGACCATTTTAGGCCCGCGATGGCATCTTTGCGTTGTCCGGTGAGAATTAGAAGCCGGATAATGTCACCCACTCGCTGGTTTTTAATTTCTGCGGCGACTTCCCAAAGAGTACGTAGTTGAAATGGCGGTAATGGCTCCCGTTGGGACTTGGGGTCGGCTAGTTTTTTAATGCGGGGAAATACGCCAGTTTCGATAATACCGGAATCTTCTAGATAAGTTATTCCGCCCGAAAGGGTTGATAACGCCTTGTTCGCAACATCAATACTGCCCGTATGCCTAGACTTTTTGCCCCGTTTTTTGGCTTCTTTGGTTTTTTTCAATTGAAATTTGTTTTGGCCTTTTACCGTTGCGTCACGCCATGCAACCAACTCTGCCTTTGAAATTGACGCAACATGCCTAGTGCCAAACTCGCTTAAGAAATGGTTTTTTATGATATTGATTTGATTTCTACGGGATTTGTTTTTCTTAATTGCCTCAGATGCAAAATATTGAGGCAAGAGATTTTCCATAGTTTCGCTGGACTCATCAAGGGGCTGCGCGTCTGGTTTACCTTTTTCGATTATAAATGAGGGGTTCAGTATTTTAGCAAGCGACTTTCCGCTCTTTAATTCTTCTAACCAGTTTTTCCGTTTAGACCATTCTTTGAAACTGCCCAGTGTTCGCGCCGTTGGGCCCCTTTTCCCCGCAACGCGTCCATAGTCCACAAACACCAAATCATCCTTTGTGGCTCGAATATGGATTCGGGGGTTTGCTGTCCATTTCGCCAATCGTTTCGAACTGGGTTTAATTGCGCCCGATTCAATCTTTTTCAGATACTGCGTGAGAGTGGTTTTGTTGAAAGCGATGCTCGGAATCCCTTCACGGTATTTTTGATTGCCGTTTGTGAAAGGGTCGTTTTCCACTTCATCTCTAAGGTTGATAACTAGGGCTGATTTTCTCATTTCGTTCTCCAAAAAATGTCTACAAAAAAGCTACACATCGGGTATTCGATGACATCCACGAAAATAGAGATTTAAAGATGCGAAACAAGCATAAGTTATTGTTTTGACTCACTTTTTTTGATGCGAAAAAATACGATTCAGTACGAAAAAGTATGTTAAAAACACTCTTTTTGGTCCGCGCAGAAGAAAAGGTACAATCATGAGTTCAACACCAGAATTTCTTGACGGGCCCCATGGGCGCATCGCCTATCGACGCCGGGATGGCACGGGCCCTGGCCTTATATGGCTGGGTGGCTTTCGCTCTGACATGCTCGGTACAAAAGCTAGCTTTTTGGACGATTGGGCAAAAGAGCAAGGGCGCGCATTTTTGCGGTTCGATTATTCAGGTCATGGCGAATCAGACGGCGCATTCGAAGATGGGTGTATTGGTGAGTGGACTGGTGACGCCATTGCTGCATTCGACGCTTTGGCAACTGGACCTCAAATTCTAGTGGGTTCGTCTATGGGTGCGTGGGTTGCGACATTGCTTGCAAAGCAACGGCGCGAAAAAATAGTTGGCATCGTTTGTATTGCACCCGCACCAGACTTTACTGAATTGCTAATGTGGCCGTCATTCGATGATGATCAACGAAATACAATTTTACAAACGGGCCGGCTGGAGCAGCCATCAGACTTCGCCGACGAACCGGAAATCATCACAAAAAAACTATTTGAGGACGGCCGTCATCAACTGGTGATGACTGACCCCATTCCAATTGAATGCCCCGTTCGTATTCTGCAGGGTATGAAGGACGACGCCGTACCGTATCAGCATGCACTCAAATATGCGGAACTGTTGGCAAGCCAAGATGTCCAAATTCAGCTAACAAAAAATGGCGACCATAGATTGTCAGAACCAGCTGACCTTGAGCGATTGAGAGCCGTATTGTCTGAATTCTAAGGTCCCAGGTAATCGGTTTACCGCACAGGCACCTCATTTCGGCTCATGCGCGCACTCCATAACCGGATTGGCCCTTGCGACATCTGTCACACTCCGCTAGTATCGCCACAAATGTAGCAAGGCAAGAATCTGCCAGTCACCGCTATCCGCACGCAATTGCGTAGGGAGATACCTATGGGCGAACGCCAGTCCGAAAATCCAACCAAACCAGAACTCGCGATCCTAAAACTCTTATGGCGCGCCAAAGAGCTCAATGCGCGAGAAATCCACGATAGCATTGCTGAAGAATTTGGCTGGTCATACTCAACGGTCCGAACCGTTCTGGAACGCATGTTCGAAAAAGGCCTTATCGCTAAATACCCCGTCGACGGCGTCAACATTTACGAAGCGGAAGTTTCGAAGGTCGCAATTATCGGACGGATGATCGCTGATTTTTCCAAACGCGTTATGGAACTCGACACTGCTCCTGCTGCAGCATTTTTCTCAGATTCGAAATTGTTGAGCGAAGAAGAACTTACAGAACTGGAAGCCATGCTGCGAAATGAGGAGGAGAAGTAATGAACGCAATTATTGAAGCATTCTTCGTTTGCCTCCTCGCCTCCATGATCTGGGCCCCCCTAGTGTTCATTGGCGCTGGACACCTTACACAGAAAAACAATAAAGCCTTTGCCGATAAACTTTGGCCAATCGCACTAACGGTTTCGGCTCTACCTGCTATATTTGCTCCTGTAGCGGCCATGCTTGGATTATCGTTGAGGACAAGTACGCCATTACCACCAATGGCCTTACCGTCAGAGAGCATCGCACCGTCTGTATCGGTCGAGACCATTGCAGCACACGCGCCACCATTAGAACTCTCGACCATATTCGAAACTGCCGCCGTGCTTTATTTTTATGGCTTTTTATTATTCTTAACGCTCGGCTTAATTCGAATGATTTGGTTCTCCTATCGGGTACACTACGCATATGACATCGTCGATGAGCCTAAGCTGCTTGTAGGGCTCGAAGAATGGCGTCGACGTATCGGTGTCGATTGCGAGCCACGTTATGCCTATTCAGATGCAGTATCCTCAGTCTGCGTGCACGGGTTTTTCCGTCCTGTCATTTTAATGCCAATGGACCTCCTGGATCGGGTTTCTTTGCACGACGCCATCTTAATGGGCGCTCATGAAATGGCACACATCAAACGTGGCGACACTTGTTTGTTCGCTCTGTGCACCGCCGTAAGGGCCGTTTTCTGGTTTAATCCATTCATGCAGCGCATTGCCGCTTGCGCCAACTTGGCTGCAGAACAGGCCGCGGATGCTCTCGTTATTACCTCTGGTGCTGAACGTCGAGAATATGCCCAATGCTTCGTTCAGGGTCTGCGATTTGCAGCCAGTTCGTCGCAGCGCCTCAGTCATGATCTGGTGCCATCTTTCACACCGTTTGATAAACGATCCAGGCGTGAACGATTGAATGCAATTTTATCTGATACTCATCGACACTCATTTTTGAGTATGCCGCAGAAAGTTAGTTTAGCTCTAACCGTCATGGCGGCTGCGATACTTGCTTTCGCGCAAGCGGCCTTTGCTGTTGCACCAAAGCCGGCAGAAGAGGCCTTACCAACGGTGCCACTCAAAGGCACGGTTACCATGCCTTTTGGTGAGCGAAACAAAGTTCTTAGTGACGAGGTGCGCGCACACACAGGCGTCGATATAAAAGCCGCAAAAGGTACGGCCATTCGCGCGGCTGGCAGTGGGAAAGTTATCGCCGCAACGAACAGATATAAAGGCCAATCGGCATGGGGGAATGTTGTTGTGATCGATCATGGTCATGGCCTAGTAACCCGCTACGCTCATCTCGATTCCTTTCGTGTTAAAAAGGGCGAATCCGTCGGCGATGGGGAAATTATCGGAACGGTTGGCTCAACCGGTAAATCGACAGGACCACATCTTCACTTCGAAGTGATTCAAGATGGTATTGCGATTAATCCGGCACCTGTTCTCGCTGCCAAGCCGATGGCAGCGCCAGCCCCACTTGTCACACCCACACCAAATTCCATGTCTACCATTTCCGCACCGACAATCATTGTTCCTAATTTGGAGATTGCCCCTTTTGCCCAGGCTAATCCTGAACCGATTGTCAAACCGTCGCCTGAATCAGTCAGCGAAAGATTTTCTTATCGATTGAAGGGCTTCAATGAAAAGGCAGCAAAAATATTTAATGAGCTCGATTGGAATGAACTAAAAGAGTTTGAAGGCTTTCAGCTTGAGTTCAGCAATGGCAATGATGAACATCCTGTCGAGTTACGGTCGTTTGCCTATAGCACAAATGAAGGTCACGAGAATTGGGAATGGCTTTCCAAGGAAGAAAAAGACGCCATCGTCAATGCCCAAAAGGAAGCGCGTAAAACGATGAATCATGCCCGCCGTGAGTCTGAAAAGGCGATGCATCGATCAGAGCGCGCACGCGAACGCGCAGAACGCGACGCTGAACGGGCCGAGAAAGAAATGATGCGTGAGATAGAACGTGCGGAAAATGAGCAAGAGCGTTCGGAACGCGAAATGGAATTAGCTGAAAGCCGTGCAGAACATCAGCGCGAACGCGCTGAATATGAATTCGAACGTGCCATGCAACAAGCGGCAGAGCGCGCCGAGCGCGAGATGGATATTGCTGAAGACGAATTGGTAAGAATGGCAGGCGAATTAGAGCAATATGACGAGCAGGAAATGCTTGAGATGCAAGAAAAAGCATTGTTAGCAGCGCAAGCGGGTCTTGAAAAACAGCTCGACGAAATTAAACGTCAACGCAAAGATTTAAAACGCCAGAAGCAAAAATCTAATTCTGATTAAAAAGTTAATGAGGGAACTGATCTCCCCTTCGCGCTTCACCGCAAATTAAAAGCAACTCATCGATAAACAGATGCGCTCAGCCTGGATAAAGGTGAGAATGAACGCGCGCGAGATCACCCAATATTGGAGAGAGAGACCATGGGTCTTACCCGTCTTTGTTTAAAAAACCCTGCGGCTGCGGCTGTGATCTTGGCGATCGTGACTTTGCTCGGAATCATATCAATCACACAACTTCCGGTACAGCTATTCCCAGCCATCGAAAGACCACAAATCAGCATTCAGACGGAATGGCGTGCCGCCTCACCTCGTGAAATCGAGAGCGAGATTACTGAACCAATTGAACGGGAAATGCGTGGCATACCAGGAATGACCCAACTACAATCCTGGTCCAATCAGGGCGGTGCGTGGATGAATTTGGAATTCGCGCTCGGCACTGACATGGATGCTGCGTTCACTGAGGTGAATTCGCGATTGCAGCGTGTGCGCGGATTGCCAGCGGAAGCAGAACGCCCGCGCGTAAACCTTGGTGGAGGTGGTGGAAACGCCGGCGAAACACTCATTTTTCTGTTCTTGCAGAAATTACCGGGCAACACAAATTCTGACATTCGCCTTAGCGAATTTGCCGAACAGCGTATTAGACCTGAAATCGAATCCATCCCTGGCGTTGCTGGGATTGATATCAATTCGGACGATGGTGAGGAAATTGTTCGAATTGAATTCGATCCGTTTTTGGCAGCACAACTGGGAATAACAATTGACGAGATATCTCAAAATGTGAACCGCTCGACGGATGTTTCAGGCGGTTCCGTAGAAGTTGGAAGACGAAACTATACGTTACGTTTTGAAGGGCGTTTTAACGCAGCACAGCTCGAAGAAACAATTCTTGCATGGCGCGACGGCGCGCCAATTACCCTCGGCGATATCGCGGATGTAAATGTGGGCCCCGATGATGGCGGGGGTGTTGTTTATCAAAATGGCAACCCCGCAATTGGTATGAGAGTGATCCGTGAGCCAGGATCGAATACACTTGAAGCAATCGAGGGTCTCACTGAAGTGCTCGACGAATTAAATGATGGTTCACTCGCAGAACTCGGTTACGCAATCCACAAAAGCTTTGACCCTTCCGTTTTTATCAAACGGGCGATCGGTCTGCTCACAAACAATCTCCTGTTGGGAATAATGTTGGCGATTGGGGCATTGTGGCTGTTCCTAAGACGAGCGACGGCAACCTTTGTAATTGCCGCGGCAATCCCAATTAGTCTGACGGCGACAATTGTCATGCTAAACCTTTTTGGGCGGTCTATTAACGTCATCTCTCTCGCCGGTCTCGCGTTTGCTACGGGGATGGTTCTTGATGCCGCTATTGTTGTCTTGGAAAATTTTGTGCGCTTGCGCGAAGAAGGAAAATCACCTTTTGAAGCTGCACAAACAGCCGTTGGGCAAGTTTTCGGTGCATTGTTCGCATCCACGGTAACAACAGTGGCGATCTTCATACCGATTATGTTTTTTGAAGATGTCGAAGGTCAACTATTTGCCGACCTTGCATTAACAATCGCTATTGCTGTTTCGTTCAGCCTTATCGTTGCTGTTACACTTTTGCCGACAGGGGCCCGTTTGTTTATCAAACAAGACGCCAAACCTAAGAAAGCATCTAGTCGTCCGGATTTTTCTGAACGTATTGCAAATTTTATCATGAAGCTGACCGCGACAAACCCGCGGCGCTTCGCATTGGTCGGTGGCCTAACAGTAATACCCATCGCGATTTCATTTCTAATGTGGCCGCAGCTGAATTATTTACCGCCAGTAAAACGCGATGCGGTCGATGCATTCATCGGATTCCCCTCCGGTGCCAGTGCTGACATGGTTCGTGAAGAATTCGCTGAAGTCGTTATCGAACGATTAGAGCCCTATATGACCGGCGAAAAACAACCGGCACTGCGTCACTATTTCCTTTACGCAGGATCTTGGGGCGGCAACACCGGTATTAGAATTAATGACCAGTCTCGCATCGATGAGATGGTGAAAATCGTCAACGAAGAAATCCTTGCTGGCTTTCCGGATACGCGTGCATTCGCACGCCAAGGAGACCTATTTGGGAATTTTGGTGGCGGTGGTTCCATCAGTCTTGAAATGCAAGCCGCTGACTTTGATGCTCTCGGTGCTGCCGTACCGTCAGCTATTGATGTAATCCAGGAAGCACTTCCTGGAGCTCAGGTCTGGCCAAATCCTGACCCTCAAATTGTCACTCCGGAGCTGCGTCTCACACCGAATGACCGTCGAATTGCAGAAGTCGGTATGACCCGAGAAGCCGTAGCAAGAGCCGTTAGAGCCCTCGGCGACGGTCAATGGCTTGGCGAATTTTTCCATGAAGATGGACGTTTGGATATCTACCTGCGTGCAAAAGAATGGACAGAACCGGAATATCTAGATAATGCGCCGATTGCGACACCAACAGGAACTATTGTCCCTCTGGGTGAATTGGTAACGATTTCACGTGGTGTTGGACCACAACAAATTCGGCGACTGGATGCCCGTCGAACGATTTCTCTCGGCATCACACCGCCAGCAGGCATGGCATTGGGACCAGCGGTTGAAGCCCTTAAAGGCGAAACCGAAAACCGGCTGCGCCAAGTTTTGCCAGCCAGCGCATCAATTAAATGGGGCGGCGACGCTGATAGTCTTGCCCGCGCCGTCAGTAATCTTGGAACCAATTTCTTACTGGCCATCGCGATTTTGTTCTTGATCATGGCAGCGCTTTTCAAATCGGTAAAAGATTCGGCTCTCGTCATCATCACTCTGCCAATGGCAACTGTTGGCGGCATCTTGGCAATCCGCGGCATGGACCTTGTAAATCCCCTTCCCTTGGATTTGCTCGGCATGATCGGATTTATCATTTTGCTCGGCTTGGTTGTGAACAACGCAATTCTATTGGTTGCCCAAACACGCGAATCCGAAGCTCGCGGCAAATCTAGACCCGAAGCGGTGCGCGAAGCATTAAAGCTCAGAATACGTCCGATCTTTATGTCAACTTCAACGTCACTAATGGGAATGTTACCGCTGGTACTTTCTCCTGGTGCCGGAAGCCTAATCTATCGAGGGCTGGCAACAGTGATTGTTGGTGGAATGGCCGTATCTACAATTTTCACGCTACTTCTACTCCCGGCATTATTACAACTCGGAGCGCGCAATGCTCTCGAACCCGTCTCGCGCGGTGCCATCCCCCAACCTGCGGAATAAAAAGGAAATGATCTCGTGATAAATCGGAAATTGATCCTATCGGGTAGCGCTGCATTTGTCTTAGTCGCTGCCGGAACTATGGCATTTGTCTATGGCAACAATATTGGCGCAACTGCAGACGCCTCCGAAGGCGGTTCAGATGCCCCCCAAGGACCACCCCCTGCTGCAGTTGCCGTTGCAAAAGCTGAAATACGGGCCCTTGCTCCACGTTCGGAGGTACCCGGTTCGGTCGTATCGATGCGCGACAGTCTGGTTGCTGCGGCAACATCTGGCAAAATTGAGTGGGTCGCCGACATTGGGATTGAGGTTGAAGCAGGTGACGTTATTGCACGCATCGATGCCGCCGATGCAGAGTTTACACGGGATGATAGCGTTGCGCAGGTGAGACGATTGAAGGCCCGCGCGGACTACCTCGATAGCCTCTACAATCGATTTCTAGACCTCGGTGAAGATGCTGGTGAATCGCAAGCCACCCTTGATGAAATGCGGTCAAACCGCGACGAAGCCGTTCAAGCAGTCCGGCAAGCAGAAGTTGCAATGCGTCGTGCGCAGACCAACTTGGATCGGACAGAAGTCAAAGCACCATTTGCTGGCCGCATCGTGTCACAAGAAATGCAAGTCGGAGAATTTGCCAATTCCGGTTCTGGGCTCGTGCGTTTGGTCGACACCAGCCGGTATGAAGTTACTGCGCGTGCCCCTGCGGGACTTGCCCGCAATGTGACTACGGGCGAGGCCATTCGAGTTGCGAATGGTCTTGATACAATGGATGCAGTGGTTCGAGCCGTCGTTCCTGTCGGCGATGACCGCTCGCGCATGTTGGAATTGCGACTGGAGCTGCCAGATACCGCTTGGTATATCGGCTCCGCAGTTCGGGTCAGTTTGCCAACAGCGCAAGTGCGGAGTGTTACGGCTGTACCGCGGGATGCATTGGTTCTTCGGGCCGAACGCGTTAGCGTTTACGTAATCGGAGAAGACAATGCTGCGAAACGCATCGATGTCGAACTTGGCTCAGCTGAGGGAGATTTCATTGAAATCATTGGCGATGTTGAACCCGGCGACAGCGTCGTTATTCGTGGCGGCGAAAGGCTTCGCGATGGTCAGTCTGTAACGATTTCAGAACTTTCGGGCACCGCTTCAGTTTAGGTAACTACTCATCTTCGCCAAAGCGGTCATTGACCAAATTCACTAACGCGTCCACGGCCTCTTTGGCTTGTGGGCCCGTTGCAGAAATTTCCAACATGGTTCCATGGCTGGCAAGCAACATTAAAAGATCAAGTTGAGAGTCAGCAGATGCTTTACGTTCTTGATTTCGCACCGTAACAACTGCATCCCACGATTTCGCTAGAGACGAGAATTGTCGTGACGGCCTAATATGCAGGCCAAGCTTATTTTGGATTGCAACGTTGGCTGTTGCGTTTTCACTCACGATTCCGTCGATTCCCCCGAAAGCACCCATGAGGCGACATTTATATATTTTCGTCCGGCTTCGTGAGCCGCCTTAACAGCTTCCCCCAAATCACCCTCTGCACGAACAGAGGCAAGTTTTATGAGCATTGGCAGATTAACGCCAGCAACGACTTCGGCGTTCGCCTTTTCCATAACGGCAATTGCTAGATTTGACGGCGTCCCACCAAACATATCCGTCAATATGACCACGCCCTCACCGTCATCGACTTCCTGCGCTGCATCCAAAATATCTTGACGACGTTTTTCCATATCGTCGTCAGGTCCAATAGAGACCGCCTTCACACGCTCTTGCGGTCCAACAACATGTTCAGCGGCCGATAAAAACTCCTCAGCCAACCGCCCATGGGTCACCACAACCAATCCAATCATCCAAACGCCCCTAAATCGCTCTCGCCGACCACTATGGTGCGATTTGTTTTGCAGATGTCCACTAAAAAAAGCCTATCCGTCTGAAGGAATTTCAATTACGAATCGCGCCCCAATTGGCTCATCGGTGATTTCCTTTGCATTTTCACTGCGATTCTCCGCATAAATGCGTCCGCCATGGGCGTTAATAATTTGACGCGAAATCGCTAAGCCAAGGCCAGAGTTATTGCCAAAAGCTGAGCCTTTGGGCCGTTTTGTATAAAACCGCTTGAAAATTGCATCAATATTCTCAGGAGGAATCCCCGGTCCCTCATCCTCGACAGTGATACGCACCAAAGCCTGGCGCTGCGTCGGCCCCTCCAGAACGACACGCACAGCACCGTTTGGCGGGCTAAATGAGCGAGCATTGTCAATCACGTTTCGGATAACTTGTCCCAATGCAGATGGATTGCCAAGCACGTAGGTTGCTTGCAACGGATCTGAAAACTCAACGCGAGCTTCCGTGGATTTTCCTGTTTGTTTATATACACCGACAATATCGTTGATCAATTGAGTGAGGTCGACTGCTTCTCTTGTTTCGCGCGCAAGCTCGGCGTCAAGGCGCGATGCATTCGAAATATCCGTGATCAATCGGTCCATTCGCGCAACATCTTTTTGAATGACCGATAACAACTTCTCTTGTTGCTCTTCTGTCTTTGCAATGTTGAGTGTTTCGGCCGCACTGCGTATCGACGTGAGTGGATTTTTTAATTCATGAGCGACATCCGCGGCAAAACTTTCAATCGCATCAATTCGCTCATAAATCGCATGCGTCATTGACGTCAGCGAACCTGAAAGTTCACCTATCTCATCCTTGCGCTTTGTGAAATCGGGAATACGCGCCCGTCCGGCCGCAGAAATACCCTCTCGTACGCGGTCGGCCGCGATGGCGAGCTGCCGAATTGGCTGCGCAATGGCTGCGGTCAGCAGCAATGACGACAAGATAGCAGCTGCCATCGCCAACCCAAAAAATGGTAAGATCGCAATTCGCGCGTCTTCCACCAATGCGTCAATGCCACCAATTTCTGCTGTAACCAATCCGTAAATTGCTTGCACACGACGAATAGGGACTGACACTGAGGCAACCAATTCCCCTTCTTCGTTAATGCGAACAGAGGTCGCCCCCCGGTCGGTTGCAAATGGTGAAGATGCTAATGCTTCGTTTAGCTCAGATTCAATCGTCCGCTGGGCGGCTTGCTGACGGTAATTACGTGAAAATGAGTGCATGATGTCATGCCAGATATCGCGCTCGGTAAATGCTCTCGTGGAAATGGTGGAATCTAGGGACGGGAGGGTTTCTTCAATAATCTCATCTTCCCGCAAAACAACATCTTCAATTAACAACGCGATGGCATCAGATACCGGGGGATCATCAAAAGTCTGAGGTGCATTGAAAATTCGCACGCGACCTTCAAAACTATCCCAAACTCGGTTAAAAACTTCCCGTACATCGGTTTGATTGAGAGCAAGCGAACAAAGTGTTGTTTGGTCGCCTTGCTGAATAATATCAGCCTCTTCGACGGGTTGGCATGAACTTTCATCAATCGCAACTTGCGCCAGAACGTCTGCGATAATTTGTGCCTGCGCACGAACGCCTTCTAGCTTTGCTTGAACCAAGCCATCGCGATATTGGGTCAACGCAAACGAACCAAGCAGCAAAATGACTAGGCCAATCAAATTAGCAAGGACAATTGTCAGAGTTAGGCGAGACAGCGGCATGTGCGCGCGACGTTTCCGCACCTGGCCACTCTGCTCCGTCATGTGCGGTTAATCTTCCTTGTATTTGTAACCAACACCGTAAAGCGTCTCAATTGAGTCAAATTCCTTATCTGACACGCGAAACTTTTTCCGGATGCGCTTAATGTGGCTGTCGATCGTTCGATCATCAACATATACTTGATCATCATAAGCGGCATCCATGAGTTGATCACGGCTTTTGACGAAGCCAGGACGCTGCGCAAGGGATTCTAGGATTAGAAATTCAGTGACCGTCAATACAACTTGTTGTTCTTTCCACATGCAAGCATGTCGCATTGGATCAAGCGTAAGGTTGCCGCGACGAAGGATTTTCTTTTCTTCTTCAGGGGTTGGGGTCTCTCCCGCATCAGCACGTCGCAGGACTGCCTTGACCCGCTCCAATAGTAAGCGTTGAGAAAAGGGTTTTTTGACATAGTCATCTGCCCCCATCGTCAGTCCGAGTACTTCGTCTATTTCCTCATCTTTTGAAGTCAGAAATATCAACGGCAAGGCTGAATTTTGGCGGATGCGCCGCAATAGCTCCATTCCGTCCATTGTGGGCATCTTAATGTCCGAGACGACCAAGTCTGGTGGCGTCGCCGAAATATGTTCCAGCGCTGCCGCACCATCCTCAAAAGTGTCGACCTTATGCCCTTCCGATTCGAGCACCATCGATACGGAAGTCAGAATGTTCTCATCATCATCAACAAGCGCTATCGTCGCCATCATCTCAATCCCTGTTTGAATTCAACTTCTTACTACGCATTGTTGCAGGCGTATAGAAGGCGTGGCCATGGCCGTTTTGTGGCCTTCTAAGCCTATTTCAACTACCCATGGAACTGGCAACCCGATCAATGACCCCAGCAAGTTCAACATCGCGCTGCGATAGGCCATCTGCATCATGGGTAGTCAGCGAAATTTCCACCTTATTATAGACATTGAACCACTCCGGGTGATGATCAGCCTTTTCAGCAGCTAAAGCGACACGGTTCATAAATCCCCAAGCAGTGTTAAAATCAGCGAATTCAAATACTTTTTGAACAGCGTCCCGATTTTCCAAAACCGACCAACTAGGGTTGTTTTTCAAGAACAATTCTCGTTCGTTTGTGCTTAGCTTCGCCACCATGCCGGTAGTCTCCTTCGTTCCATTGCCGGTTTACGACGGTTGCCATTCAAAGTCATTGGCCCAATTTTTTTAAGATTGCGACACATTTGCAATTGACAGATCTCCCACCAGTGCCTTAGCTGATGTTATTGCAAATCATTCGCAAAAACATCAGGGAGAGAACGTTCGATGTTGAGAGTACGCCGCTATCGCGCGATGAGTATCGCGGCCCTATTGGTCGCATTCGGGCCGGCACAGGCTCAAGACGACAATATCGTCGCATTAAATAACATCGATATCATGACCGTTGTTGGCGTCGCACGAGGCGTTCAAGATGTAGCCGGTTCGGTTGCTTATATTCCACCCGAAAAATTGGCTGTTCAGAAGTACACAGACATTCATCGTATTCTGCGCCAGGTACCAGGTGTGAATATCCAAGAAGAAGATGGATATGGGCTACGTCCCAATATCGGTCTTCGCGGTTCTGGCCTCGACCGCTCTTCTAAAGTCCTCATCATGGAAGATGGTGTCTTAATGGCACCTGCGCCCTACTCTGCCCCTTCTGCTTATTACTTTCCATTTTCAGCACGCATGAATGCCGTTGAAGTGACGAAAGGACCATCAACAGTAAAGTACGGACCTTTCACGACAGCTGGGGCAATTCAATTTTTCTCAACGCCAATCCCCGATAATGCAGCGGCCCATGTCACATTTTTATCTAGTAGTCTAAATAGAAACACTGTGCATGCATGGACTGGTGGAAAATTTGCAGTCGAACAGCTGCCATTTGATGTCGGCATTCTCCTCGAAACTTATCAGGATAAAGGCGAAGGCTTTAAAGAAATCGAACGCGATCCCGAAGCTGACACAGGCTTTTCTTTGCAAGACTATGTCGGGAAACTGGGATTTTATTCCAAGTCGGGAGCGACGGTACCACAAAGTCTTGAATTTAAGTTTCAATATAGCGATGAGCGATCGAATGAGACCTATTTGGGGCTCACCGAAACAGACATTCAATCTAGACCCTTTATTCGCTATAATGCCAGTGCATTGGACCAAATCAACACCGAACATTATACCTATCAGTTGACTCACAGCATTGAATTCAATGGTGACATTAAGCTATCGACAATTGCATATAATACCGAATTCGCGCGCAACTGGGAAAAGCTTGACCGGTTCGATAATTCTGACCCGTTTTTCGATGACCCGTTCTTAACTAGCACCGAGAATTACGCACGAAGAGATAACTGTAATACTCTGAATGAAATACTTATTGCACCGACGAGTTGCGCGAACGAATTTCAAGTATTGCAAGGTCCGGATGGTCTCATTAGCCCTGACGATGTTCTAGGCATTCGCCAAAATAACCGATCATATTCTACACATGGCATTCAAACCGCCGCAAATTTTGGCTTCGCGGCGCTCGGGTTTAATCACAATGTCGTGGCATCAGTTCGCTACCATGAAGATGAGGTCGATAGGTTCCAAGAGCAGGATCAATACAGAATTGACAACGGTGTAATCATCCGAACGACAGACAATGCGCCTGGCACTCAAGCTAATCGGCTTTCAAAATCTGAAGCACTATCTCTTTACGTTGAAGATACTTTTTATCGAGGACCCGTTGCAATTACTGGTGGTGTTCGTTTTGAATCTGTAGAAACACGCCAACGCCGTTGGGACACACCAGATCGAACGCTGTCACCCGATAACATTCGTGAGAATTCATATGATATTTTTCTTCCTGGCTTAAGTGCATTGGTAGACATCACAGATAATTTCTCATTACTCGCTGGTGCCCACCGCGGATTTGCACCGGCGTCCGTTTCCTCGCGAACACAAGACCCTGAAGAATCAATTGCATACGAAGCCGGAGGGCGTTATGGCGGCGATGCGGGTGCAATAGAAGTTATTGGCTTCTTCAATGACTATTCAAACTTAATTGCCGAATGCACCAATTCTACAGGCGGCAATGAATGCGAAATAGGTGATACCGACAATGCTGGCGAAGTTGACGTATATGGCTTGGAAGTCGTCGCATCGACTGACCTTGCTACGGCTTTTGACAACGACTTCGGGATTTCGTTCCCAATAGCAGTTACTTACACGTATACTCAATCAGAATTTCAAGCAGCCGTCGCCAGTGATATTTTTGGCGATATCGCGGTGGGTGATGAAGTACCTTATGTACCGGATCATCAGATTTATGTTTCCGCAGGGGTAAATGGAAATAATTGGGGCGTAACAGCCGATCTAAACTATGTCAGTGAAACCCGCGGCGTGCCAGGACAAGGTGTCATCCCCGTTCTGGATCTGATCGATGATCGTGCAATCGTTGATCTTGCCGCTCATTACAAAATCAAAGAAGGTGTCCGGCTGCGACTAAAAGTCGAAAACCTTTTCGACCAAGACTATGTCGCTTCGCGTCGCCCATATGGTGCACGTCCCGGGAAACAGCGTGAGATTTTCGGTGGCATCAGTATTGATCTGTAAGCTCCTCATTCTTCAATGAACACCTCAAAACGTGGCATAAAATACGCCACGTTTTTTTACACAAAAAAAGGGCCGCTAATGCAAGCGGCCCTCAATCCTATTAAAAAGGATCACGATTCCTTTAGCCAAAAGGCCTCAAGATCTTTCCTTAATCTGGCGGTTAATCAATGTTCGAAGGCTGCCCCGAACCGTGTTTTTCCCGCAAAGACCTCTTTGGCTGCATGAAATCACTCGACATCGGATCACCTCCTCTCGTTGATTGGACCTAGCAATAGTTTGCTTCGTAACGCAATAATTGGCAAGCCCCGTTTGGTTAACGCACGCCTTAATTCTCGCCATTTATACTGGTGATCGGTGAAAAACACCGCCCTTGGTTGGTGCAGGTACACGGGTCGTTTTTGGATAGCTAAGTGGTATACCTTTCAGGCTCCTGACCGCCAAATATCCAAAACATTCCGCCTCAAGATCATCCCCTCGCCAACCAGCGTCTTCGGCCGACACAACTGGTGCGTCCAATGCCGCAGCTAGGGCATCCATCATTGCTTGATTATGTCGCCCACCGCCACAAATGATCCACCCTCCAGGCGGTTCCGGCAAAAACTTTTGAGACTGCGCAATACAAGCCGCCGTAAAAGCGGTGAGCGTTGCAGCACCATCTTCTGGCGTCAGTTTCATCACAGGATCGAGTTTGAAATCATAACGATCAAGTGATTTTGGTGGCGTGCGCCTTAAGTAAGGTGACAACAACATCAACCGCAAAACTTCTTCATTGACGGTACCGGACCTTGCCAATTCACCATCTTGGTCCATTGCAGCCCCAGTTTTAAGGTCGACCCATTCATCAAGAAGGCCATTGCCCGGCCCGCAATCAAATGCGACGAGGTCGATACCGCGCGCGCCCTCTGGTACGTATGTCAGATTGGAAACACCGCCGAGATTGACGACCCCTACAGCACATTGGGGCAACTCCGCCATAGCGGCAACGCGCGCGCGGTGATAGATCGGCGCAAATGGTGCTCCCTCACCGCCAACGGCAATGTCTGCCTGACGAAAATCACTGACAACGTCAATACGCGTTTCCTCTGCCAAAACGCGACCATCACCTAATTGCCAGCTGCGTCCCCTGGATTCTGTATCGCTCGCAGACCGATGAAAAATTGTTTGGCCATGAAAACCAATCACATCGATATCGGTATTTTTCATGCCAGACTTTTCGAGCAGAGCCTCGACCGCTTGAATGTGCGCAATTGTGATCTCACCCGCAGCCTTTCCGATTTCTGCAGCCGAATCCCTACCTTCTATCGCAGCCTTAATCGCCCGGCGGACCCAAATCTTCAAATCCCGTTCATATGGGATATGCAGGGATGGGCCGACGTCTACGACATCATTGCCATCCGTGGTCAAAATGGCGGCATCAATCCCATCAAGCGACGTACCGCTCATCAACCCGATTGAGGTCAGTTTTTCGTTCATGTTCTGTCTTCAACACCAATGGTTGCGCCTACACTTCCAGCCTCGTCGCCAAGGTTAAACGCATTCTTAATATAGATCGACTTCCTCTGCCAATCGTTGGAAAAATCTCCGCACCATGCTACGGGCGGGCTATTCATCGATCAGAGCGCACCATGAGCAATCACACGAACTATAAATCCGAATTCCTACAAGTCCTCCAGGACCGAGGTTTCATTGCCCAAGGCACCAATTTGGAAGGCCTGGACGAGAAGGCTGCTGACGGCGTTCTGACCGGCTATATTGGCTTCGACGCGACAGCAAAGAGCCTTCACGCGGGCAGCCTAATCCAGATCATGATGTTGTACTGGCTACAACAGACGGGCCATCGCCCCCTAGCGCTGATGGGCGGTGGGACCACGAAGGTCGGCGACCCGTCTGGGAAAGATGAACAGCGCAAGTTTTTGAGCGATGAAGACATTAATGCCAATATAAATTCTATCAAGGGCGTTTTTGCAGAGTTTTTGAATTTCGGTGATGGACCCACCGACGCCTTGATGATCAACAATGATGACTGGTTGTCTAAGCTCAGTTATGTCGAGTTTCTTCGCGACTATGGTGTGCATTTTACCATCAATCGTATGTTGACATTTGACAGTGTCAAATTGCGACTTGATCGCGAAAGCCCAATGACTTTTCTTGAATTTAACTACATGCTTATGCAGGCATATGATTTTCATGAGTTATTGAATTTACATGGCTGTACATTACAGCTTGGCGGAACTGATCAATGGGGTAATATCGTCAATGGCGTTGAGCTTTGTAGGCGAAAAGATCAAACTGAAGTTTTCGGATTAACAACGCCTCTTTTAACAACCGCATCAGGCAAAAAAATGGGTAAGACCGAGAATGGTGCGGTTTGGTTAAATGCGGAAATGTTCTCGCCCTATGACTATTGGCAGTATTGGCGGAATGCGGAAGATGCGGATGTCGAAAAACTGTTATCTCGATTTACCGTATTACCAATGGACGAAGTTCGCCGCCTGGGAACATTGGAAGGCGCAGAAATCAACGAAGCTAAAAAGATCCTGGCGACGGAAGCGACGGCTTTGCTACATGGGCGTGAAGCAGCGGAAAGCGCCGCGGCGACGGCAGAAAAAACATTTGAACAAGGGGCATTGGGAGGCGACCTCCCTACCATTGAACTAACAGCCTCCGCTATCAGTGAAGGCACTCCTTTGGTTGATCAATTCATATCGACTGGTTTGTGCGCATCAAAAGGTGAAGCGCGTCGTCACATTAAAGCGGGTGCCCTAAAGATAAATGGCATATCCATTCGTGAAGAAAGGCCGATTTCCAATGAAGATCTCGTTGACGGAAAAATAAAACTTTCAATCGGCAAAAAGAAGCACGCGATCATTCGAGTGTCTTAATTATTCTTGTTCTCCCGCTTCCAATGAAATTGAGGGCGTTTCGTTAGTAATTGATTCTTCAATAGTTTGTTGCGGCTCAAATAACCGTCGAAAGATGCCAGGTGTTAGCGCGGACAGTGGATTGACCAAAACGGACGGTGCAATTCGCTCGCCCGTCACTGAATAGGACAGGGCTAGTATTCCTTCGCCCTTTTTACCCACAAAAATATCACCAATGATCGGTGCATTTCCGAGGATTGAATTGAGCTGGTAGACGGGCGCAATTGCGCCATTGAGATTGATCTTACCACCTTCACTCATCGCAGCGGTTCCATCCGCAGTAATGCCAACAGAGGGACCCGTCGCACGCATGTCGTCGATCGACAATACACCATCCGCGAAATCAAATTCGCCATAGGCGTAAGACAAACCAATTCCTTCGTTGCTTAGTAGGTTTGCAAGACCAACAAGCGATCCAGCCGAAAAAATTCTCGCTAGCAGCGGCGTTCCAACGACCGTCAGATTGCGTGCCTCAATCTGGCCGTGGATTCCATTGTCACCGGGGGCCTTTAAATTGACCAGCATCGACCCTTCCCCGCCGGTTACCGACGTCAAACCGAATACACCCTGTAACAATCTCCCGATCGCGCCTGATTGTGCAATGATTGCCCGAGTGGGGCCGGTCTCTTCACCAGTCAAAGAAAGATTGACGGTCAACGGAGGACCATCGCGATCAAATGCTGCAAAATCTAATGCTTGCAGGCCGTCTGAATCACGCCAAAGGTCCAAGGACGCCACTTTATACTCCACATCATCACGCATCGAAATGCGATCGATGCGTGCCGTCAATGACAATCCCGGACCCCAATCAAAACCATTGTCGTTTGTTTCACCCTTGTTTGAACCACCCACTATAAAGGTTTCAATTAATGGCCCTGCGTTAAAATATTCACCGACCGAATTCACCACAAGTTCATTTGAAGCGTTTCGTCGAGCGGTGATCGAAATATCCGCTGCGTCCGTCATAAAAATTCTAGGCATGTGCGCATGCTCTAATGCACCGCTATCACTAAACCGAAGATTACCCGCGATTGAAATTGTTTCGCCTTCTAAGCTTAGGTTGTTGATCGCAAATGCATCGGCAGAAATATCGAAACGAACCTTTCCTTTGACGGGCTCGCCCATGGGCTTTCGCCATCCCAACGTGTCGACGGTCAAAGCCGCATTGGAAAAATCTGCTGATATATCAACCGTATCAAACGCCCCAAGATCACCAGAAGCGTTAACATTAAATGCGACTGGGCCGCGCAAATATTGGCGAGATGGAATACCAAATAGATCACCCGTCGAGGAATCGATTGTACCAGCGACTTTGAACGAAGATGGGCCATCTTCGTCAAAGAATTTTTGCTCCCATTCAACCGACATTGGCGCATCAGATAGCTGCGCTTTCGCCGTAACGATCATTGATCGCGCTTTTAGTTCGACATTTCCATTCGCCCCGGACAAATCGGCACCTCCAAGAAGGTCAGAAATTTCCATATGCTCAAATGTAGCATTTCCGCTATAACGGAATTCATCCGCAGGTACGTGGCGTTTGTTTGGCCGCATAATTTCGATTTCAGCAGATGCATCACCAACAAATTGATTTGGCTGTAGATTTATTTTGGAAAGTAAGCTTAGAGGTGCTTGATCAAGCAACCCCAACATACTCTCCGACCGCCCATCTGCTGAAAAGCGAATATAGGTCGGCTGCCACTTGGGAATAAATTCCGGAAACTCAACTTCCCCTGTCGGAATTGTTATGTCGCCAACGCGCGCCTGATCAACGAAAAGCATGAAGCTGTTTCCGCGCAGTACACCACGACCAGATCCATTTGTAATTGGGGTCATTTCCTTGACGAAAAAGGCCTTCGCTTCACCGACATCAAAAGTGACCGACATCGTTTCATCAGGAATCAAGCCATCAGCACCGACAGCCCCTGCGGGAAGATCAACAACCGCTTCAATGTTGCTGATGACAGCTGTTTCAATCCGATCCTCGATCCAGTCGCGCGCGCCCATTGCCACGCCCAACGGCCAAATATGCAATAGTCTATGTGGATCAAGGTCTCCATCAACGGCAAGATTGACCCTGACTTCTGGCGACAACGGCGAGACTGCGGATTCTGCCTGCGGGAAAGCAAGCGTTACATTCGCTCCAATCAAAATATCCAACAATGAGATGTCAATGCTATGCAGGGCCAATCGACGATCGGAAAAACGATAGGCACCGACGACACGAGCTTCGGAAACAGGGACTGTTTTTGGTAATATTTCAGGTATGTCAGCAACAAGATCTCGTCATGTCAAAGCAAACGAGATACTGTCTGGTTCTTGAACGATATCGGCATAGGCTATCGAAACCGATCCTTCGACGACGCCTTTATTCCCGCCTACCTCAAAAGATAACTGTTCAATTTCAAACTGATTTTCGCTTGGGTTAAACGTCGTTTGCCAGTTGATTGTAGAAATTTCCAGTGGCTTATTCGCGACAGTCAACGTGCCCTGATCGACATTGGCGATAAATTGCGATGACAAAACTTCGCCTTGCGTCGTAAAAGAGATAACGGCGTTTCCAGATACTGGTGCATCAATAAACGCAGCCCGGTCTCCATATAATGTCGTTAAAATATCTCCAATGGGAAAATTCGTACCGTCCATTTCAACCGAAATAACGCCGCTATTTTCTGTATATTGTGCGTTTGCTTTAAGCCCAGCAGGGGCACCGTCTGCATCCACGTCTCCCGATACAGATGCCACAAGACCGCTATTAGTACGGTTTAGTGAAACGCCAGCATTTTGCGTAATCCAAGTTCTACCAGACGGTTCATCATAAAATCGAACTATGGCATTCTCGATTTCCGCGCTTTCAAATGCACTTTTTAGCAATCGGCCATCGAAAGCCGGTGCCAAAATATTCATGGGAGATTTTCGAGTTCGGCGTTGTGCCACTGGAATTTTGACACGCTGGCGTTCGTTGCGGACGATTAGAAACTCGGCATTGTGTGCTTCGATATTTCTGGCTCCAAATGCACCTGAAAAAATTCCAATACTGAAATCCGTGACAATGGCTTTCGCACCAGCCACTTTTCTATTTTCCGCATCACGCACATCGAGGGCAACCAAACTTATTGCCAAAGCACCATCGACTTGGCGCATGATTTCCACTCGCTCGATCGATGCATCAAAACCTTCAGGGAAACGATGAGAAATTGTGTGCTCAATGCTGGGTTTCAGCATAGTCAAGGAAACCGGGCCGCGTTCAAGCTGCCAATATAGATACACCCCGCCCGCCGCAGTTACGGCAAGAATAATAGCCACTATCTCAAAACAGATGAGACAGGCCTTCGCGGCGTGTTTTTTCATGCCGAAACTAACCGTTGCCGGCTACCCTGATACAAACTGTCCGCCCTCCCCCAGCACAAGAGCGCTCAATCCTATACCGGTACCGGCCATTCACGGCCTTCGCAAGTCCATAAAAAGGTTGGTGTCGCTCGATCCTACCGATAAAGTGCAGTAAAATCATGAACTAATCAGGAATCCCGAATGACAAAAGTGCTCGAAGAAGGGAGCAGAGCCCCTGCTTTCTCAATTGACGGAGACGATGGAACCAAAATCTCATCGAAAGACCTGAAAGGCAAAAAGGTCGTCCTCTATTTCTACCCGAAAGACGATACGCCTGGTTGCACGAAGGAAGCGATCGCGTTTTCAAAGGACGTTGCAAAATTCAAACGCGCGGGGGCCGTTATTGTTGGGGTGTCTCGAGATACCATCGCAAAACACCAAAAATTTAAAGACAAGTACGATTTGAAAATCCACCTCGCTTCAGACGAAGCTGGGAAAGTGACTGAAAAATATGGCGTTTGGGTCGAAAAGAACATGTATGGGCGCAAATATATGGGTATCGAACGCTCAACATTCTTGGTCGACGAAAAGGGCGTTATCCGGCGTATCTGGAGAAAGGTGAAAGTTGCGGACCATTCGGAAGATGTCCTAGGCGCGGTCAAATCACTTTGAATAAGCAATCAAAAAACCTACTGGACCTTTGTCTTAACGTCCTGAATTCTGCTGAGCCTGTCAAAAAAATGCAAGCAGCACAGTATGCAGTAAAGGCCCTTACTGAAGGTGTCCCTATTGGCGTTTGTCGTAAGCAACTACCCAACCGACCGAGCCGTCCAGATCGACCGCTTTTGCAGCCGCCCACCGAAATGCCAAGACGTCGATTTGGATCGGAAAAGGGGCGAGCCGCATTACTCCATGCCATTGCCCATATAGAGTATAACGCAATTGATCTTGCCTTTGATATGGCCGCTCGATTTTCCGAAAAAGTAGAGGTTTTGGGCCTTGATAGCCGCAAATTTGTGGCGGACTGGATAAATGTTGGGGGCGACGAAGCAAGGCATTTCGGCCTAATCAACACCAGATTAGCTGCATTTAATTGCCAATATGGCGATTTTCCGGCCCATGACGGTCTTTGGGAGGCTGCTGAAAATACCGCTGAAAACTTTTTAGCAAGGCTAGCCGTTGCACCACTCATTTTGGAAGCGAGAGGACTTGACGTCACGCCTAGTATGATTTCGCGCCTACGGCGCGAAAATGACGAGAAAAGCGCTGAAATCCTGACCATTATATATGACGATGAGATTGGGCATGTTGCCTGTGGAAAACAATGGTTTTTCGAGGCCTGCAATGCCTCAAACATGGATCCCCCTTCGACTTTTCATCGTCTCAAGTCAGAATTCTTCGCTGGTGCTCTAAAACCCCCATTTAACCACGATGCCAGAGCCCAAGCAGGCCTCCCACGCGCCTTTTATGACCCAAATTGAAACATAAAAAATGGAATGGCTTGCGAATTGCTTAAGTTTCTCTAAAAAATATCGTTATACGATCACATAACTGTTGCGTAATTTTCAATTATACGCTGCTATATCAAGGGGTGGCAGCGCATATTTAGTCCGTGTGTGTCCAAGGGGCGTTAGTTGAATGAGCCGTCGTTCCGGCAAATATAGGCGTATGTTGAGTCGCTTCTTCAAGGAGCGACAAATCTATCATCGAAGTGATGGCGTAGTACATTTCATATCGATGTCGACAAAAACGCAGGTAGCGCTCGCCTTTGTGGTTGGGGCCGCCTTGATGTGGATTGCCTACGCATCCGTCAATGTTGTTTTTAAAGAACAAATCATTGTTGCCAAAGAACGCGACTTTCGTGTGATGGAAACGACATTGTCTAAGCGCCTAGTGGACGCCCAAAAAGCCTATGACGACGTCAACGTGCTTAATCATATAATTGAGCAGGAATTTGACTCCACCATGGACGATATTTCCGCGCGCCACCAAATGTTGCGCAATATGGTTGAACGCAAAGCGACCATTGATCAGGACATAGATACCCTCGCGAATGGTTTGGCCGCAGCAGGTGGGCCAAATGGTCAACAACCCACTAATGGCAATCGCGTAATGATAGACATTACGCCTGGTGAACCAACACCACGCCAATCAAGAATTTCAATATTGCGCAAAGAAGCTGCTGCCGAAGTCCTGAAGCGCAAAAGCTCATCAAATTTCTCCGGCGACGGACCGGCGGCTGACGCCATTCAGACGATGGAAATCGCTGCTGCTGAATTATTCCTTGAGCAAACATTGCTGATTGCGTCGATCGAAGAAAAAGCCACGCAGCAAATTGAAGCATTAGAAATGGTTTTGGAAAGCACAGGCGTCACCTCAGAGTCGCTGGTAACGCCCGCCAAAATTTCGAATATTGCGCTCGCACAAGGCGGACCGTTCATTGACTTAGCGAATATTGATGGGTCGAGCGCCCGCTTTTTCAAACATGCTAACCGTGCCTTAGAAGCTGTAGACGAGCTCGCTGCAATTCAGGCTGCAGTG
Organism: Hyphococcus sp.; assembly: GCA_021776315.1. Taxonomy (GTDB): domain Bacteria; phylum Pseudomonadota; class Alphaproteobacteria; order Caulobacterales; family Parvularculaceae; genus Hyphococcus. Next base: position 2,687 of record JAJFGD010000003.1, on the reverse strand, counting down.
GACTATGTGCCCCTTTCATCACCGTTGACAGTCAGTCGACGATTTACAAGCGGCTTCGGTATTCGGCGCGACCCAATTAATGGACGCCATTCCAGTCACCATGGCATTGATTTTGCTGCGGCTTGGGCGTCACCTGTCACAGCGACGGCAGCGGGACTGGTTAAATTCGCGGGGACCCGGTCGGGTTTTGGGAGAGTGGTCGAAATCGACCACGGTAATGGTTTCATAACGCGTTACGCGCATATGAATCGTATATCAGTAAAGGCGGGGCAAAAGGTCAACCTTCATGATAAAGTGGGTGAATTAGGGTCAAGCGGGCGATCAACGGGGCCGCATGTACACTACGAAATCCATTTTAAAGGAAGACCCGTGAACCCACGCCGTTTCATTGAGGCAGGTAGATATGTTTTCGAAAGCTAAATCCAGCAAGAATGGCGCAGAATCTAATGCGCAATCAGGTTCTCTTCGCGATGCCCCGGCACCGCAGGCAAATGCTCAATCCTCCTCAAAAAGGTCTAGTTCTATGAAGGCAGCGGGCGTCCCGTCCATAATCTCCGCTGACGTCGTAATGCGCGGCAACGTCAACTCAGCTGGCGAAATCCAATTTGATGGCTCACTCGAAGGCGATTTGAAAGCCGGGTCATTGATTATTGGCGACAAAGCTGTCGTTAAAGGTGAAGTCATCTGTGAAACCGTTACAGTTCGCGGACGTGTTGAAGGCGGTATTCGCGCCAAATCGGTTTCGCTTGCCGCGACTGCCTATATTCAGGGCGACATTCTGCATAGTTCGTTGTCTGTCGAAACCGGTGCCCATTTTGAAGGTAACTGTCGTCACTCAGACGATCCGCTTTCTGACTCATCTGCCAAAGATTTTCGTCGGACCCGTCCGTCGTCATCTGCGCCACGCCCAGCCACAGCAAACGGTGTTGATGAAGAGCCAGAAGCAAATGGCAAAGGATCGAGCACACCGTCATTTCTGAGCCGGGATCGCTCCCCGCTGCGTTAATTAACTGTCGATTTTTTCACTATTTACAAAATAAAAAAGGCCGCATTTTGCGGCCTTTTTTGTTGGTCGTTTATCTTTGTGTTAGCGCCCTCGAATTCCCGACAAGCCAGAGATCAATGTGAGCAACCCGGCACCGCCAGTTAGGTATGCCCCCCACTGAACACCGCCAAAGCCCTCGGACGTATCCATCATGGTGAGAATTAAATACCCCATTGCACCAACCGCGACGATCCCAGCAACAACCGTCACAATGCTTGTAAGCCGCCCAACGAATGGAAGGATTCCGACAACGCCCAGCGCCGCGGCGATAATAGAAAAGCCTGCTGCCCCTGCGATCGCCAGTCCTTGCATCCCACCAGCGGGTTCACACTCACCGGATATCGAAAAATCTCGTTTAAGAAAACAATCTACCGTATTGCCAATGAAAAACTGTCCGCTTCGCGGTGTAACAGTTTCACCTGTTACAGAACCAGTTGTTGTTTCTGAAAATAACGGCGTAAAGAACAGCGCCGCAAAAATCGCCAGCGGCAGTATTATTCTGTTCATAAGCACCCCTCCTACGCATTTGCTTGAAAGCCAAGTTTACCCTTTGTTTTGCCTCAAGCCAACCACCTGAAACCGACGGAAATCGGCGTGTTTTGGAGGGCAATGAAAAGTCCGCCGATACCTGATCCGGCCAATTGACTCTTGTCGGCACATATTATGCGGATGATTACCAAACAGTTCTGGATATCCTTTTCGGAGCCACTATCATTCCCATTCATCTTTATAACGCCAAAACTCGTAGGAATATGAACAAAAAAAACAAATTTCGCCTCGCTGCGATTCAAGCTGCGCCCGTCCTTTTTGACAAATCAGCCTCTACAGAAAAGGCTTGTGCACTTATTGCCGACGCCGGAAAGAAGGGGGCTGATTTTGCAGCCTTTGGCGAAAGCTGGTTGCCCGGATATCCATTCTGGGTTGAAGGAGAAATTGTCGACCTCACTTGGGAAGCAAGCGCCGTTTATCTTGAAAACTCGATCGATATCCCAGGACCGGAAACAGACGCACTTTGTGCCGCGGCAAAAGCAGCCGGTATTGATGTCACGATCGGTGTCGCTGAGCGCGATCCGTATACCCAAGGAACCACCTATTGCACAGCGCTCACAGTCGGACGGGAAGGTGTTATCCTCAACAGACACCGCAAATTAAAACCAACCCATGCAGAGCGAATTATTTGGGGCGATGGTGATGCTGCGGGACTAACGGTGGATGAGCGCCCATACGGTCGCATCAGTGCTCTAAACTGCTGGGAACACCAGATGATGTTGCCCGGATATGCGCTTGTCGCACAAGGCACCCAAATTCACGCAGCTCTTTGGCCAGGGTGGGAGAAAAAGCCACGTGACGGTGAATATTGTTGGGCGCGCCAGCATCTTCTTTCAAGAGCATTCGCCAGTCAGGCTGCTGCCTATGTCATTTGCGTTGCAGGGCTAAGGTTTGAAAAGGACATCCCAGAACGCTGGCGACAGCTTGGTGTTTGGGAACATACTGGTCATTCGGCAATCATCGATCCACGCGGCGAAATCATCGCCATAGCCGGATCGGGCGAAGAAATACTGATTGCAGAAGGATCACTCGACATTGTTAGGGCGGCCAAAGCGGCTTGCGATATCGCTGGCCACTATTCAAGACCGGACAT
>JAJFGD010000200.1 GCA_021776315.1 Hyphococcus sp. | reverse complement strand
TTGCACCATGAAAAACAACACCAAGAACTCATATGTACAGATATTAAATTTACCCTTGGTTTAAACCCACTTTATCCACCAGCAATCAAAAGTGATGATAGCTGGTATCAGCAAAGCAATGTGGGTGAGTTGAATTGGGTTGCGTTCGACGAAGGCGTTTATGAAATTGGTGCAAAAGGCGATGGGTTTTGTTTTGACAATGAACTCCCGCGGCACAAGCAATATGTGAATGGTTTTTCTCTCGCCTCACGCCCTCTTACAAATGGTGAATTTCTTGAATTCATGAATGATGGTGGGTACACCAATCCGAGTTATTGGCTTTCAGAGGGGTGGGCAATTGTCAGCGAAGATAAATGGTTTGCGCCGCTACACTGGAACAAAGTTGACGGTGAATGGCACGAATATTCTATGCACGGCATAATCCCGTTGCAAAAAGACCTACCGGTTTGTCATTTGTCTGCCCATGAAGCATTTGCCGTCGCGGCCTGGGCTGGTGTGCGCATGCCAACAGAGGCCGAATTGGAAATAGCGATTTCTTCCCAGCCAGAGGAAGCTGGTCAATTGCTCTATTCAGGAAATCCTGTTCACCCCATGCTTAGCAATAATTCTGGTAAATTCGATTCTCTTATTGGCGGTGTTTGGGAGTGGACCCAGAGCAATTACGGTGCCTATCCAGGGTATTCAGCGCCGGCAGGGGCGGTCGGCGAATATAATGGTAAGTTCATGTGTTCCCAGCTGGTCTTGAAAGGCGGGAGCTGTGCGACCCCTATGGGCCATGTCCGACCGACCTATAGGAACTTCTTTCGCCCAGCTGATAGGTGGCAGTTTTCCGGGGTGCGTTTCGCACGGGATCTCTGACCTGATGGTCACATATCGTTCTCCGTCGCCTGATTAATCGGACGGAGTCAGTCGCTGCATTCATATAGGCTACTGAAAATAAACAAGAAAATTAGATCCAAGATTGATCAAAGGGCAAAGTGTGTCGCAGGAGCAAAAAATAACTTGCCATTTTAGAATGATGGTTCTAAAGATCAGAACAGCCATTCTAGAACGGGCGTTTCATGTCAGCGAGACTGCAAACAGACAAATCACAAGCCGTTGAGGTCGCCAAAGAACTCTTTTGGCGTCGCGGTTTTGAAGATGTGTCGATCGAAGAGGTCGTCAAGGCGACGGGCTTTAATCGCTATGCCCTCTACACAGCATTTGGTGGGAAGCGCGAAATCTTTTTGGCGACGCTCGATGCTTATTATCAAGAGCGGCGATCAATTTTTCTGACCAGCTTAGATGACCCTGATACGGCACCGCTTGAAGCTATTCGCCGTGTGTTCGAATTTGCGATCAATGAAATGGCGGAACGGGGTACGGGTTGCATGATGTGCAACGCCGCGACTGCGGCCGGAGACCCCGACCCACTCGTGATTGAGCGCGTTGAAACTTATCTGGAAGAAATTCGCAGCGCGTATATCGAAGCGCTTCAACGGGCTCAGGCTCGCGAAGAAATCAACACAACCATATCTATTGAGGCAGAGGCAGCTTTGTTTATCACGCTTATGTTTGGCCTTGGCGTTCACGCCAGGCGAGGGGCCAGCAGCCAAGAAATGATGTCTGTTGTGGATTCGACCATTTCACTATTAGCGAATTCGAGGCAGCCATGAATTTTCTTTCTGTGTCGAAAAACTGTCATTCAAAACGTTCACTATCCAAGTGCGGCACTTGCGCGGCAAATCAATCGTAGTTCGTAGAGTAATGGGGAGTATAGATCGTGTCCAAAGCCAGAAATAGTCTTGATAATTTTGCAGTCGGGCTCGCAAAATTTGTTATTTGGTCGCGTTGGATTGTTATTCTAGCAGCCATTGCGGGCGCTGTTTATGTTGGCCAAGGGGCGCAAAACCTAGAATTCTCAAACAACTATCGAACGTTTTTCTCAGAGGAGAATCCAGAACTACGCAATTTTGAAGAATTTCAGGCGACCTATTCTAAAAGTGATAATATCCTTTTTGTCCTCGTGCCGAAAGACGGTTCGAAAGTCTTCTCTAATCGAAACCTTGAAGCTGTTGGCTCGCTGACAGAAGCTGCGTGGCAGTTGCCATTTTCAACACGCGTCGATTCTATCACCAACTTTCAATATACCTACGCGATTGGTGATGAACTTATCGTTGAGGACCTAATTCCCGCTCCTGGATCAACATCACCGCAGGAGCTAGTCAACAAACAGGCTATTGCACTTGCGGAACCCATATTGAACGGTCAGCTTTTGAATGCTGAAGCAACCGTGACGGCGGTCAATGTCGTTTTCACTTATCCTGAAAAGGCGCTAACCGAAGTTCCCGAAGCGGTGGCGGCAGCAAGGGAACTGCGGGCCCAGATAGAGAAAGAATATCCGGAACTTGAGATATACCTGACCGGTACGTCGATGCTCAACAATGCATTTGGTGAGGCAATTCAGTCTGATTTTAAACTGCTTATTCCGATGATGATTGTCATCATTGTTATTGCGACTATCATCGCCGTTCGGTCCGTATCTGCAACATTTGCTACCTTAATGTTAGTAATCTTGTCGACCATGTTTGCCATGGGTTGGGCAGGATCAATAGGGATCAAGCTCGCCGGACCAAGCCCAAGCGCCGTGATTGTTATTTTAACTCTGGCGATTGCAGATTCTATCCATATTTTGATATCTGCACGTACAGCAATGCGGGCAGGGATGTCCCAACGTGATGCCATCATCGAGGCCATTCGCATCAATTTCTTAGCGGTTAGCATCACTTCATTGACGACGATTGTCGGCTTTTTGTCGCTAAACTTTTCCGATTCACCGCCATTCCATGATTTCGGTAATATCTCAGCGGTAGGAATTTTGGCCGCATGGGGACTTTCCGTAACCTTCTTGCCAGCCATGCTTTCTGTCATTCCGTTGCGTGTCAAAACGGTGGATGCCGCCGATCGTCGCAATGTGTTACGTGGTTTTGCTGATTTCGTTATCGCGCATTATCGAAAACTATTTTTTGTAAGCGCAGCGCTTTCAGCGGGTGCCATCGCCATGATCCCGACTGTTGAGTTGAGTGATCAGTTCCGAAAATATTTTGACGAACGCATTGAATTCCGATCTGATACGGATGCGGTGATTGAGTATTTTGGTTTCTACCCGATGGAGTACTCGGTTAAGGCAGGTGAACCCGGTGGCGTCAGTGATCCAGAATTTCTAATTAAGCTTGAAGAATTTACTGAGTGGCTGCGCGAGCACCCAAGCGTTGAGCATGTTTATTCTATCGCCGATATCATGAAGCGTTTGAACAAAAACCTAAATGCGGACAATCCGGACTTTTATCGACTGCCTGACGATCGAGATTTGTCTGCGCAGTATTTACTATTGTTTGAACTGTCCTTGCCATATGGCTTGGACCTGAATGATCGCATCAATATCGATAAATCATCAACGCGCGTGACGGCTACTTTGGATGGCGAGGTTACGACAAAAGAAATTCGGCAATTCCTGAAGGATTCAGAAGCTTGGTTTGATGAAAACGCACCGAATATTGAGGGGCCCGCTACGGGACCGCAAGTGATGTTCACTTTTATTGCGCAACGCAATGTAGAGAGCATGATTTTAGGGACGAGCATTGCGATCGTCCTAATCGCACTCATCATGATCGTGGCGCTTAGAAGTCCGTCGATGGGAATTTTGAGTATGGTGCCAAATGGACTGCCCATCTTAACGAGCTTCGGTGTATGGGCGATTTTCGTTGGCGAGGTCGGATTTTCCGTTGCTGCAGTAGCTTCCTTGTCGCTTGGTATTGTTATTGACGACACCGTGCATTTCTTGACGAAATATGTTCGCGCTCGGCGAGAGAAAAACCTCAGTGCCGAAGACTCTATTCGCTATGCTTTTGAAACCGTTGGCGCTGCGATCATCTTCAATACAATAATCTTATTCGCTGGATTTATGGTGCTGACCTTATCGGCGTTTAAAATCAACATGGAACTTGGCATGTTAACCAGCTTAACGATCGCGATCGCGCTGGTTCTCGACTTCATTTTACTACCGGGATTGTTGCTGATGACAGCACGAGACCGGAACTGAAACTAAATCATAAGGAGAAAATTATGCGATTGCATAAAAGTCCGTTTCGGGCAAAAACGCTCACTTTCGCGGCAATGACGGCGCTTATTTCTGCAGGTTCCGCATTGGCGGATGACCCCGCAGCACGAGGCGAAACACCTGAATCACAAAAAGGCTATGACCTTTCGGCGCGAAGTGATCGCAGTGATGCTGGCTATGGCGACAGCAAGGTCGATGCGCGTATGGTGCTCCGAAACCAAGCGGGACAAGAATCCATCCGAAATTTTTCTTTCACGACATTGGAAAGAGAAGATGAAACCGTCGGCGACAAATCATTGATTGTGTTTCAGTCACCACGTGATGTTGAGGGGACGGCGTTGCTGTCCCATGCGAAAATTCTCGATCCCGATGACCAGTGGCTCTTCCTTCCCGCATTGAAGCGTGTGAAACGAATCTCATCCTCGAATAAATCAGGCGCGTTTGTTGGCTCTGAATTTGCGTTTGAGGACTTTACGATTACCGAACTGAATAAGTTCACTTACGCCTATGTTGGCGAAGAAGAGTATGGTGGCATGACCGTGGATGTGATCGAACGTTTTCCGCGATATGAAAAGTCTGGCTATACAAAGCAAAAAACCTGGGTAGATCAGGACATTTTTCAACCACGCAAACTCGAATTCTATGACCGCAAGGGGGAGCTATTGAAAACGCTAACATTGTCGGATTACCGTGACTATAACGGTATTTGGCGTGCCCATACTTTATCAATGGTCAACGCCCAAAATGGAAAACGGACCGATCTTGTTTATGACACTTATACCTTCAAAAATGGTCTCGATAGTGGCGATTTTCAGCAAGGTATCCTGACGCGATTACGTTGAATGGTTACGGTTTGAGGCTTGTCATGAAACGGGTTCTTTTGTCAGCACTGGCGGTTTGGTTACCCTTCTCGGCGAGCGCTGGCGAATGGGATTTTGGGGCGGAGGTAGCCGCTGAGCTGCGCTATTTTCCAAATGATCCAAGCTTCCCTGGTCAGTTACGGCACGTGCAACCGTCTTTTAGTGTTCAGACGGACATTCGGTGGGAAACAGAGGACCGTTCACACCAGCTCGTCGTCATTCCTTTCGTTAGAGTCGATGGTCAAGATGATGAGCGCACGCATTACGATCTTCGCGAAGGGTATTACAGGTTCAACGCCGACAATGGTTGGTCGCTAACCTTGGGGGCTGCGAAAGTCTTCTGGGGGAAAACAGAGTCCCGACATTTGGTCGACATCATCAATCAAACGGATTCCGTTGAAGATGTCGACGAAGAAGATAAGCTTGGTCAACCCATGGCCAATCTAACCTTGTTAAATGATTGGGGTACAATTGATTTGTTCGTCATGTCCGGGTTTCGCGATAGAACATTTGCAGGAATCGATGGGCGTCCACGGTTTGGAGCGGTTATTGATACCGATAATCCGATTTTTGTGCGGGATGATCGGCGGAAGGCCGTCGATCTTGCTGCGCGTTATTCCCATTATCTCGGAAACTGGGATTTTGGCATTTCTGTGTTTCACGGAACGTCGCGCGAGCCACGTTTTGCATTGACAGCTGGTGGCCAAACGATCTTACCCGTCTACGACAAAATCACGCAAGGCGGTATTGATGTTCAGTACACCCAAGACGCTTGGTTATGGAAGTTTGAAGCCATTGTGCGTGAAGGACAGGGTGATGTTTTCTTCGCCGGTGTTGGTGGATTTGAATATACGATCTATCAATTATTCGGCAGCAATTTCGATCTCGGCCTACTTGCGGAATATCAATATGATGGACGGGATGAAGGATTTGTCTTGGAAAATTTTGGGCCAACGACGGCATCACCAATCACATTTGCCAACAACGACGTTTTTGCCGGTGCCAGATTAGCGTTCAATGATATGCAAGATACCGCTATTTTGGCAGGTGCCACAGTGGATGCCGATGATCAGTTCTTAGGCGTATTCATTGAGGCTGAACGCCGTCTCGGGTCGTCATGGACAGCGGAGTTGGAGACGCGCCTGTTTCTAAATGCAGATCCAGGCAACGCCGCCTTTCCAATTCGCGCCGACGATTTCATGACGTTTCGTCTGACGCGTTTTTTTTAAGCTGCCGTTTATTGGGCAGGGATGGTGCCACCAGCTGTCCACGGGGCACCCGCATCAAGTAAACCAGATTCCAACGTCGGAATTGTTGTTTCTTGAAGTGTATTCATGCGCAGGCGAATAATTTCAAATTCATTCTCCGCATATTCCAATGTCTGCTGGTGCGTTGGTGTTGGGCCATAGGTCGACATTGCTGTACCGACCATGACTTTGCCAAGGCGACTTTGAACATTCGCTACTGGTTCTTGACCAATCACGGCCATTGCCTGATTGCCGTTGAGCAGTGTCACAATGTCATTCAGCTCAGTATGAATTGCGCGCCATTGAGTGTCCAAAGTATCGGGCGCAGAACGTGAACGTCCGAGGGCGGTTTTCAAATCGCTGACCTTTTTCTCTAATTGCTCAAGAGCAATATCAGCAGCGGTGACACCACGCTGAAGAGTCGCAACGCGTTCCCAAAACGCGACAACGTCCGCGGTATCTGCACCAGGTAAGGCACCTTCGCGAAGACGCTCAACTTCGAAAGGTTGTGGACCTACAAGTTCCGTTGTTTCTCCAAGCACAGTTTTTGAAATCGAGACTGTGTAGTTGCCTGGCGCTGCTAAGAACCCTTGGACATCCTCATTCGGATAGCCTGGACCTGTTCCAACTGCATCCATTGCTGGAAAACGCAGATCCCAAGCGACACGGTGGAAACCTTTTTCCGTGCTGCCTTCTAACCGGCGAACTACATTACCAGCAGAATCGCGAACCGTTAGCCAAATTTCAGGTTTGACCTCCAGCATTTCATCTTCTGTCGCGCCGAAGCCTGCGAAAGGTGTGTTGTCGCCACTCTCTACGCGGTCTTTTTCGTTTTCTTGCCGCGTTTGTTCCAGAGATTTCAATTCGTCCTTCAGGTAGTAGGTAAATACAGCGCCGAAAGGCGGGTTGGGTGCGCGAAAATAGCTATGCCCTTGCGATGCACCGCCAGTAAAGCCGAGTGGGTGACGTTCCATATACCACCAGGCTTTTCGACCTGGCATCAACAAGGCTTCCTCTTCGAGAGATGCTGCATCGACTTCGCGCAGTGGTGTATAGTCATCAAGAATAAAGAATCCACGACCAAATGATGCGGCGACTAAATCTTGTTCGCGGCGTTGGATTGTCACGTCACGGAACGAAATCGTGGGAGCACCACCGGTCAGCTTGACCCATTTTCCACCACCGTCGACTGTGAAGAACAATCCAAATTCTGTTGCTGTAAACATCAGTTCTGGATCAACATGGTCTTGAACAATGCGCCAAACCAAATGGCGATCAGGAAGATTGCCTGTGATTGATGTCCATGAACGACCGTTATTTGTGCTTTTTAGTAGATATGGCTGATAGTCACCATATTTGTGATTGTCGAGCGCAACATAGACAGTATTCGCATCATAAAGGTCTGCGCGAATATCATTGACAAACGCCGTTGCCGGCACGCCAGGGAGGGAGCCAACATCAACGCGTGTCCAATTTTGGCCACCATCAGTTGTCGTTTGAATAATGCCATCATCGGTACCAACATAAAGGATATTTTCGTCGAGCGGTGATTCACCGATTGATGTGATCGTATTATATTGAGACATCGCCAAGACATCCCAACCGGCATCCCAAGACCATTGACGATCCATAACGGGCAAGAGCATGCGATCTTCATTTTTCGTGAGGTCACTAGAAAGTGCTGTCCATGTATCGCCGCGATCATCAGAGCGCCACAAACGATATGAAGCAAAATAGAGTCGCTTTGGATCATGAGCACTGACAAAAATCGGTGCATCCCAATTATACCGCTCTACAGGTTCGCCAGGTGCCGCTTGCGGTTGAATGTGAACGATCTCTCCTGTTGTACGATCGTGACGAACCAAATTACCTTCTTGCCATTCCGCATACATAATATCGGGGTTGCCGGGCTCTACTGCGGATTGGTGTCCATCGGCAAACAGCGTGATAAACCAATCAGAATTCCGAATACCATGACGGTTGTCTGTTCGTGAAGGGCCACCTTGTGAGCTGTTGTCCTGTGTCCCACCATATACGAGATAGAATGGCTCAGTATCGTCAACGGCAACCTTATAAAACTGTGTCACAGGTAGGTTGTTGATGAAACGCCATGATCTCTCGTTATCATAGCTTTCATAAAGCCCACCATCAGACCCAACAACGAGGTAGTCGGGATCGTCTGGTCGGAACGCGATGGCATGATCGTCAACATGCTTATATTCATTGTTGATTGCACGCCAAGTTTTGCCGCCATCTTCTGACACTTGGCTTGTGTTGCTGACCAGATAAACGCGATCAAATTTGTGCGGGCTGGCAAATATTTCGGTGTAATAGTGAGCGCCGGTTCCGCCGCCGACAGCGTCAGACATTTTTGCCCAGGATGCGCCGCGTGTTGTGGAGCGCCATACACCGCCGCTACGACGGTCCAATTCGATTGCCGCGTAAACGACGTCTGGTTGCTGTGGGGAAATGGCTAGGCCGATCTTGCCCATATTCCCTTCAGGTAGGCCATTGGTAAGTTCGACCCAAGTTTCACCACCATCTTCTGACATATGAATGCCAGATTCTGGACCGCCGCCAACATATGTTGCAACCGTCCGTTGGTGTTGCCATGTGGCTGCATAAAGGCGATTCGGTTCGCGCGGGTCCATCGCCATGTCGGTGACGCCCGTCCACTCACCAGAACTTAAAACATTTGTCCAAGTTTCGCCGCCATCGGTCGTCTTAAACACACCGCGCTCGCCACCACTCGACCAGAGCGGACCCTGCGATGCGACAAATACTGTATTGGGATCGTCCGGATGCACTATAATTTTTGTGATATGATCGGAACCATCAAGGCCAAGATTTTCCCAGCTTTCACCACCATCTTGTGAACGATAAACACCATCACCATAACCAATATGACGACCACCATTATTTTCACCTGTGCCAACCCAAACCGTGCTCGGATTCGACGGATCAAGCGCGACCGTGCCGATTGAGTAAGAACTCTCTTTATCAAATAGCGGGGTCCATGTGGTTCCTGAATTCGTGGTCTTCCAGACGCCGCCGGATCCAACGCCAACATACCATGTGGAAGGGTTGTCGGGAACGATAGCGATATCGGCTATTCGTCCGGACATAAATGCGGGACCGATATTGCGTAACTCCATCCCCTTAAATGTCCCAGCGGACATTGGCCCTTCATCAGTGTCGGCGTTGCTTGATGATTCTTGTGCACAGGCCGAAAGCGGTAGAATTAGGGCCGCAGCCAGAATGGATAGAAGACGCATTGTAGATTCCCTCTATTTTTGATTTCGCGTGTGATACACTGAATTCGATTGTAATGATATCACGTGCCGATTGTTTTCTGCTTGTAAGTCTGTTTGCGTTTTTTCAACGCCCGCTTCACATGTGGCAGGAAGAACAAATAGATTCCCGTCCCCCATAATATTAAGAGGACGATGCCGGATGGAAAGAAGATATAAAGCTTTACCCAATCGGCAAAAAATGA
>JAJFGD010000199.1 GCA_021776315.1 Hyphococcus sp. | reverse complement strand
CTGCAAGATCATTGACATTCCCAACGTCCAGAGCGCCTTCCTCGATCAATCGCAAAGCCCGTTCAACGGTTGTTTTGGTTCCATTCCATGCGGCGCAAAATGGGGCTGTCTCAGGACGACAACGCAAGCAAGGGCGGTAACCGGCACGCTCTGCGGCAGCAGCCGTTGGGTAGTAGCTGACATTTTTCGTAAGGGAATGTTTCGCGGGGCAGACCGGTCGGCAGTAGATTCTTGTCGTTCTGACGGCGGTGAAGAACCTACCGTCAAAACTTGGGTCTCGCCTCAACCGCGCAGAATTACACGTCTCAAAATCTAGCATAAAATCGATCGTAGCAACCCATCAATCACGGTGCCAGACCCGCTGGCTGGTCAGGTCCGAAAACGGCGAGTCTGTAAAAGGTGAACATAGTACGTCGCTGTTTAGCGTATGATTTACCAATTAAGGGACGACTGAAGATGAGCGAATATCAATTACATTGTTTAGCTGAATCCGGTAACGCCTATAAGGCAGCTCTGATGCTCGAATTGTGCGGTCTGGACTGGACATCTATTTTAGTCGATTTTCCAAATGGTGAGATGGGAACCGAAGAATTTCGCCGAGACATCAATCAATTTGGCGAAGTCCCGGTGCTGGTGCATGAGGGTCTACACTTATCGCAAACAGGCGTAATTTTAAAATACCTGTCAGAAAAGACTGGGCAGTTCGGGCCTGCCAATAAGCAGGAAGAATACGAAATCTTGCGCTGGATATTATTCGATAATCATAAATTCACCAGCTACATGGCGACGCGTAGGTTTGCCTTGCGTTTTATGAAAACCGGTGACACCGAAATAACCAACTTTCTGGGCGTGAGAGTAAAGAACGCTCTTGAGATTGTCGAAGAACATATGGCCGACAGAGATTTCATTGCCACACCAACACTCTCAATCGCCGACATTTCTATGTGCGGTTATCTCTATTACGGAGATGAATTGGAGCAGAATCTAGGCAGTTATTCAAATATCAACGCCTGGATAGATCGTATCGCGGCAACAGATGGTTGGAAACATCCCTATGATCTGATGCCGCGCGCGTATCCCGTTTAGAGCATTTTCGAGCTCTCTGATTGAGCAGAATCTCAAAAATCGCTTTAAACTATGCCGAGCGAAAAGGGTTGAGAGCCGCAATCCCGTCGTTAGCAGCCCCAAATTAGTTAGCCTGGATACAACCGCATGTCTTTCTTGACGCCGAAAGCAGTCGTTATCTCAGTGTCTAAAGTTCGCTCCAAAAAAAGACGCTCATGGCTATAGCAGTTTCCTACCGCAAAATGGTCGTTCGTAAACTTCAGCGCAATGACCGCTTTTGGCGAAAAGTTGCCATTGACGCGCGCAATTGCGGAAAAACAGATTGAATGACGGTTATTGGCCCAAAGTGGTCATTCGCCATTAAAAAACTGGGCGCATTTTTCAACCTATTGGAGTGTTGGGGCGTGATTGTCTACCGCATTTTTAACGCGCAATATAGTAAAACCTCTTACTTAGCTAATCTCAAAATCTTGTGCCAGTTTTAATCGAGTTGCAGGCGCATGTGATGCGACTGGATACAAGAAGGTCGGGACAACTATCGCTGCGATACAACGAAATTCGAAGCTGAATTCGATGCTAAAACTAATTGACACTTCGGTCGATACCTCTAAATTTGCGACCTTGGGACGAATTGATTACCCACTATAGAGGCATATTTTCTGTATACGCATTAGTGCGGCGAGAATTCGTGGGTAGGCTTTAATCGGACATCCGATAGGTGGGGGAAGCTATGCGACCAAGCACGATGATACTTGCGATGCTGGCGTTGCAAACATGCTTGATCATATTTCTTACTTTTCGAGTGAGCTCCGTTAAATCAGAAGTGGATGAGCTTGCAATTTTGGCGGCAATTACTGATGCGCAGCTGGAGCAGGCGAACACCGTTCCTGCGGCACTGGTAACCTCTCCGGGACCGAGTGTAGTTAGCAGCTCCGCCGGGGCGGGCTCGGATGAGATTCGTGAAATTGTGCGTGAGGAATTAGCTGCTGTGACGGAGCAATTCTCACTAGCCTCAGCGACAACAACCGCCGACAGACCATCCGCGCAAATGCAAAACCCGCGCGAAGTGCAACAGCTACGGTCCAACTTTCAAAACGAACTTCAAACATATCTGTCTCAAGGAACTATGTCGGCTGGCGAATTTGCCAGCCTGGAGGGTCGAATTGCACAGTTGCCATCAGGTGAGCGTGAACGCGCGTTAGGCGAGTTAAGCAAAGCAATCAATCAGGGACGGCTAGATGCGCGATTCTAGCAACACACGTTCAAATTTTTAGCAAAAGAGGAAGGGAAAGAAATGAAAACAATACTAACCATAGGCGGTGCCTTGGCGGCTTTATTTTTGTCGTTATCGGCATTTGCTGGTCAATCAACTCCAGTTGTTGTCGATGTCGATTTGGACATTCTATTTGCACAAGGTGATCTAATCACCGCTCGTGATGCAAAAAATGATGAAGTTTATATCGGTTGCGGCACTCGGAATACTGAGGACGGAATTGGCGGGGTCTTTAAATTTGCATTTTGCCAAGCACAAGATGCCGATGGCGACCAAGTGACTTGCTTCACGACGAATCCTGATTTGGTGGAAACTATTCGCGAAATAAACGATACATCCTATGTGCAATTTAGCTGGAGCGATGACGGCGCTGGCAATCTGACATGCACACGGATGGGCTTTTCCACTCAGTCTTTCTATTTAGACAAACATACAAAAGATAATGCCAAGGGTAATGAAAACTAGGAACCGCACTGATTAGGTCTCTAGAAATGACTAACGAGGGTCGGCTTGTCCATTTGGGCAGTCGACCCTTTTTTGTTCACCGCGCTAAAGTTGTTTTCTTTCATTTGAAAACAAGACTGTGATGATGTGAATGACCGCTTTTGGCGAAACGCCGCCATTGACGCGCGTCATTGCGAAAATCTGGTTTGAATGGCAATTATTGGCCCAAAGCGGACGTTCCGAGAATTTATAGAGCTCGCCGTTTTTGGGCTTATACATTTTCGGTGACGCATCGGAGCATTATGATTCTGCCTCCGCTTCTGACACATAAATTTCGCCTGACAAAGCGCCGATCACCCGTTCCAGGATAACGATATCACCTCGCATGTTTAAACGCGATGAGCTGAGGTAGGAAAAGTTATATCGCAAGTCAGACGGAAGTTCAGGGTCGTTGCGTAGAGCGTTCGCGGCCGCGGTGATGTCTTCATCGGAAACGTCGAGGCGGCAAGTCCTGGAAAATCCGATGACATTGCCATCGCCGTCGCGCATATCGCTGCAGCCTGACCGAATTGCCTTCTGAACTCGGTGAGGAATGGTGCGCCTCACACGTGCACGGTATTGCGAATTTCTCAATTCCTCCAAGGCCATCAGGTTGGCTGATTCAGCGCCGAAATATAGTGAGAGCCCATCCAAAACGGTGCGGTTCGGCAACAGCCCGAGATCGCCGGAGGAAACAATCTCATCCCAGGTGGAGCGGGTGTGCGGATCATAATTATACTCAGTCGATCTATAAGCGCGCACTACGAGTTCTTTATCGTCGGAGGAAGGATGGGCAAGGAGTTCGATGGTGTGCTCACCGCTTTCATTCACCTCATCGTAATAATCAACCCCCAATCGTCGCCGATTCAGATCGATGGTCAAGTCGTCGACCAGGCGCTGGACATAAATTTCTCCTCTACGGATATCGGCGCGGTCTGCGTTCCAGTTAGCAACCTGAATACCGATGAAAACACCCGTAACAACAATTGCGAAATCTAGCCCGACTGCGAACCAGTTTTGAGCCTTCACATGTTCAATGACGCGGCGCAGCAGCATAAGCATCCCCTCACTTTTGGAGGCTTATAGCATGAATCGAAAATGTCCGCTTTTGGCGAAAAACCGTCATTCATATTCGCAGCTGCGAAATCTTTGGCTGAGTGACTGATATGGGCCCAAAGTGGACAGTCGCTTATAATTGGACGCCAGACATCAGGATCGTGGCTGCTACAATAATTCAGCACTGATCCGATTCACTAAACTTAGGTCTTCAATCAAATGGAGGAGGGAGCCTCCCAACCGATCAAGCCGTAATGACGCAAGCGGACTACCAGAATGGATGGTTTTGAACGCTTAAACTCAACCGCCTTCATAGAACTGATCATTGAATACGCGCTGTCAGCTTTATTTCAAAAAATGCCGTATCCATGAAAAGGGCGTCCACACCGACAACGGTCCAAGCCGGGTAAGGCTCTAGGTCAAACAGTTCCTTGTGCACTTCAACGATTTCAGATCTTGTCGATTTCAGGTTGGTGTGAAACGTCGTGATATCAACAATATCGTTTTTTGTAGCACCCGCCTGACCCAACATATAGAACGCTGTTTGATAGGCCCGTTTGATGGCCGCCTTAATTTCTTCGGGCGATGCGTTCTCAATATCTGGCAATGCGGCGGGGATTCCCGAAATAAATACATACTCGCCCGATCGAATGACGGGCGCAATATGAAACGCATCGACTATCGGCTTGGTTTCGGGCGTTACAATCATTTCGTTTTTCTTGTCGTCAGCAACAGATCCGCTGGCGCACGCTGTTACAAGCATGATAAAGACAGTTGCGATCATCATTCGTTTCATTTCTTACTCCATTTGTCATGCAATGATGTTGTGCACGGTTAGTTGGCCGGTGTGATCCACAATTTTTGTTCTTCGGGATCCATAATGACGACGAGGTCCCGTAAAAGTTTGGACCCAACATTTACGTTGCGAAGCGCTTCAAGGAAAAGAACCTCCGGGTCATGAAGGGCAATCGGCCCCACATTGACAAGACCGTCAATTTTACCGGCATACATTTTTCGGCTTCCCGTAAGGACCATCGCCTCACCGGCGGTCTCGATCTCCCCGATCAGAGGTACTTTATCGCTAAGATCAAGCGGCAAGATCAACCCATGGGGAGAACCTGTATCCATACGGGCAACATAAGGATCACCGGCAATATTGACCTGTATTCCGGGTAACGCGTTCGGCCCTTCTCCTGAATATGGCATTTCCTCTCCTTGCGGCGAATAACCCGGCGTTTTCTTTCGAACAACCAATGTTTCGTCAGCAACAATCATTTCTATATATGATCCGGAAAATAATCCCGCGCCAAATATTGCAACTGTATCCTCATGCTCGGGCGGTAACGGT
>JAJFGD010000198.1 GCA_021776315.1 Hyphococcus sp. | reverse complement strand
ATCATCACCACATAGGCCATGACCCAGCCGGCAATAACCGAATAAAAAGTTAGGATGATAAAGGCACCGATCATGCCAAACCAAGATTGCAATGACCAAAGCGGCGAACGCCCCTCTGCCTTTGCGATTTTTACGACACTGCCAACCGCTGACATGCCCCCACGGCGACCGATAAACAATTCGGCGACCAGCACCGGCAAACCAATGAGCAAAACGCAGACAACGTAAAAAAGAACGAATGCCCCGCCCCCGTTCTCACCAGCAACATAAGGGAAACGCCAAAGGTTCCCCAACCCAACGGCAGACCCAATCGCAGCCATAATAAATGCCGCTCTGGACGACCATTTGACGTTTTCGCCAGCAGTACCTTGCATATTAATATTCCCCTGTGATTGCCGTCTTTACGGTGCGGCATGTCATGAAATGCCATTTTAGACATATTTTTACGTTTTTTAGCAAATATTGACGCGCAGAACAGGGCTAAAAAGCCGGAATGGCTCGGATCTGCCGCCCAGAGACGTAAGCAAGGGCGTAAGATTCGATAGGGGAAGCCTTTTTGAGTGAACCAGTAAGAAGCCACAGCCCGCATTTGCAGATTGAGCAAATTGACGGACTGCTAGAGGCGGCCGGGGTCGAGGCGACACGGGCCATTCTGGACGCATTTTGGCGTTCTACATCTGAATTGATGGAATCTCTCGGCGATCAAGTCCGCGGAAACGAACTGGGTCTGGCTGGCCAAACCGCCCACGCGGTTAAGGGATCTGCCGCCAATGTTGGTGCACAGCGGCTTGCAGAAACAACGGCAATTTTTGAACGGGCCTGTCAGGGTGGCGACCAAAAAGCCGTTATTGAAACGCTTGATGCCGTGATTGAGGACTTCGCCGCTTTACGGGACCATTTCGAAGCACATCTCGCCAACGCTTAAGCCGCATTTAAATCACAATAATTCCGAACTTCGCATCATGTCCTGGTCTTTATGGACATGAGCACTCATGACAAATCCAAACCCAGCCATAATCGTCAACATCACCGTGCCGCCATAGGAAACGAGCGGCAGCGGCACACCAACGACAGGGGCCAACCCCATCACCATGCCGGTGTTAATCAATACATATAGTGAGAAAGTGACCACGACACCGATCACGGCCATGCGCGCAAAATGTAATTTCGATGCCATCGCAATCGAAAGCCCAATTAAGATGACCGCGAGATAGAGGAGCAACAGCACCATTGCGCCAACAAATCCAAATTCCTCGCCGAAGATGGTGAAGATGAAGTCAGTTTGCATTTCAGGCAAAAATTTCAGCTGGCTTTGTGTGCCTTCCATGAAACCTTTGCCATCAAGACCGCCGGAACCCAGGGCAATTTTTGATTGCAACAAATGATAGCCCTGCCCCAATGGATCGCGGTCAGGGTTTAGGAAGGTCAAAATCCGCTCTATCTGATAGGGCTTTAAAAGCTCAAAACGATAGGCGCCGTAACCGGCAGCGACGGCACCAAAGATTCCCAACATCCCCAATCGCCAACTCAATCCCGCAACAAATACCATCACCACCCCTGTCGCCCCGAGGAGCAATGAGGTTCCAAGGTCAGGTTGAATGAAAATCAACCCAATAGGCGCACCGATCATCAAAATCGGCGGAATGAGGTAAAGTAAATGAGAGACCTGATCAGCACGTAACCCGTGATAGTACCGGGCCAACCCTAACACCAATCCGATCTTCATGGCTTCTGACGGTTGAAACTGGATGCCGCCAAGCTCAATCCAACGCCGGGCACCCATATGAATTTCGCCGATAAATGGGGTCGCAACCAATGCCGCAAGCGCTACGAAGTAAATCGGATACGCCAAAGTCATCCAAAACCGCACCGGCACCAATCCGATGGCGACCAATATCGCTAGGGCAACACCAAATCGCATCCCGTGGCGCATGGCCCATGGTTGCCAGTTCCCTTCGGCGACGGAATAGAGTGTGATGACACCTGCACCTGCAATCATCGTCAGCAGAATGATGAGCGGCCAATGCAACCGAGTAAACTTTTCACGCAGTCCGCGCCGGCGGCCGGGAAGAATAAGTGACGACATCGCTACCCTGCCCTCACGCCGGTTCCGCGTCGTTGCGCCAAACTATTTGGATCGATCGTGGGTCGCGAAGCTGGATCCTTCTCTGCAACGGCACGCATAATTTCGCGCGCCTTTGGACCCGCCGCCCGTGATCCACCGATGCCATGTTCGACAACAACCGAACATGCATAGCGCGGATTTTCATAAGGCATATAACAAACGAACAGCGCATGATCCCGGCGCGCCCAAGGCAAATCTTCTGGCTCTGCCAAACCTCTTTCTCGGTCGGCAGCCGTAATTTGATAAACCTGACTTGTGCCCGTCTTGCCGGCAAGTTGCCATTTAGGGTCTTCCAAACGTGATCGTGCCGCGGTGCCATATTCATTTGTGACCGCGTTCATGCCAGCACGCACCGCTTTCAAATAGTCATGATTGATATCAATCAATGGGGCATCCGGTGCTGGCAATACAATATCACCAACCGCGCGCACCAACCTTGGTCGGACTGCACGCCCACTGGCCACGCGAGCGGTCATGACAGCCAACTGCAACGGCGTTGACGTCACATAACCCTGCCCAATGATGACGGAGAGCGTTTCCCCTTGGAACCACGGTTGGTTTTCTGGTTGTCCGGCAAAATACTGACGCTTCCACGCGCGATCGGGAATGACACCCCGTTGCTGCCCAGAAACACCAATTTCAAATGTTTGGCCTAATCCAAATTTTCGCGCGACATTGGCAAGTACATCCACATCGAGCGTCTTCGCAATCTCATAAAAATAGACATCACAGGAATGTTTGAGGGCACCCTTCATATCAACAGTGCCGTGACCACCGCGCTTCCAGCAATGGAAATATCGATTGCCGTACCAAACGCGCCCATTACACCGAGCAGTCTGTTTTGGTGACACACCGGATTCTTGCGCCGCAATTGCGCTGAGCACTTTGAACGTTGACCCTGGTGGATAGACGCCGGATATAGGCTTATTCAAAAGCGGCTTATACGGACTGTCATTGAGCGACCGCCAAAGATCGGGATTGATCCCCACATTGAAATCATTTGGATTAAAGGCTGGTGTCGATGCCATCACCAAGATGTCGCCGGTCACCGTATCCATCACAACCGCTGCAGCACTTTGCGGTTCATCAGGCATACGATCGCCCGGCACCGCAAGAATCTCTGTCGCTTTTGCTTGTAGTTCCGCATCAATCGTGAGTGCTAATGTCTTGCCTTGTTCTGGCGGTGTCGCGTCATCGGTGAGCTCTTCAATGACACGGCCATGGGCGTTAATTTTAACATCCATTTCTCCGGCTTCACCGCGCAACTCATCTTCATAGGTGCGCTCAAGTCCGTCGCGACCAACCTTAAAACCGGGCTGGCGTAACAAAACGCGCTGCTCGTCGGTTTCCTGAACGGCAAGATCGCGCTCTGTAACTGCGCCCACATATCCGATCACAAAGGCTGATGCCTCTCCGAACGGATAATCGCGGGTCTCACCAACATCCGGCAGCACACCACCAAGATGGGGAAGATCAAAATTGATTTTTGAAAACTCATCCCAAGAAAGATTGTCTTCAATTTCAATTGGCGTGAATGTGCCACGGCGGCGAATTTCGCGCATAATCCGTGCGCGTTTTTCAATGGAAACCGGGAAAATTTTAGACACGCGGTCAAGCGCTTGATCAACGTCCCGCGCTTGTTCTGGAATCAACAACACCCGAAAATTTTTGCGATTCGAGGCCAATACATTGCCAAACCGATCAATAATCTCACCGCGTAATGGCGTTAGGATGCGTCGATTGAATTGGTTTTCTTGGGCCAGGTCGAGATATTTCTCGTGATCAGAAATTTGTAGCTGGTAAAGGCGTGTCGCAATGCCCGCAAACAAAAAGCTAATACCGCCACCAAACAAAAACGTCCGCCGCGATACGGTTTCTTGGCGCTCAGGGTCATGGGCGTTCATGCCGACCATCTAGACCTCCACCAAAACGCGTCGGTGTAACTGACCGAACACAATACCAAACAATGGATAGATCATCGCGGTCACGAACATCTGAACAACGAGACCGCGAAGCGGCAACATCATGCCTGCCATTAAACTCATCACAAGCCACAATATAACACTTACACCGACGGCGACTACCGCAAATCCGACCCAAACGACTTTTTGTTCACGCCCCATGAAATAGGCGCGCTGTGAAAGAACGACAAATTGCGCAATAAGGTAAACCGCTGGCCACAAACCAAGCGGCCCACCCGTTAATAGGTCTTGCAAAATGCCGATAAAAAATACGCTTAGGGGCGGCATGTAATCCGGCCCATAGATCGACCAAAAAAATACGACAACCAAGGGAATGATCGGCGCGGGTATCAAGCCCTCGGCAAAACGCACGGGCAATGCGAGGATGAGGACCCCAAATAGGCCAAGCAATGTTGGCGCTGCACCCTTAAAGAGCCGCAGTAAATTTTCAGCACGATATCCCATCAATCACCCCTCTGCTGGGGCTTGGGGTGCAGTGTTTTCATCGACGACCGGCACTGCATCATCGACAATCTCGCCAATCGCTGGAAATTCGTAGTTGATGATCCGCACAAGACGTGTTCTGGCGTAATTTGCATATAGCCGGACTACTATATCGTCGTTCGATTGCCCTTCAATAACACCGACCGGTACACTGCGCGGTAAGACACCACCAGCGCCTGAGGTCATGACCCTTTGGCCAGGAATAACCTCAACCGGATCACTGCTCTGCGTAAAACTAATCGTCGGATAAGCGCGAGTATTGCCGACTAAAATGCCTTCGACATTAGCCCCTTCAACATATACCGGCACGCGACTTTGAATATCCGTCAAAAGGAGAACGCGGGAAGCAGAAACGCCCGTATCGACGATGCGCCCGACAAGGCCTTTGTCATCGACGACAGCCTGTCCGACTTCGATATTGCGCGCCCGCCCTGCATTCACCAACATTGAGCGTGCAAATGCGTCATTGGATTCGCCAATCACATAAGCGTCGATGGGTTGGGCATCAGGCGGTGCTGAATAAGTTTGTAAGCCATCATACGCAGCGACGACTTCGCGCAGTTCTAGCGCCTCATCCATCCATTGGCGCAGTTCAGCATTTTCTGCCCGCAAAGCTTCGTTTTGTTTTAAAACACTGAAATAGTCGGAGAAGTTCCCGACGACACCATTCACATAGGAAATCGGCCCCGAGAGCAATTCAAGGACCGGAGACGCGGCATCAATCACGCCTTCTCGTGCTTTTTGAAAAACAGATGCTTGTGCCGAATAAAGACTGGACAAAAGCAACAAGACTGAAACGAGAATGAGTAACAGTAGCACAAAGCGAGAATGCGCTTTACGGCCCAATCCTTCTCGTTTGTCCTGGCCTAAAAATTCCATGCCTCACGCACACCAATCTTAGATGGCGGAGGATAGCACACCGCGCATCGCTTTTGTGTTTTCAAGTGCTGCACCTGTTCCAAGGGCAACACAAGAAAGCGGGTCATCCGCAACAGAAACCGGCAAGCCCGTTTCGTCGCGCAGGACCTGATCAAGGTTTTTGAGCAGCGCCCCACCACCAGTCAACATGATTCCCGTATCCACGATATCTGCGGCCAATTCCGGCGGCGTTGCTTCTAGCGCAACCTTGACCGCTTCGATGATCTGGCTGACCGGTTCAGCAAGCGCTTCAGCGACTTGAGCCTCTCCGATTCGTACTTCTTTCGGGACACCATGCATCAAATCGCGACCTTTAATCTGGATTGTGACACCAGAACCTTCGGTCGGGATCATGGCTGAACCCACCTCTTTTTTGATCCGCTCGGCCGAAGCCTCACCAATCAACAAATTATACATCCGTCGGATGTAGCCGACAATCGCGTCGTCCATTTTGTCGCCGCCAACCCGAACGGAGCGTGAATAGACGATACCGCCAAGGGACAAGACCGCGACTTCCGTCGTTCCGCCACCAATATCCACAACCATGGAGCCAGTCGGCTCTGTCACCGGCAACCCTGCACCAATCGCAGCGGCCATTGGTTCTTCGATAAGTTCAACTTTGCGTGCACCTGCAGAAATCGCTGATTCTTGAATGGCGCGCCGCTCAACCGCTGTTGCGCCAGAAGGCACACAAACAACAATACGCGGGCTCGCGAATGATCGACGATTGTGGACCTTGCGAATAAAGTGCTTGATCATCGCTTCGGCGACTTCAAAGTCGGCAATGACGCCATCGCGCATCGGGCGAATAGCCTCAATCTCGCCAGGTGTTCGGCCAAGCATTTCTTTCGCTTCGACACCAACCGCACGAACCAGTTTTCGTGCCTGACGGGTTTCAATCGCAACCACCGAAGGTTCATTGAGGACAACACCGCGCCCCTTCACATAAACCAATGTATTCGCCGTTCCGAGGTCGATTGCCATATCTGCGGAAAGCATGCCGAACAAAGTTGAGAGCATGAGAAAATATCCTATTCACCAAACTAACTGTCTGGCTGTTATTATCCTTAATGCGTTCCTAAATCGTCAACAAAGCAAGAATATATCAGCGCTTAAGGCCCACAAATGGATATTTACTTGTTAACAAGATTCTCGCCGTGTCGAACGATAATCTTTAATACGCACCCTCACGCCGTCGCATGGCTCGGTAGATCCACCGCGTTAACAACAAGAAACCGAGCCAACCACCTATAATTAAAGAAATAATGGCCAGATCACGGGGTTCTCGACTGGTGAAAAATTCAACCACGCCGCTCACACCTTCACTCATCACATCGGCATCAGGTGCCAAAGCGAAAAGGACAGCGACCAGCGCTATTTTCGGAACGATCCCGAAGCCAGTACCCGTCCAAAATTTCCACATTGGGATATGGGCTGACCCTGCCGCGGCATTGACCACAATAAACGGCGCGGACGGCACGACGCGGACCAGGCCGCTGGCGATAATGCCATGATGACCAATGAAATTGATCGTTCGTTGCACCCGGTCGCCGCCAAGGCGTCGGACCCATCGCCCGCCTAGAAAATGCCCGAGACCGAAAGTAAGTGTCGCGCTGGTCATGGTGGCGATCCAGGCATAAATAGCTCCCTGAAAAGGACCAAATGCAATAACTGTCGCCCCAATAAGAATAATCTGAGGAAAACCGGTCAGCGCCAGCAATGAATATACGGAAATTACGCCCAAAATTGCCCAAGGCGACTCTGCCGCCCTCGCCATCATTTGCTTCAAAATATCACTATCGTCATTGAGGGCGAGCCATTCCTGGCCAAACACAAACATCAATACGACAAATAAGAGAAGTGTAATGGAAACAGCCAGTGACGTAATCGCCTTGGCGTCCATCATCGTCAAAAAGCGTCCCGCCTGGCGCAAAAACTCAACCATATCTTTGTGGTCCCGACCTCAATCGTATTGGCAATCTGCGCCGTCAAACACCTAGGCTCAAGCGTTCGGTAGCACCGACTACACCCACTCCTACACTCAAATGTGCCCTGGACCGAAATTTCCCCAACCGATCCTCCCCACTAACGTTACTTAATAACGTCTAGATCCGCTTAAATCAATCGGCAAGACTGCTAACCTGCTGGTTTTTACTGCGTTTCTTGATCTATTGCGCAATTCGCCAATTCGGGCCAAATTATTGTTTCTGGGGAAAAACAAGCCGTGCAATATCGCGCGGTGTTTGGGGGATCAAAATGGGTGCACGTTTAATATTTTGGCTGATTTTACTATTGCTCGGGGCGCTTGTCGGCCATCGATATGGGATGCCTGGCATGGTGACGAATATTACAGATCAAGGCTTCGAAAAGGTCGAAGGTTTGCTGGGCAATGCAGGCGAAACTGACGCTGCCTCAGATGATGAAGCAGACGACGCTGATGAAACCGTATCCAATGATGAGCAATCGACGCAGACATATGCTGCCGCTGATGATTTGCGCATCAATGATGCTGGCTTACAGATCATCAAAGACGGCGAAGGGCTACGTCTCGAAGCATATAGTGCTGGCAGCCAGTGGTTGATCGGTTATGGGCATACAAGAACTGCACATGCCGGCATGACAATAACAGAGGCACAAGCCGAACAACTGCTCCGCGAAGATGTGCAGGATGCTGAAAACAGCGTTCGCCAACGTGTGAGTGTACCGGTCAATGAAAACCAATTTTCTGCTTTGGTCTCGCTCTCCTATAATTTGGGTTCTGGAAATTTTAGCAGATCATCTGTTCTCGACGCCTTAAATGCAGGCGACTATGCAGGCGCGGCTGACAACTTTCTCAATCACAATCTTGCAGGCGGACAAGTCAACGAACATCTAACCCATCGCCGCGAAAAAGAACGCGCATTATTTAATACACCTGTCTAATTATTGCATCCGTTTATGTATTGATGCTTCCCATTTTCGCACCGCATTTTCCGATGTCTCACCGACCATTATTTAGCGTAGAAGAAACAAGCCGGTCTGATCAGTTATCGATCACGGCATCGCTGGCTAAAGCAGCATTTTCAAAACACGGCCAATCAGACATTTGATGGCGCAACCACGTCATTTGACGTTTCGCAAACCGTCTGGTGTTGCGCTGTAATAGTTCAGCCGCTTCTGATTGACTACGTTCACCGCGCAATAGACTCATAATTTCTGGCACGCCCAGCGCCTTCATGACGGGCAATGATGGATCAAGGTTAAGCTCCATCAATTCGCGCACCTCTTCGACAGCACCTGATGACATCATCTGCATTGCGCGTGCATCACAAGACGCATAGAGCGCCTCCCGATTTGGTAATACGGCAATTTTGGTCACCGGGTCCGTCACCAGCGGGGCGCGGGGTGCACGCTGAAATGTCGATAATGGCTTGCCCGTTCCTTCAAAAACTTCCCATGCTCGTAAAAGTCGCTGGGTATCACCTTCGGGTAAACGCATCATAGCGGGGTCATGCGCTATTACTTCTTCACGAAACGCGGCGGCTCCGAGTGCTTCCCAACGCGCGCGCGCGGCGTCACGGATAGACGCTGGAATTTCTGGTATTGGCGACAATCCATCCAACAAGGTTTTAAAATATAACCCCGTACCACCAACCAAGATTGCTGGTTTTGTGCGCGCGCGAATATCTTTGATACAATCGACCGCCATTTGCCCCCAGCGGCCGGCCGAACAAGCGTCAGCCCCCGTCAATACGCCATAAAGATGGTGTGGTATGCGGGCTTCATCGGATATCGAGGGGCGTGCCGTGACAATGCGCAAACCATCATAGATTTGCATCGCGTCTGCGTTCACAATCTCGCCGCCCAATGCGTCAGCAATCCGAAGCGCCGTCGCTGACTTGCCGCTCGCAGTCGGGCCTGCAATAAAGATAATGTCAGCTTGTCCCATGGGAGTCTTCCGTAGTCGAATGACCTATGTTTTATCCATCATTGCCAATCCTGCAAATCCAATCATCGACGACAATTTGCTCGACAAAATTTCTCTTCTTTCGCAACAAGGTTTTGTTCGCGAACTCGCGCAAGGTATTGCTTATGACCTGACCGCCCCTCACGCCAATCAGGAGCTGCTTACAACAGCACGACAAATTGTCCAAGGACTGCCGATTGACGTGAACATCGTGCCGCGATTCAAGCGCCTTAAAAAACTTCTCATTGCCGATATGGACTCCACCATCATCGAACAGGAATGCATCGATGAGATGGCAGAACATGCTGGCAAGCGCAAAGAGATTGCAGACATCACCGAACGGGCAATGCGCGGTGAGCTTGATTTTGAAGCTGCCTTAAAAGAACGGGTCGCCATGCTGGCGGGTTTGCCGGTTTCAGTCCTAGCGCAGACATTTGAAAATAGTATTTCTTTGACACCAGGGGCACAGACATTGGTGAAAACCATGAACGCCCGCAATAACATTACCGCCCTTGTCTCCGGCGGCTTCACATATTTCACTGAGCGCGTCGCGGAAGCGGTCGGATTTGGTACATCGCAAGCAAACGAGTTGGTGATCAGCGACGATAGATTATCCGGCAAAGTCGCAGAACCGATCCTCGGACGCGCTGCAAAACAGGATGCTCTCCTAAAAATCGCTGGTGAGCATGATATTGATCTTGTGCAGACAATTGCCGTTGGCGATGGCGCAAACGATCTCGCAATGCTCGGGCGCGCGGGGCTTGGCGTTGCATTTCACGCCAAACCTGCTGTTGCTGAGGTAGCAGATGCGCGCATCGATCATGGTGACCTGACCGCGCTCTTATACCTTCAAGGCATTACGTCGTCGGAATTTGTTTCCTAACGCCTACGGCCGTAGCGATTCATAAAACAACAAATCGCCACGCTGGACATAAATTTGTACCGGGCCACTGTTCAAGTTGCGCAGCTTGGACAGTTTATCAACCGCCGCACCAGGGCGCGTCATACGCTCCCAACCGATTTCTAAAATCACATCACCTGGCTGAAGTACAAGCGCCGCCGGGCTTTCAGGATCAATTGCCGTCACGACAACACCTTCAATATTCGGTGGTAGACCAAAGGCTTGCTTGATGTCTTCACTCGGCTCTTGCAACGTCAAGCCAGCGCCTTGTGCAGCATTAGACGGCAAAGGAAGGTTTGATGCCAAGGTCCGGGTTTCACGACGATCGACGGTCACCGCCAAACGAACACGTTTGCCATCGCGCAACACAACCATTTGCGCAGTAGAACCGACCGGCGTGTCCGCCACAGCGCGCGTGACATCACGCACGGTATCAACAGGACGACGGTTGAACTCAAGGATCACGTCGTTTGGCTGAACACCAGCGGCCGATGCCGGACTGTTAGGTCGAACCACCGTAACGACCGCGCCTTTATTGTTGGGAATACCGAGAGCAGATGCATTTTGCGCATTCACATCATCAAGCTGAACACCAAGCCAACCACGTCGGGTTTCACCAAACTCCAAAAGCTGGTTGACAACCGTATTGGCAAGATCGGCTGGGACTGCAAAACCGACACCAACAGAACCACCTGATTGTGAATAGATCGCAGTGTTCACGCCGATCACTTTGCCGGACATATCAAACAACGGACCACCAGAATTACCGCGATTGATCGCTGCGTCGGTCTGGATAAAATCATCATACTGACCAGATTGGATATCGCGATTTCGAGCAGAAACAATCCCGACCGTCACCGTACCACCGAGACCAAATGGGTTACCGATGGCAACGACCCAGTCACCAACCCGCGCCCGTGAGTCATCACCAAAAGAGACATGCGGGAACCGCGTATTGCCGCCATCAAGTTGTAATACGGCAAGATCAGTTTCGCGGTCGCGGCCAATGACTTCGGCTTTGAATTCACGTCCGTCGTGTAGGGTCACTGTAATCTCATCAGCATTATCGATG
The DNA here is from genome assembly GCA_021776315.1 of Hyphococcus sp. Classification (GTDB taxonomy): domain Bacteria; phylum Pseudomonadota; class Alphaproteobacteria; order Caulobacterales; family Parvularculaceae; genus Hyphococcus. The sequence goes on along the minus strand of JAJFGD010000198.1, from coordinate 8,007 downwards.
ACGTGATTATTGGTTACCGCAATACCAGACGCATTGATAAGAAACCCAGACCCTAAAGAGGTCGCCGGTCGACTGAATTTGCGTTGCAACTGGCTGAGCTCGCCGGTCGCGCGCCCACCACTGACCCGTTGGGCCGTGGAAATGTTTACAACTGCTGGTGTCAGCGATTCCGCAAGATCTGCGAAACTATCCGGCGCGGCGCGCCGTTGGGCTTGTGCCCCGCTGGTTATCAGAACCGTCATTGCTATGACGGCGACGAAAAAGCGCCCCAATCCCACTCGAACCATGCTTGCCTCTGCTTTTTTTCACCTGAAACCTAAACAATACAGGTTAACGCAAAGCTGGAGAACGGCAAGCATGGTCGAATTTACGACCAACAGGTCAAATGGACTAGCGTGACCCTTCCAAGTTATTGAAATAGCGGAAAAATTCGCTGTTCGGAGACAATAGAATCTGGGTGTCACCCTTCTGTAGCGCTTCTTCATAGGCCAAAAGCGACCGGTAAAAGGCGAAAAACTCAGGATCTTTGCCGTAAGCCGCCGCAAAAACCGCATTTCGCTCACCATCCGCAGCACCGCGGATTTTCTGGGCTTCTTCCTCAGCTTCAGCTTTTAGCTCGATTACCTGGCGATCCGCTTGGGCGCGGATCTGGTTTGCTTGCTCGTTCCCTTCGGAACGATATTGCTGCGCAAGCTGACGACGTTCCGCAATCATACGCTGAAAAACCGCTTCAGAGTTCGTTTGTGGAAGGTCTGCGCGACGAATTTTCACGTCAACGATCTCAACCCCAAGTGGACGTGCTGACTCACTCAACAGGCTGAGAATGCGCAACATCAATTCACTGCGGCGCTCGGAGATAATCTCATCTACCGTCACTGCACCAAGAACAGCACGGATCGAATCTTCAAGCTGTGGTCCAAGGCGGCTTTCACCAACCTCTTCAGTACGCGCTGATTGATAGAACAACAATGGATCAACAATGCGGTAACGCGCGAATGCATCGACGATCAGTCGCTCTTGATTGCGCGCGATAATTTCCGTCGGTGGACGCTCAAGATTTCGGTTGCGCTTGTCGATAAAATCAACACTTTCCGCAAACGGCATTTTAAATTTCAATCCAGCTTCAGTGTACTGATTTTTTGGCTCACCGAATCGAAAAACCAATGCGGAATGTGTCTCGGGTACGATAAAGGCCGAATTGATAATCACAATAAAAACGGCAAAAAATGCAATGCCTAAAAGAGGAAGTGGTAACTTACTCATTGCCTGTTTCTCCTCGTTGGCTTCGCAACTCGTTCAACGGTAAATATGGCACAACGCCGGATCCCGCATCTTGATCGATAATAACTTTGTCCATGTCACCCAGAACCCGTTCAACCGTTTCGAGATACATGCGTTGCCGCGTCACTTCTGGCGCGCGGGCATATTCAACATAGATCTCGTCAAATCGTGCCGCTTGACCACGGGCATCAGCCGTTCGTTCAGCTGCATAGGCACCCGCTTCTTCGAGAATTCGTTGCGCCTGGCCGCGCGCTTCTGGAACGACCTGGTTTGTATATTGACGTGCATTTTGAATAACGGTGGCTTGGTTTTGTTCCGCCGCCTGAACATCGCGAAACGCTTCGTTCACTTCATTTGTTGGCGGTTCAGCAAGCGTCATGTTCACGCGCTCAATTTGAATACCTGATCGATAGGAATCCAATGCAGTTTGCATCAATTCCTCGCTCTGCTGCGCAACATCTAAACGACCGTCTGTTTGCACAAAGTCGAGGGTGTTGCGACCGACCACTTCACGCATCGCCGCTTCACCTGTCATCCGCACCAACGCCTCAGGCTCATCAATATTAAAAAGATATTGGGCAACACCGGGCATGTCTTGACCTTCGGTCGCGATAACATCGGATTTGATCCGCCATTGTACGGTGAATGCGATGTCGACGATGTTCTTATCGCCCGTAAGCATAAGGCCGGGAGAAAGCGTTCCGGAACGACGATCACTGGCCGGAATGTTCATATCCCGCACATCCAACACAGGCTCTTTTCTGACTGCTTGGATTGGCGATGGGATATGCCAATGAAGGCCCGGACCACTAACATCATCGTAGTCGCCAAATGTAGTGACCACGGCGAGCTCGCCCGGCGCAACCTGATAGATGCCGCTGAACAACCAGAGGCCCAAAACACCTGCGGCTGCGAGACCAAAAACAGATTTATTCATCTGCGGTCCACGACCGCCACCGCCGCCGCGTCCACCGCGACCGGGAAATGCGCGCTTCAAGCGCTGACGGGAGGCTTGTAATAGCTCCTCAAGATCAGGGGGTTCAGAACCACCCCGATTACCGCCGCCATTGTTATTGCCGCCGCTACCATTACGTGGGGGCTGACCCCATGGGCCACGGCCGGACCCTTTATTTCCAGAATTATCTTGCCAGGGCATTCAGTCTCTTTCATTTACGGTGCGCCGCATGGGACCGAAGGTCGGCCTGCTGCTGGTGCGCCCGTATATATGTCAATGATTTGACTAGGTGCAACGCGCGCTCACGTCTTTTCGATCAGAAAACAAGGAATAAGGACGAAACTTGACCGAACCACTGACAATCCGGGTCCGCAAAGCCCTCACGGAGGTGATAAATCCTGAAACGGGACGCAACATCATTGCTGATGGCATGGTGCAAGGCTTGATCGCCGACCCTGGGGGAAAAGTGCAATTCGCCCTGGAATTCACCGGCGGCAGCAGTGAAAAAAACCAAGCGCTGTTTGAAAATGCAAAAACAGCAGCGACCCAAGTTGATGGCGTCACAACGGTTTCGGCGGTCGCTACCGCTCATTCAAGCAAAAGTGCCCCGACGCTGGCATCCAAAGCCGCGCCGCCACCTTCAGCCGGCGGTCACGACAATCCCTTGGGCATGAAAAAGAAACCACGCATCGAAGAGGCTGGGGAAACTCTAAGCGGCGTAAAACGAATCATCGCCATCGCATCCGGAAAGGGCGGCGTCGGCAAATCGACGGTCACCGCCAATTTGGCCATCGCTTTAGCGCGACAAGGGTACAAAACAGGCATTCTCGATGCCGATATCTATGGCCCTTCCCTGCCTACTTTATTTGGATTGCACGAAAAGGCTGCGGTCAATGACGGTAAGGTCGTCCCGTTTGAAGTTCACGGCGTGCGCGCCATGTCGATCGGACTGATCGTCGATCCGACGCAAGCCCTCGCCTGGCGCGGTCCGATGGTGATGGGTGCCATTCGCCAATTGATGAGTGATGTCGAGTGGGGCGAATTAGATATTTTATTGGTCGACACACCGCCGGGGACAGGCGACGCGCATATTTCCTTGATCCAATCCAAGCGCCTTTCTGGTGCGGTGATCGTATCAACACCCCAAGAAATGGCCTTGGCGGATGTGCGCCGCGGCGCACAGCTTTTCCGCAAAACGGACATTCCCATTATCGGTGTCATTGAAAATATGGCGTGGCTCGAAATGCCTGATGGCACGAAGCAATATCTATTTGGCGAAGGCGGTGCAAAACAGGCCGCGCTAGATTTGCAAGCACCGTTTCTTGGGGCCGTACCAATCTATCCTGAACTGCGCGAAGCCTCCGACGCTGGTACGCCGATCAATGCACCCGATCACCCTGTCTCAGACATTTTTTCGAAGATTGCGGAAAAAGTCGTCGCTTACTGATCCGTACTCAGATCTTTAGTTGAGTGGTCATGGGCGATGCGCCACATGCCATCGATCCGTTTCATGACAAGTGAAAACGTGCCGGTGCTATCATCCCCATCTTTTGCAAGATTGAAACGACCAGTCACAACAGCGACATCATCCGTCACTTGAACAAAATCTGTTTTGTCGAGCTGCAGTAAACCCAGATTTCCGCTATTGCCATATTTTTCCCGGTATCTCTTCTGCACTGAAGAATAGCCTTGGGTCACTACATTGCCGGAAACAAATTTTAGCTCATCGCTTTTCCAATAGGCTTCCATAAAGGCATCCATATTGCCTTCATTCCAAGCGGCCGATTGGGCTTTTAGTGTTGCCAGAATAATTTCTTCAGGCGTGCGGGACATGTGTGGCGCTTGCACTTTTGGCGCTGGCGCAGGTGTCGTTGATGCGAGCGTGGTTTCTGTTGATGCCGTTGCTGCGGGATTGGTCGCAGTCGCATCATGTGGCGCCGCAGTTTCATTTGGTGCCGTCGGGACCAGTTTGACCTCAGTTTCGGTCAATGCCGCTTGCGTTACAGGGGTGACACCGGTTGGCGTTGGGCTCGCCGTATCCACAGGATAGGTAGGTTCACTTGGCGCTGCACCAACAAAACGTCCAAGTGTAGCCGCCGGTGCAGCTTGCCTCGCTGGAATTGGCTCCAATGCGCGATCAGCAAGTTGTGCAGGACCGCGTACAGCTTGTGGCCCCTCTTCACCAACAGCGCCTTCGACTTGCTGGTCGAGAATGGCGTTCATTTTTTCTTCAAGCACCGCTGGCGCTTCGACATCTGCATCTGTGCTTGGTGATGAAGGTAGTGAAGATGCAGGAGGTGCGATAACGACGTTTGTTTCCGCTAACGGGGGTTCACTCAACACTGGCTCAGCGTTGACCGCTTCTGGCGTTGCTGGTGCCGTCGGTAAAGTTGTTATCATCTGCGTAGGAACGGAAAGCTCGCGAACTGAACTCGCGATAGTCGGCGCTACAACGGAGGTACAGTCAAAACCTGACTGGGTTAATCGCGTTACGATCTCTGCCGCTTTTTGCTGGCAAAAGGCGGCCGAATTGTCGGCATGGTATGGGATGGAAATATTAGTGCCCGCATCGCGCGTATAACGCACATCGCAAGTCTGTCCCACTTGGCCTGGCGCGATGATTTCGATGGAACGACTGTCCCCAGGCTTGGCACATGCCATGTTATATTCGGCGGCCTGTGCGCCGCCAGTCATTGCAAAAAAAATCGCCGCAATTGAAACGGATCGTTTCATTGCACCCCTCCATCGTTTCTTATCAGTGAAGCTCGCGCCCGCTTGCCCCACGAGGGATTTCTAGCGCAGCCAGTGCCGCAATAGGAGTAAATTTAACCCCAGCTTTGATCGTAGCGCTAAAATCGTGAACCAAAAGTTGCAAAAACCACTACATTCCAATGCTTTGGCTGGAATTTGGTGTTCTTCGGTCAAGGATGAAAAATTCGCAATCGTACTGATTTCGTTCATTTTTCTGGGCTGTTGATTCGCGGCTGACATGCCATTCTCGCAAATCAAGGTCTGGGAAATAGACATCCCCCTCAGGTGCGGCATCAACTCTGGTGAGATAAACTCGGTCGGCAATCGGCAATGTCTGCGCATAGATCTCACCGCCACCGATAATGCAAACCTCATCTGCATCGCTGGCGCGGGCCCGTTCCTGACCCAGCTGTAACGCTTCATCAATCGTTCGCGCAACAATGACCCCCGTTGGAGCAAAATCGTCTCGACGCGTGATGACAATATTGTCTCTACCGGGCAATGGCTTACCGATCGACTCAAATGTTTTGCGCCCCATCACGATTGGTTTTCCGAGGGTAGTTTTTTTAAACCATTTTAGATCGTCGGAGATGCGCCAAACGAGATCACCACCTGCACCAATCACCCCATTGCGTGCAATGGCTGCTACCAATACGGTTCGGATGCTCATAATTTTGCCTCACCTGCGAGTGCCTTTAGGGCACCGCCGGTCAATCGATTGATCGTCCAGCCTTCCATCGATTGCGCACCAATAGATTTATAAAAGGCAATCGCCGGTGCGTTCCAATCAAGCACCGACCATTCCATGCGACCGCAATTATGTTCGACAGCAATTTGTGCCAAACGCGATAGCAATGCCTTGCCGACGCCAAATCCGCGTTGGTCCTCCGGTACAAATAAGTCTTCTAGATAAAGGCCGTGTCGCCCCAAGAATGTTGAGTAGTTGAAAAAATAGAGCGCAAAGCCAACCGGCGCATTGTCACGCTCTGCAATCAACGCAAATGCTTTAGGCGACGGTCCAAACAAGGTTTTGGCGACGAGGTCAGTCGTTGCGACCACTTCGTCGCTCAATTTTTCATATGCCGCTAAGCTTTTGATGAAACCTAAAACTGTTTCTTCATCGCCTGGTTTTGCACTCCTGATTGAAATCGTCATACAGCCACTGGTGCCTTGATATGGGCCTGCGGTGTATATCCCTCAATCGCAATATCGTCATAAGTGAAATCAAAGATGTTTTTCACAGCTGGATTTAACACAAGCTTTGGCAACGTACCTGGCGCACGCGATAATTGAAGATGTGCTTGTTCTTCGTGATTGGTATAAAGATGCGCGTCACCAAGCGTGTGTACAAAGTCACCAGCTTTTAGCCCGCATGCTTGCGCCATCATTTCTGTCAGCAAGGCATAGGACGCGATATTAAATGGTACCCCTAGAAATATATCACCGGACCGTTGATAGAGCTGACATGAAAGACGACCATCGGCGACAAAAAATTGAAACAAGCAATGACATGGAGCCAACGCCATCTGATCGATCTCGGCAGGGTTCCAAGCTGAAACAACCAACCGTCGCGAGTAGGGATTGCGTTTAATCTCGTCGATGATCCACGAAATCTGATCGACAACTTTCCCGTCCGGGCCCGCCCATGACCGCCACTGCTTCCCATAAACAGGGCCAAGCTCACCGTCGTCGTCAGCCCATTCATCCCAAATCGAAACGCCGTTTTCTTTCAAATATCGAATATTCGTATCGCCGGCCAAAAACCACAAAAGTTCGTGTACGATAGACTTCGTGTGCAGCTTTTTGGTCGTCACCAGCGGGAACCCTTCAGAAAGGTCAAAGCGCATTTGGTGACCGAAAACGGCCCGCGTCCCGACGCCGGTCCTGTCTAGGCGTGGATCGCCTGCATCCAAGGCACGCTGCAATAATTCAAGATATTGTCGCATAATAGCCAGCGAATCTCCCATTTTTTTGCCAGTTTAACGATCTCAACGCTTGGGCCAACCAACGCTTTTGCACAAGCGCAGTCGGTGCTAATATGGGCTGGCGTGGGGCGTTTTTTAGGGGTTCAACATGGCAAGGCAGCAAGATAGCGCACAAGTCGGCGATGGCTCAGGCAAAGGCCTAGTTCTGCCCGGCCTCATCGTCGGCCTCCTTACCGGCTTCGCAATCTATGGCGTGGTTGAGTTTTGGATCGATGATATGGATGACAAGCCGTTAGCGATTACGGTTTTGGGATTCATTGCGACCCTATCTGCGGCCTATCTATTGCTGGCTGAACGGCGCGAATTCGCCAAGGCAGCGGTTGGTGCCTTTCTCATTGCTGCATTTTTGGCCCTACCTGATTTTTGGATGGCCAGCGTCGCCGGGAATGAGGATGCCAATCTGTCATCCTTCCCACCGGTATTTTGGTTTTTAGTGAGCCGAGGAATTGTCGCCTTTTTACTCCTAACGCTGGTGAAAGCATCACAAGATGATGGCGTCCCTCCCCAATACAACCGGGTCTTTTTTCATGGCATGACGCTACCGCTGATTGCGGCGGGGGCAAAACTCTTTGCCGTGCTCGCACTTTTATTATTGTTTGCTTGGGCCCGCTTGCTCAAAGAGCTTGATGTCAACTTTTTTAATGAGCTCTTCCAGGAGCCGTGGTTCCTTATGCCATTTTTGGGTGCCATTGGCGGCGCTTCGATCGCGATGATGCGCGGTCAACAAGCGGTGCTTGGTGCGTTGCGTTTTGTCATCCTCTTGCTAGCGCGCATTTTAATGCTGATCACAGCGCTCTTCACCATCACTTTGCTCATCGTGCTCGCCACAAAGGGCATCGATGTGGTGTTCGAACGCTCCTATCCGAGCGCCTGGATGATTGGCCTTGCCCTGCTTGGTATGCTCATTTTCAATGGTGTCTATCAAAATGGAGAAGGTGGCTCTCCGCCAGCATGGTTGCGCTTGCCAACCTTGATCACCTTGATTGGGTTCCCGGTTTACGCCTTGCTCGCCTTTTATGCGCTGTCATTGCGCAT
>JAJFGD010000197.1 GCA_021776315.1 Hyphococcus sp. | reverse complement strand
CAATGATCTTGCAGATCGACTAGGCGTCGGCGCAAGGCATCTTTCTCGGTTATTTGGCAAGCATATAGGAGCATCTCCAATTCAAACGGCCCAAACCCTCCGAATCGGACGCGCCAAAAAATTGTTGGACACGACGACACTGCCTATTACAGACATAGCCTTCCAAGCGGGTTTTGGCAGCGTGAGACACTTTAATGCGACCTTTTCAAAACTCTACGGGCGCTCACCTTCCTCCATCCGCAGGCCAAAACGATGACCGAATTTAGCTATATTGTAATGCGCTGAAGCCAGAATCGGCACCAACTTAGCTGCTTGCATTGACAGTCTAATCTTCGGTCATTCGCGTAATCGCACCTTGCGATGCGACGCAGGCGCATTATTTTGTCTCCTCAAGAAAATCGTAAAGGTTCTGCGAGCGCGCAATCGCCGTATGAAACAATAACAATTTGACATCGATGTCGGCCAGAGCACGCCCGAGCTCTTGCTCAAGGTCTGCCTCAACCAGCCTATTGATGGCCGACGAAATTTGTTCGTCCGTTAAATTTGGATTGCATGTTTCAGGCAAGATCGCGGTGGCTGCGCCTGTGTCATCGGCATAATATGTACCGACGCATCCTCGCTCGCGGAGTGCCGCTTGTACGTCGTAAGGCATAGCGGTGCGCAGGGCATCCATATAGGGAGGTATCGTCGTGAAAAAGAACTCGGCCCCCTCGCTCGCGCGATAATATTCCGCAATACGCTGACGAACGACGACATCCGGAATTGAATTTATGGCACCGACCGATAACAATTCATTATAGGTATCTTTGCCAATTGGCCGCCTCAGCACAAAGGTAGCGTAATAGTTATCGATGATAAATTGCTCGCCCAATGTATCGGGCGGCTGGTTCCATCCCTTTAGCGCGTCGAGCCCCTTATTTTTTATCCTAGTGAAATAGGCTATTCGCGTGTTCATATCGCGCTGGTTCGCCAGCAATTCTTGTTGGATTCGCGCGATATATTCGCGGCCCGTTTTTTTGTCCGCCCGCGCGTCATTCCAGTTTGCGACTTGAATACCAATAAACACACCGACAACAACAATGACGAAGTCGAGCGCGACCGCCGTCCAGTTCTGCGCTTTGACATGTTCGGTGATGCGACGAAGGATCATAAGGCAGGTGGCCCACTATTGCCGCATGCTGACCCGTTAGTTTCCAGAGTGACGAGCAACTCTTCCGCTTGGCGATGCAAACTCCCCAGCACGTTAAGATGAAAATAGGAAAAAACCCGATAACTCGCAATTGTTGCCGCGAATGGTTCGTTTGACTTTATTTTTTCGATAACTTCTTGTTCCGTCAGATCACCGGCGATCGAAACACCAGCATCATGCTGAGCACGCACAAGGTCGGTGCGAAAAAGCAGAAGCCTGTCTTCGAATTTTCTAGATTCATCATGCGCTGCATAATAAGCCAGAACACAGTGAAATGATGGCATCTTGTCGAGCAGGTTGGCGTTGCCTGCACTAACCAGCGAGGAATAGGCCGGCCGATCACTGTCTAAAAACCTTGTGTAAGAAGCTGCGCTGATCAGCGCCGCCGGGTATTCATTTTCAAATGTCACGGTTGGCATTACAAACGTCCGTTCCGGGTTAGCTGTACTATTCGGCAGCGGTAAGCCCGCTTTTTCCAGCAGCGTCGATAGCGCTGCATAGCGCCATGTGGATGTCCGTAAGCCGGTTTCTATATCGACGATATCCGAACGGATATCGCCGGCCAGCTGGATCACATAGCGATTGGCGAGATCATGGTCCGCGCGCGACGCATTCCAGTTTGCAACTTGAATACCAATAAAGACACCAACAACGACGATGATGAAGTCCAGCCCTACCGCGAACCAGTTTTGTGCTTTGACATGTTCAGTGATGCGACGAAGGAGCATTAGCGCGCCTCCATCAGTGCGAGGAGGTCTTGAGCGGAGCCGCGTTTGCGTTTGAGCTGGTCGACCTTGAAATTGGTCTCTCCGATCAATTCGTTGAGCATGACGCTAAACTTACCTGCGCCCGTCGCACTCGGATCGAGCAATGCGTCAAGGGCCATCCGCAATTGGGCGTCGGATACATCCAATTGACACTCCTTTTTGATGGCATAGTGAACCTTCTCAAATTCACCGTCCCTATATTCTTGACAGTGCCGACGTATCTGCTGTTGAACGCTTGCGGGAATGTACATTCGAACAAAGTCGACGAACTTCGTCGGTTTATCCCAAATCCCAACGACGGCGTCCAAATCGCGATAATAGCGGGACAACTCAGACCGAACTTTTGTATCGGCGATTAAACCAAGCTCCCCACTTGTTAAAAGTTCATCATAAGTGTCTTGCGTGCGCCGAAAACGCCAGAGTGATGTTGCAAAATGGGCGTCACGCAAAAAATCAGGCCCAAGGGCGTCAGCCGGACCGGTAATCTCGACAGCCAAGCGATCAGCAATGGTGAGAATGTCAGTGTAAATTTCAATGCGGTTTTCGATAACGCCAATTTCATTGCGAATATCGCCAATCAAACGTGCTTCAAACACATCAGCGGTCGCGGCCCGTTGTTGTGCTGCGTTCCAGTTCGAGACTTGAATACCAATAAAGACACCAACAACGACGATGATGAAGTCCAGCCCAACCGCGAACCAGTTCTGCGCTTTGACATGTTCGGTGATGCGACGAAGGATCATAGATTCGTCTCTGTCGTCAAAAGTTCCAAGATTTGCTTCACAATTTCCAACTGTCTTATCTCCGCGAGTTCCAATGTGCCATGTAAAATATACATGGCCTCATATCGCTGCTCATATTGGCGGAGTTGTTCCAGATTAAATGATCGAATTAGGTCTCCCGGGTGATAGTCCGCAGGGACATTTTCGTCGATTGCAGCCCCCATATTTGGGTTGATTGTAATTGCCCGATCAGTGCCAGCATTTAAAGAAAGCTCCGCTATGACCAGTCGTAACAATTCGGGAATCAAATGCGCATCACGCTCACGCCGTGCATCATATCGAACCAAAAGCTTTTGCAGTTTTTCACTGGAAAGCGTCGCAAGCTCCCCATTTGCCATAAGCTGAAGATAGGCTGAGGATTGGGGCGGCCAACGACCTGTTGTTGTTGCGTTTTCTAAGCCAACTTTGACAATGGCCTCGTCTGCAACGTCATCCTTGCTTTCCAGGACTTCGATCAGCGCACCCAAACTTTCAATATACTGCCTGCGAAATCCAATTTGTGAATCAATCGCTGTTTGTATTTCCAAAAACTCTTCTTCAAGCTGAGCTAAAATTGCGTTTTCACGGGACTGAGCGAGCCGATCACCGTTCCAGTTTGCGACTTGAATACCAATAAACACACCGACAACAACAATGACAAAATCAAGCGCCACCGCCGTCCAGTTCTGCGCTTTGACATGTTCTGTGATGCGACGAAGAAGCATTATTAGGTCCCACTTGCGGTGATTTCTGCATCTAGCAGTATGCGGATTTTCTGGATTCGTTCAAAAATTCTTCTACGCCAGTTTGTATACATGATATGTGTTTCGCGAAGCTCATAGACAGCGTCACGAAACGCCGGGTCCTTGACCATCGCACTAATATCATAGGTCCCAATGGGTGAAACCCTAAATGAAGCGCCGCTAATCAAAATGGTTTTCTCCAAGTCATAGGTAAAGTTGCTAGTGAAATTTGGAAGATAGGCCGTTTGTTGTTCGGAGATAATGTCTTCGGCACTCGCAAACTCATTTAAATAGGCATCATAGCGCATGAGCTCACGCAACAAGTCTTTATTCTTAAACAAGCTGGATTTGCCGCTAGAGATGATCTCACCAAGTACAGTCGACCGGTCTGAACTTGTATAAAGGGTGTAGCCATATTTAAGGCCGTGTTCGAAAAGAGCGCGATCTTTTTCGTCAAGCTGTCCGGCATCAAGGGTGACGGCAATGGTGGTTAAGCCAGCGATTACCTTATGTTGATAATCAAGACTATCCTTTGCGCCTGCTTCGATCTGCTCAAATTCTATACTCAACTGCTGAAGAAGCTCACGCTCCTCTATGGTATTAGAGCGCCCTTCATTCCACTCTGTTATTTGAAATGCGATCAAGATACCCGCAACGACGATGATGAAGTCCAGCCCAACCGCGAACCAGTTCTGCGCTTTGACATGCTCAGTGATACGGCGAAGAAGCACGGTAATCCCCCAATATTGTCAGTATCATGTTTATAAGGACGTTTGATGGGCTTTTATAGAGCCAGTCATTGTTACCCAATTATTCAATGCCGTTATTCGCCAAAAGGCGACATTTGGCTTGCGGTGCGTTTGATATGCGGCTTGTGATTTAGTCCAGATCTAATAGGGTAACGCGTCTGCGCGCTCTGCAAATAGAGGAACGCCAATGGAAGAAATTTACATATTCCCCATTATGATGGCCGCTTCTGTCATTGTGATGTTTGCTGTTATTTGGCTCGCAAAATGGAACAGCAGTCCGCGAGCGAATGTATTATCAATTCTCGTTGTCAGTGCGGTCGTCTCCGTTGGTGGGATGGTGTTTGCGAAATATGGCGCGAACTTTGGGTTGTCATGGAAGGTTTATTATACTGTTCCCGCGTTGATTACTGTTTTCCTTCCTCCCGTTTATTTTAGAATGTCTTTGTTTCGAGCGGGAATTTATATTTTTTTAGCGTCGCTCAGTGCGCCAGCGATTCACTATGCGTTTTTATATTTTTTGGGTTGGGATCAGTACATGCCATTTTTAAATCAATTGTCGGTTTGACCGAGAAAAAACCACGTTTTTCTCGATGCCGGCATTGGCATGGCGCTGTCGCCGATTAAGCGCGCCCGCATAGGCAATCACCTTGCTGGGGGCTTTTATGTGGCCTAGTGTTATGACGATAACAGTGAAAAACCCCGTCTCAGATTTTGCTGGTTCGAATGCAAACGCAAAAGCGTGAACACAAAACCAAATAGGCGAACAATGAAAAACTTCTCTTTCTGTATTGCGCTTATGCTGACGATCGGCGCTGCGAGTTGTAGCGACAATGGGCAAGAAACGACGCCGCGCGTCGAAAACGCTTATCTCGGTCAAACACCGCCCGGTTCAACGGCTGAGATTTTTGCCCCCGGCATCGTCAATACAAAAGAGAACCGTGAAATCGAAGGCATGTTCGGCGGCGATATGAATGCCTTCTATTTTATCAAAAGACCGCTTGATCAAGATTCTGACGCGAATATGTTGACGGTCATCGCGCTTAAAGAGGGTCAATGGCAAGAATCAAATATTCGACAAGGGGTGAGCGAACCCTCATTCTCGCCCGATGGCGCGACCATTTATTTTGCCAACGAATATATAGAGCGTGTTGGTGATGATTGGTCGGACTTAAAAAGTCTTGGTGCGCCGTTTAACGACATCGCCATTATGCGGCTTTCGCCAGCGGCCAGCGGTACAATGTATTTTGATACGTTCACACCGGAACTAGATATGCCATTGCGCGCGTCGCGTTTGATCGACGGCAATTACGAAGCACCGAAATCACTGGGGCCTCAATTCGCCATTGGCAGCTATAATGCCCATCCTTTTATTGCGCCTGACGAGTCCTATATCATTTTTGATAGTCGCAGAGATGATGGGTTTGGCTCATCCGATCTTTATATCAGCTACCGGATGTCTAATGGCGCATGGAGCCCGGCGATCAATCTGGGTGCTGAGATTAATACAGCCCAAGCGGAGAATTATCCAAGCGTGTCGCCGGATGGGAATTTTCTATTTTTTGATCGGCGCGGTGAAGCAGACGAAGATGGTGAACGCCCGGTTGATATTTATTGGGTGAATACGCAATTTATCGAAGCGCTAAGGCCTCCAAATTAGACAGCGTTATTTCTGGGGTTGCGTCATGTGCGCAATGGCAGCTTTTCGCCAAAGCGCAGTACTGGCAATCGTTTTCGGACCTTTCCGCCCTTTCTACTTTCGATCAAAATGCTGTAGACTTAAAACTGGAAAGGCCTTCAAGGGGTAATTTTGACCGACATCTTTATATCGTATGCCCGCGCTGACCGAGCGAAGATCGAGAAGTTCGTATCGGCGCTTGAAGCCGAAGGCTATTCAGTCTGGTGGGACCGACATGTCGCGGGTGGTTCGGAATTTTCCAAAGACATTGAAAAAGAGCTTGCAGCGGCGAAGGCGGTGATTGTCGCCTGGTCAAAACAATCAATTGAATCGCGTTGGGTGAAGGACGAAGCAGGGCTGGCCGCTGAAGCGGGCAAACTCGTCTCTCTTAGTCTAGACGGATCACTGCCGCCGATCGGGTTTAAACAGTTTCATGCGATTGATTTTTCATCAAACACCAAAACCGCTCATGACGATTTAAAGCGTTCGATTGCATTGAAGATTGACGCCGGCCAACCCGCTGAGGCCGCTCCCACAATGCCTGCTGCTGCGCTGGCGACACATGCTGGCAGGCCGAAAATCTCGGCCAAGCTTGTCGGCGTGGCCCTTTCGGCCTTGGCGTTTATGAGCGTCATCGCATTTGTCGTTATGCGCGACGATACAGAACGGGTTGTACCGTCTGGAACTGGAGCCGAACCCGAAGCGGCGGCTTCTTCAGATGTAACAAGCACTGTTTCAGGTTCCGCCGGCATTGATCTGGTCCCAGAGCAAACCCTCACACCTCGTCCGGAAAAATCCATCGCCGTCTTACCGTTTGCCAATCGCAGCCCCGATCCGGACGACGCGTTTTTCACCGAAGGCATGCATGATGATTTGTTGACGCGTCTTTCCAAGATCGCAGATATGCATGTGATCTCGCGCACGTCTGTCATCGGCTATGCCGGTACGGAACGAAAAATCCCTGACATTGCGCGCGAGCTTGGCGTCGCAACGATAATGGAGGGGGCTGTGCAACGCGCCGGCAGCCGGGTGCGCATCAATGTGCAATTGATTGACGCCGACAGCGATTTGCATTTATGGGCCGAGACGTATGATCGCGAACTGACCGCTGAGAATATTTTTGACATTCAATCAGAAATCACCAAAGCGATTGCAGTGGCACTCAACTCGGTGCTCTCCGAGGCGGATGAAGCGGAGCTGGAGATTTTACCGACACAAAGTCTTGCCGCATATGACGCGTATATTCGTGGCAAAGGCCTGTTAGAGGCGAGCTTTCTGACTGAAGATAAATTCAACGACGCGATAAAAGAATTCGATGAAGCAATAGCAGCAGACCCGGATTTTGCTGCCGCTTATGCCGCCAAGGCAGAGGCGCAACTCTCTATATTTTGGAGAATTGATGCGGGCAACACAGCATTACGAGAAAAGGCGCGCGCCAACATCGATCGCGCCGAGGCTCTGATGCCAGACGAGGTCGAAACATTAGTTGCGCGCGGTTATTTTCACTATTGGGGCTTTCTCGATTATGAGCGCGCTGACACCGTAATTGATCGCGCACTCGCCAAAGCGCCCAATAATGCTGAAGTCTGGGCGCTTAAAGGATATGTCGCCCGCCGTGCGGGACGGTTTGATGAAAGCGCGACGGCCCTCAGACGCGCGAACAGTCTCGACCCGTTATCAGAAGAAATACCGTGGCAACTGGTGCAGTCATATATTCAATTCAACCGTTTTGAAGACGCACAGGCTATCGTGGACCATGCTCGGGCGCTCGATCCTACAAGCGAGCGTGTTTTCACGATGGATGTCAGGATCATGCTTGAGTCAGGTGAGTTTGAGCGCGCCTGGACGCTGATCAGCGAGACGACCCCCGGTTCAGGCTGGACATCTTATTATTTTTTCCGACTTATCATCGCAATAGCGGCGAGAGATTCGGAAAAAATCTCCTATGCGTTGGAGTCATTCCCTGCAGATCCGCTCGTTTATCCGGGCAATCCCGAAATCTTTCCGCTGACGAAAGCTGAGGCGCTGGCTGCCATGGGGTTGGAAGAAGAATCGCGAGCCTTACTCAATGAAATCAATGAACGGATTAAGGCGTCAGATAATCCATACCCCGCCGGTTGGAGCGCTAATGCAACATACCTGCCCGTCGAACTTCCAGGCTTGATGGGCGACCTTGCGGGCGTGCGTGCCGCCGTCGCAGATTTTGAAGCGAGTATCACTCCAGATGCGTTTTCGGACTTAAACAGACATTACGCGATTGCGATCGCTTTCGAGCGTGCCGGTGATCGAGATTCCGCATTTGAATATCTGGACAAGATCACGCGTCTCGTTGGTCCGTCACAATATCTTTCTATCAAGGTGGATCCCGATTTTGACGGCATTCGTGATGATCCACGCTATCTCGTGATGAAAGCGAATTACGAAACATGGGCCGCAGAGCGCAACGGTAGATAATTTTTCCGGAAATCCTGTCATTTGCGATAGCGATCCAATGCTGTCGGCGCTGATCGCCCACCACCGCATTCTGAAAAAAACTTAAGCTGTTGATCACACCAATTCTAGTATAAGGACGATGCTTGCAGCGCATGCAATCAACCGTTTCGCGTATTCATTGGAAGAACCCTCATGATCAATCGACCCACTAGATTCTGGCCTGGCGTTACCGCGGGTGCGCTGCTCCTCCTTGGGGCGTGTTCAACCACGGCGGATAATCCACCGGCAGCGATTGCTGAACCAACTGTGCCATCCGCGCCAGTATTTGCGGCCAGTGACTTTATGGGTGCCGATGCAACGGCGATTGATAGACTGTTGGGGGCACCAACATTGACCCGTCAGGAAGGCGACGGGGAATATCGCCGTTACGCGTTGTCGACCTGCACCTTGATTGTTATTCTTTACCCGGATGAACAAGGCGCGTCCCGCGTGGTGCATCTTGATGCCACCGCACAAAACAGCGAAGCCGATAAACCTGATCTAAATGCCTGCCTCGCCAGGGGTTAAGCGTCCGTATCGGGTGCGCCATATTTTGCCTGGCGTGCCCATTCCATCGCGGCCGCAATAACCGCGACAAGACCCAGCGCAGCAGTTAAATAGAACACATAGGCAAAGCCGCGAATTTCGATTAGCTCGCCAAGCGCACCGCGGCCCAAAGACCCGAGCAAAAACCCAAGTGAGGCGAGCAACGCATATTGCACCGCTGCATATTTCTTGTTCACGATCGATGACAGATAAACAACGATTGCGGCACTGGCGAAACCGACCGCCAAATTCTCTGCGGCGATGACCAACATCAACCGTGCCAAGGCTTCGTTGACGGTGACATCAAGGCTCAGGAAATTCGCCAATGGCTGCATAAATCCAAACAGACTGTAGAGATGCAAGGTCGACATCACCGCATGGGTGTTTGCGCCGCCCAGCGCGAGATCCGCGAACAAAAGATTGGTGGCGGCGGCCAAAACCGCCCCGGCAAAAAGACAGGGCATGCGACCGATTTTCAAAATCGCCGCACCGCCAACACCAATACCGACAAAGGTCATCAATGCGCCAAAGAGTTTTGACGCAATCGCCACTTCGTCCAATGTGTGACCAAGGGCACCGTAATTTTCACCGAGATAAAATGGATAGGCGAATGCGCCCCAGACCAAATCCGTGAAGCGATAAGACAAGACCAAGACCAGCACCAATAATGCCCCATAGCGCAGGCGTTTGATGATATCCGCCATGGGCGCGAGGACGGATCCATAAAGGGCGTCGAGGATTTTTTGACCCGGCCATGTTTTGTCGCCGATCTCTGGTTGCTTACCGCGCGAATGGGCAACAAGCATGAATGTTGCGGCCGCAACCGGCGCAACGATTGAGGCGATAATGATCAGCGGCCCTGTTTGCATGGTAAAGGCACGAGCATTGGCTTGGTCTGGCGCGCTCAATGCAAAGGCCATAAATCCAAACAACGCTGTAAACGACCACGCCCAACCGAGAATTACTGGGGTCAGGGCAAGGTTACGCCAAAGCGGTGGCGGAGCATCGGTGATGGTGCGCGGGCGTTCAGCAATCTCACTATCAGCGGCGATAAACACACCACTGACGGCAACGGCCATTAAGGCGGTCAGTACAACGAACGTACTGTTCCAACCAATCCGAGCGGCAAAAATCAACGCTCCTGCGCCGCCGAGAATAACCGAGGTGCGATAGCCGAGCTGATAGACCGCAGACAATAAATCGACTGTGATCTCTTCATCGGCGACCTCGATCCGCCAGGCATCAATCAACACATCTTGAGAGGCAGAGGCGAATGTACACACCACCGCAGCGATGGCGATCAATCCAATTTGTGTTGAGGGGCTAACCGTTGAAATGGTGAACAAGGCGGCAAGGATGACACCTTGCAACAGCAATATGGTCGCCCGCCTTTGCCCCATATTAAAGATCTTTGGCGTCGGCGCGCGATCAACCGCTGGCGACCACAAAAATTTGAAGCTGTAGATAATGATGATCCACGAAAAAACGCCGATGGTGGCGACAGAAATATTTTCATTTGTGAACCAAGCGTTCAACGTGCCGGTGATCAGCACATAGGGCAGGCCTGCTGCAAAACCGAGCACGAACATGGCACCTGTTTTCCGGCGCCCAAGGGCCGTGATCAGTTCATGCCAACTATATTGTTTTGACGCGGCCATTATGTGCTCCACCATGAATTTAAAATGTGGCGCACATTAGGCCAATTCGTCCCTGGGGAAAGGGTACAAACGTTAAAACGATTACGGATTGCGTTGGTGGCCTTAAGAGGCGGCGGAGTATTCGCTTTTTACGCTGCCCCATTTAGCCAACATATCAGTTAGGTCAGAGGGCTCGAATGGCTTGCTGATAAAATCATCCATGCCCGCGCCGATACATTTTTGACGGTCTGACGCCATAGCATTGGCCGTTAATGCAACGATCGGCGTTTGTGCCTTGTCTCCATCCAAATTGCGGATCTTTTTGGCGGCCTCAATGCCGTCAACCTCCGGCATATGCATATCCATCAAGATAACATCATAGCTGTGGGTTTTGACCCGATCGATTGCCTCTTGTCCATTATTGGCAAGATCAACATGATGGCCGGCGCGTTTGATAATGGTGGTGGCAAGGACTGCATTGATTTTGTTGTCCTCTGCTAACAATACGCGCAAAGGCCGTGTTGCTTGCGTTTCAGGTGCACTGACTTTTGGCGTCTCGTCCACACTGGTCGATGGTTTCGCCTGACCTTCATCGGATAATTGTTCGCTAAGGGATGATTGACGAATAGGTTTGATGAAGTAACCACCAAACCCTTTGTTCTTCAGTTGTGGGATATGACCGCGTGCCTGCGGTGATAAAAGAACGTACGATCGTTCTGCAACATCGGAAAGCGCTTCAGGCCCACCGCCCGTAAGATCAATATCACAGAGCAATACGGCCCCGGGATTTGCTTCAATGGCTGTGCGTGCGGCATCTGTGGTGTCTGCGACAACAACGTTTGAAGCGCCCGTCGCTTTAAGCTGTAGCTGCAAACTTCTGGTCAATACGGATGATGATGTCGCGACAATAATCGGCGCGGAAACGGATGTTGGTTGTTGACCCGCAGCCTCTTCGAAATCGAGTTCAAACTCGAAAGAAAACTTACTGCCTTTGCCAACGGCACTGTCGACAGCAATGTCGCCGCCCATGGCGCGCACAATTTTGCGTGCGATGGCAAGACCCAATCCCGTGCCTTCACCGGTGCGGCCATGTTCTGCTTTGGCTTGTGAAAACTCTTGGAAAATGGCCGACTGCACATCTTCAGGAATGCCAATGCCCGTGTCGAGCACATCAACCCTGATCAATGCGCGATCAGCCTGCTCCACTAGATGGGCTTCAATCGTGATGCCGCCAGTTTCGGTAAATTTAACCGCGTTGCCAGCAAGGTTAATCAGCACCTGGCGTAAACGGGCCTCATCGCCAAAAAGCTTCGCTGGAATTTTATGGTCGACATAGGCGGCGATTTCGATGCCTTTGTCCGTTGCGCGCGGGGATAATAATTCGGCAATGCTTTGAACCAGCGTATAGGGACTAAAGGGTGCTGCGTTCAGCTCCAACCGGCCCGCATCAATTTTGGCGAAGTCCAATAGATCATTGATCAAGGCGAGCAGGGCAACACCAGATTCCCGCACTGATTCTGCATAGGCCCGCTGGTTTGGCTCAAGCGTGGTGTCGAGTAGCAATCCAGTCATGCCGAGAATACCGTTGAGCGGTGTGCGCATTTCATGGCTCATGGTGGCGAGCCAGCGCAAATCCGTATCAGCATTGATGGTTTCATCCTCATCGCCGGGCACACCATCTGACGCGGGTGTGCCAGCGTAAAGCGTTTCGCCGCTCGCCATCAGGGTTTCTTCCCAGTCGATAATGAATTCATGCTCGCCAACACTTGCAACGGTACGATAGGCGGCGGGTGCGCCAATGCCGGCCTTGCCGCCACCAGGTGAAAATGGGCGACCCAGCCAATCTTCGGTCGTGGTGCCAAAATAAGTTGCGAATGCCCGGGAGGCAAAACGGATTAAACCGTTGGCATCGCACATAACAATCAGTTCACTGATGGTGTCTGTCTTAGTTGCGCCCACCGCGCCAGATGCATCAGATGGCAATGCCCTATCCATGTATTCGGGTTCCCCTTGATCAAGAAAGGGAATAATGGCGGCACAGCTTTGAAAAAGAGTTGAGAGGCGTGGTTAATATCGCTCTTAAAATGCGATGGGCTTTCCAGCTGATTGAGTGTTCTTTTGGCCGCTTTCGCCACTATGCCGACGAAAGCTGATTGCCTCCGCGATGTGCCGGCGCGCAATGGATTGAGCACCGTCCAAATCCGCTAAAGTGCGTGCGACGCGTAAGATGCGCATATAAGCGCGGGCCGACAGGGACAATGTCTCGCAAGCCCGGTTCAATAACGACATCCCCTCAAGGTCGGGTGTGGCCACTTTGGTTAGGTCCGCGTCGTTGAGCGCCGCATTGGTGGCGTTAGAGCGTTCGGTTTGGGTCTCACGGGCGCGTTCGACGCGAGCCGCAACATTCTTGGTGCTCTCCCCGGTACCGATGGCTGACAGTTCCGCCGGGGTTACGGCTGGCAAAGTGATCGACAAATCCATTCTGTCCAAAAGGGGCCCCGAAATCCGGGATTGATAAATTTCTTCGCAATTTGGGCCGCGACCGCATTGGTGTCCGCTCGCACGCCCATAGCCACATCGGCACGGATTCATGGCGGCAATCAGTTGAAACCGTGCGGGATAGCGGACGTGAAAATTGGCCCGCGCGATCAAGACATCGCCCGTTTCAAGGGGTTGTCTCAAACTGTCGAGGACGGGTGCGGTGAATTCCGGAAGCTCGTCCAAAAACAAAACACCATGATGGGCGAGTGACGCTTCCCCCGGCCTCGCGCGCATCCCACCACCAATCATCGCGGCCATAGAGGCGGAGTGATGCGGTGCCCGAAATGGGCGGGCCCGGGTTAATCGCCCCCCTTCGATCAACCCGGCGAGGGATTGCACCATCGATATTTCTAGCATCTCAGATGGGGACAAAGGTGGCAGCAAACCGGGCAATCGCGCGGCGAGCATGGATTTGCCCGCGCCTGGGGGACCCACCATCAGTAAATTATGCCCACCGGCCGCCGCAATTTCGAGGGCACGCTTGGCGGTTTCCTGTCCCTTTACATCCGCCAGATCAGGGACTGACGGCGGGGTTTCCAAAGCTCCTGGTTTTGCTGGTGACAACACTTGTGTGCCTTTGAAATGATTGACCAGCTGGATCAGTGATTTCGGTGCAATGA
The DNA here is from genome assembly GCA_021776315.1 of Hyphococcus sp. Classification (GTDB taxonomy): domain Bacteria; phylum Pseudomonadota; class Alphaproteobacteria; order Caulobacterales; family Parvularculaceae; genus Hyphococcus. The sequence continues at coordinate 27,322 of JAJFGD010000197.1, read as the reverse complement.
TTTGTGCCTCGCCGCCCGCCCAGGCCGCTTCATGACCACTGGCGGCAGGACAGATCAGACCGAGCCCTTGGGTATTCGCGGCCACCGCGGCGGGCAAGGCGCCAGAAACGGGCGCGATCGATCCGTCGAGACCAAGTTCCCCCATCACTGCAAAACCGGCGGCCGCGTCATGGGGGGCAGCGCCAATTTCAATCAACAAACCAAGGGCGATGGCGAGATCGAAATGACTGCCTTCTTTTGGCAAATCAGCAGGGGCGAGATTGACCGTGATCCGCTTTGGCGGCAGCCCCAATCCCACTGCAGATAAAGCGGCGCGAACACGTTCTCTCGCCTCCGAAACGGCTTTGTCTGGCAAACCGACAATCGTGAAGGCAGGCTGCCCACCGGTGAGCTGCACCTGAACGGTCACAGGGCGTGCTTCGACACCATGAAAAGCGAATGTTGTGATGTGTGAGACCATGACGGATCCCGGTTCATGGGCTCCCCCGTCAAGGCCAGCATGGACCATCGGATAGAACACGACAAGAACAAAAATTTATCCACGAAACGGCCGCTCACCTTGACCTGACCTTAGACTTGGCCTGACTAAGGAGCCGGAACGAATAGGGCGCCTTGATGACAACAGAAATTTCTCCACCAAAACCGGTCATTGCATTTCGTATCGGTGTCACGGGACATCGCAAAACCCGTCTTAAAGCCAGTCAGCTTGACCGCATTAATGCGCAAGTGGCCATGGTCCTCGAAAGCGCCACCACGGCGATGCACAATGCTCACAATCGATATGTGGGTGAATATGCGACGGCTGCGCCACTTTATTATTTTGTCAGCGCCCTTGCTGATGGGGCCGATACCATGGCCGCACAAAAAGCATTGAACCATGGTTGGCGATTATTGGCGCCATTGCCATTCCCGCGCGACATCTATGGCGAAGATTTCGCCCCAGAAGATCGCAAGGCATATGAACGCCTGGTTACGGCTGCCGATTCCGTTGTCGAGTTGGATGGTGTGCGGGGCACACCCAACAATGAAGACCGCGCTTATTTACAAGCGGGTATCACCACGGTTTCACAATCGGATATTTTGATTGCGGTTTGGGATGGCGAGGACGCCCGCGGTATCGCTGGCACGGCTGTGATCAAAGATGAAGCCGTGGCCGCGGGTAAACCAGTTGTTTGGATTAACGCCACTAAAGACACACCGCCGGTCTTTCTTTTAGAAGATGGCGAGACACGACCATTTTCCGCTGAGGCAATTGATACGGCCATTGATTCTGTCGTGGCCCCGCCGCCCAGCGCAGAAATTGAACATAAATTTTCCGGCAAAGACACACACGCACTTTATGCGTATAGAGAGTTTTGCGAAGAAACCGGACACGCCACCAATTGGGGGTCGTTTTTTCAATTCTGGGAAAAGGCATTTGCGGGAAAATGGCCCTTCGGTGTGAAGCTAACCCATAATTTGCCTGGCGCCGCTATTGATGCGGAACTCAAATCAACGTTGGCTGAAAAGCTCCAAGCCTCGGCTCAAGACCAAAGAACATTTAACAAATTGATTGTCCCGCGTTTTGTCTGGGCTGATCATTTGGCGATCCATTACGGCAATCTTTATCGCTCATCCTATTTCTTCAACTATCTTTTTGCAGCGGTGGCTGTGTTCTTAGCGCTTTTTGATTTGATTGCTGGCGGAATGGGCTTTGGCAGTAAAACAATCTGGATTGGCTTAGAAGTCACCATCATCGTGCTCATTCTTGTAGTGACCACCGCCGGCAAAAAAGGACGATGGCATGAAAAATGGATTGATTATCGTCAGCTTGCGGAGGAAATGCGCCAATACCGCTTGTATTTTTTGACGCTTGGACGCTCAGAAAACATGGACGACTTTGCCCAAGGTGAGGCCAGCGAAACGGCCGGCTGGGTGGATTGGTATTTCTCTGCAACACGCCGCGAGGCCGGCATGATCTCCGCTTGTTTTGACGCGAAAGCTGTGCGTGAAACGGCCGAGATCATTTTGAACGAGGAGATCCGCCCACAGATTGCCTATCACAATCGCAAAGCGGGTACTTTGCACAAGATGGAACATCGCCTGCACCATCTGGGTGAATTTGCCTTTGCCATGACTTTGTTGATCTGCCTTTGTTATTTAGGCCTGGTATTTTTCAAATCCGGGGACTTTGGGGCGATCAAGGAATTTGCCTATGACGCAGAGAAAAAGGTCAAAAATGGCGTCACTATGATGACCGGCTTTTTGCCAGCATTGGGCGCGGCTTTTTTCGGCATCAGAGTTCAGGGTGAATTTGCGTCGACAGCTGAACGCTCCCATGCGACCGCGGCTCAATTAAAAGCCATCACAGAAAAATTCGAGCTGCTCACCCATTCGGATTCAGCGCGGCTGGAAACCTTGCGATTGCGTGTGGCTGAGGCGGCCCGGGCCATGTTGATGGAAAATATGGATTGGCGACTGGTCTACATTTCCAAGCCCCTCAATTTACCGGGATAATTCGTCTGCATCGTGATTGCGGGCTTAAATCCTTGGCGCTTCCTTGCTGATCTGTAAGCCGGTTGGGGACAAATTCGGCTTGCAGCCAAGACTAGAATTATGGTGGCACTATGCGTAGTGCGCGCGTTTCCCGCTATTTCAACAACAGAGAACCAATGTCGGCTGTTTCAGTTTTACATTCGCTGCATGATGAGGCGCTTGGGGAAAAAATCGCTGATGCGTTGTCGCGTCAGGGTCACGATGCCCGTCGTCTTGGTGAGGACCCCCTATCTGGCGATCTTATGCTTGAAGATGGGGCGGCTATTGTCATCTGGTCGGAAGCGACGGCCAAGCTCGCCCGGTTGCATGTGCAAGCCCGCGAAGCTCTTGAGCGCGGGGCGCTGATCCCGATCACCATTTCTGGCGGCAGCGTGCCCACTGGCTTTGAGGACCTTCAACCGGTGGATTTGTCCGGCTGGGGCGGCGACGTGAATGATCCGCGTTGGCGCTTTGTCTTGGAAGAAATCAGCCTAGCAGCGCAACGTCTACGTATTGAAGATGGGTCCGTGTGGATGACACCGGAAGCGGAAGCGACACCATCACAACCATCGGCCGATATTGAGCCAGAATATGAGCCGGTATCTGAGCCGGCGATCGACGAACCATCAGTAGACGTTGCACCAGAAGAAACAGTCGCTGACACTGAGATTGTCGATGAGGTGTTTCCGGATGTTCACGCAACTGATGCGGCTGGGTCGCAAAACACCATTGAGCCGGACAATGCTTTTCAAGGGCCGATCAAAATCGCGGCCCATTATCAGGTCAATACGGACAATTACTGGCCGGAGGCTGAAAATGCATCGAAAAGACCGGTTCGTTTTACGGCCCGCAATGTTGTTTGGGGCGGCGGGTTTGCGCTGTTTGCATTGACGGCGGCGGCGATTGTGTTGGGTCCGGCGTTGATTTCAAAACCAGTGACCCCTGATGCCTTGCGTGAAGCGCCACTTGGGCCAACTATTGCGCTGATACAACCCATCCCAATTGCTGAAGAACCAATTGATGCAACAGCGTCGACAGGTGTCGCGGCAGACGATGCCGCTGATGCCGCGCCAATGGCGGGCTCTGATTTTGAGGTGACGTCCTATTTAGAGCCAGAAGATGTGCCGGTCGGTGAGGGAGCCGATATTTCCAGCGCATCATTGGCCGAAGGGCCGATCGACCGAGAGGCTGTCACCGATGAGCTAGCAGTAGACGCATCGGAAACAAGTGAAAGCGGTGAGGATCAAAGTATTGATGATGATCCTATTCAGGGATTGCTAGCCGAGGCCGCTGACCCAATTGAAGAATTGGCGGCGTTACCAGAGGTCGCAACGGCAGATATTCCGAATGGGAATTATTTTCGTGATTGCGCATCTTGCCCAGAAATGGTGGCGCTACCGGCAGGGTATTTCCAAATGGGTTCGCCGGAAGGCGAACCGTCAAGGCTTGCAACAGAAGGGCCAGCTAGAGCGATTGCGCTCGCTCGGCCGTTTGCATTGGCAACGCGCGAAGTCACCCATGCTGAATGGCAAGCTTGTGTCGATGAAGGGGGCTGCCGCGGTTATAGCCCTTATGATATGGGTTGGGGACGCGGCAATCGTCCGGTTACGAATGTTTCCTATGAAGACGCGAGCGCCTATGCCCAATGGCTGTCCAGGAAAACGGGCCAACAATATCGTTTACCAAGTGAAGCTGAGTGGGAATTTGCGGCCCGGGCTGGCGGCACGACGGCCTTTTCCTTTGGGCCTGGCATCAATACCAATAACGCAAATTACAATGGCAATTATGCCTATCTTGGTGAAAAGGGCGCGTTTCGCGCTCAGACAACGCCAGTGGCGAGCTTCGCACCCAATAATTTTGGCCTCTACGACATGCATGGCAATGCGTGGGAATGGACCAGCGATTGCTGGTCAGCCAATCATGCCGGCGCGCCCGGTGACGGCTCGCCGGTCACCAATCCTGGCTGCACGACACGGGTGATCAAAGGCGGGGCTTGGAATACGGGTGGATGGCGCCTGCGGGCGGCGCATCGATTAGATAAAACCGGCGGCGCTCGTGAAAACGATATTGGCTTCCGGGTTGCCCGCAACGCGCCGTAAAGACTAGGCTTTTCCTGCCGCATTCTTGCCGTTTCTCGCCGCTAGCATCGCCGCCACCGGTAGCAAAACCCTATGGAACCATTGAAACGGGGACGTCTCATGCGAAAAATTTCCGTCATTTTGATTGCAGCGCTCGGGCTGAGTAGTTGTACCACGCCAACTCAAAACCTCATCGCAGAAGAGGAGGTGGCGACCGACCCAATAGTTGTCACGGGCTCACGCATGCAAAGCGTACAGATGTCGGCTGGCTATACCCGTGCGCTCCCCCCTGAGCCGCAAATCACAGAACAGTATGAGGATGTTGACCCGAACCCAATTAAGCTTGTGCGCGAAGAGCCGGTGTCGACTTTCTCGTCGGATGTAGACACAACCTCTTATTCCGTGATGCGCCGTTACATTGGGCGGAACAATCAACTACCCCCATCCGACGCGGTGCGGGTTGAAGAGTTCATCAACTATTTCGATTATCAGTATAAAGAACCAACAAGTGCGACAGAACCATTTTCACCAACGGTTTGGGTCACGCCAACGCCATGGAATGAAAACACAAAACTGATGCATATCGGTGTCAAAGGGTTTGATCTGCAGCCGGATGAAATGCCAGACGCCAATATTGTTTTGCTGTTAGACGTCTCTGGGTCCATGCGCGCAGAGAACAAATTGCCCCTGGTCAAAAAGTCAGTTGAGCTCTTAGTCAATGAAATGTCCCGGGACGATACGATCGCGGTGGTGGTTTATGCGGGGGCGGCTGGTGTCGTATTGGAACCCACACCGGGAAACCAAAAAACCAAAATTATTCAAGCGCTTAATGCATTAGAGGCGGGCGGTTCGACAGCGGGCGGAGAGGGCCTCGCGCTTGCTTATAAGCTGGCGGAAGAAAATTTCGCTAAGGACAAAGTCAACCGCATCATTCTTGCGACCGATGGTGATTTCAATGTAGGTGTCGTTGACGCCGACAGTCTTGAAGATTTCGTCGCGCGCAAAAGAAAGAGTGGTATTTTCCTAACGGTGCTCGGTTTTGGTGAAGGCAATTACAATGATGTGATTGCACAAAAATTGGTGCAAGCGGGCAATGGTGTTGCCGCATATATTGATACGCTAAACGAAGCGCGCAAAGTTTTGGTGCGCGAATTTCGCTCAACACTTTTCCCAATCGCAACGGATCTAAAATTTCAAGTTGAGTTCAATCCGGCGGTGGTCGCGGAATACCGGTTGATCGGATATGAAACGCGCCTTCTAAATCGCGAAGATTTCAACAATGATGCAATTGATGCGGGTGATATTGGCTCCGGCCATACGGTCACCGCGCTTTATGAGCTCGCGCTTGTGGGTTCCGGTGGCAGCATGATTGATGACCTTCGCTATGACCCAGCGCCAGTGACCGAAGGAAATACTGATGAAACGGCCTTTGTGCGATTGCGCTATAAGCGGCCGGGTGAGGATGAGAGCCAATTGCTCGAACAGGCTGTGCTGACCAATGATGGGATCGCCTCATTGGACAATGCACCTGATGACGCCCAATTCGCCGCTGCGGTGGCGGCCTTTGGGCAAAAGCTCCAGCGCGCAGGGCACACTGATAATTACGCCTATGAGGAGATCATTGCTCTGGCCCAAGGGGCAAAAGGCGATGACCCCTTTGGCTACCGGGCTGAATTCATCAATCTGGTTCGCGCCGCCGCGGGAATTGATGTCGCGGAGGAGTAGATTTGAGCGCTTTTAGGGCCATGTATTTCACGCTGAAAACGGGGTGATCCGGGCCGAATTCCTTACCAGGGAATTAACATCGCACCCCAGTTCACCCTCTTCTTCCCTTTTCATTGCAATTTTTCCGCCATGTGTGTCTTGAGACGGGTTGCGGGCCCTTGATCGCAACCTTATATCCCGCTCGAAACAGTGCTCGCCGTACTTTTCAGAAGGGGACGGCAGCTTAAAAATCTAACGGTCTATCAAGGGGTTCGTCCGCTTCCGGCGCTGGTGTCGGGCTGGATATAAACGGGCGGCTCGCTGCAAGGAGAAAAGAAGAATGGGTAAAGTTATTGGCATTGACCTCGGAACGACGAATTCATGCGTCGCCGTGATGGAGGGGAATGAACCGAAAGTTGTTGAAAACGCCGAAGGTGCGCGTACGACGCCGTCTGTTGTTGCGTTTTCCGAAGATGGAGAGCGGTTGATCGGTCAACCAGCCCGTCGCCAAGCGGTTACCAATCCAGAAAATACGTTTTTTGCCATTAAACGCCTGATCGGGCGTCCTTATGATGATCCGACGGCGCAAAAAGACAAAGACATGGTCCCTTACGCCATCATCAAAGGCGACAATGGCGATGCATGGGTTGAAAGCCGCGCCGAGAAATACGCGCCATCGCAAATTTCCGCTTTTATCTTGCAGAAAATGAAAGAAACCGCAGAAGCTTATCTCGGCTCTGAAGTGACCCAAGCGGTCATCACGGTTCCTGCTTACTTTAACGACGCTCAGCGCCAAGCGACAAAAGACGCTGGCAAGATTGCTGGCCTCGAAGTGTTACGCATCATCAACGAGCCAACAGCCGCCGCGCTTGCCTATGGCCTTGATAAGAAAACCGGCAGCCAGAAAATCGCTGTTTATGACCTTGGTGGTGGTACGTTTGACGTCTCCATCCTCGAGATCGGTGATGGTGTGTTCGAAGTGCTTTCAACCAATGGTGACACATTCCTTGGTGGTGAAGACTTTGACCTTCGTATCGTTGATTACCTCGCGAAAGAATTCAAAAAAGACCAAGGCATTGATTTGCGTAGCGACAAACTCGCGCTGCAGCGCCTTAAAGAAGAAGCGGAAAAAGCCAAGAAAGAGCTTTCTTCCACAGCACAATATGAAGTGAACTTGCCGTTCATTACCGCTGATGCTTCTGGTCCTAAGCACCTCAACATGAAATTGACCCGGGCGAAATTTGAAAGCCTCGTTGACGATCTCGTGAAGCGCACCGTTGATCCATGTAAAGCCGCGTTAAAGGACGCTGGTTTGACCTCTGGTGATATTGACGAAGTGATCTTGGTTGGCGGCATGACCCGTATGCCGAAGGTCCAAGAAGTTGTGAAGCAGTTCTTTGGCAAAGACCCACATAAAGGTGTGAACCCGGACGAAGTGGTTGCCCTTGGTGCGGCGATCCAGGCTGGTGTTCTCCAGGGTGATGTTAAAGACGTTCTACTTCTCGATGTGACGCCATTGTCGCTTGGTATCGAAACATTGGGCGGTGTGTTCACACGCCTGATCGATCGTAACACCACGATCCCGACCAAGAAGTCACAGACATTCTCAACCGCTGAAGATAATCAGTCGGCGGTGACGATCCGTGTCTTCCAAGGTGAACGTGAAATGGCGGCGGACAATAAAATGCTCGGTCAGTTTGACCTCGTGGGCATTCCACCGGCACCACGCGGTATCCCGCAGGTTGAGGTGACCTTTGATATTGACGCCAACGGCATCGTGCATGTCTCGGCGAAAGACAAAGCCACCAACAAAGAACAGTCGATCCGTATTCAGGCCTCCGGCGGTCTGTCCGATTCTGATATCGATCAGATGGTGAAAGATGCCGAAGCCAATGCTGACGCGGATAAAGAGCGACGCGAAGGTGTGGAAACGAAAAACCGCGCTGAAGCATTGGTCCACTCGGCTGAGAAAAACCTTGAGGAATATGGTGACAAGATTACCAGCGAAGACAAAGACGCGATTGAAAATGCGATCGTGAATTTGAAAGACGCGCTGGAAAAAGATGATGCCACCGCAGAGGACATCAATACCGCCTCAACAGCACTGGCACAGGCTTCCATGAAACTTGGTGAAGCCATGTACAAAGAGGGCGCTGGCCAAGAAGGCGATATGGACCCAGGCGAAGCAGCGGCAGCAGCAGATGCTGACCGTGATGAGCAAGCCGCGGAAGATGTCGTTGATGCCGACTTCGAAGAAGTCGACGGCGACAAAAAAGACTAATCCGATAACCGGCGGCGCTTTTATGGGCGCCGCCGTTTTTCCTTAGCGCGGCGACGGCGTTACCCGCTGCAGCTAACGGACAAAAAGGATAGCGCGAACCATGGCGCAAACATGTTTTTATGAGACTTTGGGTGTGGATCGCGGTGCAGACGCAGCAGCGATCAAATCAGCTTTTCGCAAACGCGCGATGCAATACCACCCTGACCGCAATGCGGATAATCCGGACGCCGAGAAAAAGTTTAAAGAGCTTGGCGCGGCTTATGAAATCCTATCGGATGAGCAAAAGCGTGCAGCCTATGACCGATTTGGTCATGCCGCCTTTCAAAATGGCCAAGGCGGCCCCGGCGGTGGTTTTGGTGGTGCCGGCATGGGCGGCGCGGCGGGCTTTACCGATATATTTGACGAGATTTTTGGCGACTTTATGGGTGGCCGCGGCGGTGGCCGTCGTGCGGGCCCCGGTCGTGGTGCCGATCTAAAATATAATCTGTCGATTGATCTGGAAGAAGCGTTTAACGGCAAGAAAACCGAAATCAAAGTCCCTGGTTCAGTTGGCTGCGAGACCTGTGAAGGCTCTGGCGCGAAACCGGGCGCGGGGCCGGTCAATTGTGGCACTTGTAAAGGCGTCGGCCGTGTGCGTGTCCAACAAGGGTTTTTTACGATTGAACGCTCTTGCCCCCATTGTAATGGCGAGGGTCGCACGATCTCTGATCCGTGTACGGATTGTAGTGGTCAAGGCCGCGTCCGACGCGAGCGCGTTCTTTCCGTTGATGTCCCATCAGGGATCGAAGATGGCACACGCATTCGCTTGTCTGGTGAAGGCGAGGCGGGACCGCGCGGTGGCCCCGAAGGCGATCTTTATATCTTTGTGCATGTAGCCAATCACGATCTGTTCGAGCGTGATGGGGCCGATCTTTATTGTGAAATGCCGATCCCAATGACAACGGCGACCCTTGGCGGTGATTTTGAAGCGCCAACCATTGATGGCGGCCGGGTAAAAATCTCTGTGCCCGAAGGCGCACAAACCGGCAAACGTTTCCGCGTGCGCGGCAAAGGTATGACCCAGCTTGATCAAACGGGACGCGGCCATACACGCCGACGCGGTGATCTTTTCGTTGAAGTAGCGGTCGAAACCCCAACCGGTTTGAACGCAGAACAAAAAGAGCTGTTGCAAAAATTCTGCGAGGCTGGCGGCGGCGAAGATTGTTGCCCGAAAAGCCGCGGCTTTTTTGATCGCGCTAAAACCTTTTGGGATAATGTGACCGATGGGGTTTAAGCCCTCCATCGTCAATTAGATCACCCTATGACCCGCGATATCCTTTTCCTCCTCCCGCCCGGTTTTGAAGATCATAACCGGCGTGAGTTTTGTCCCGAATGCGCTGAGATGTGGGGCATTTTAAGCTATTTCCCCGCGATCAAAGTGGCGCTTGATATTCGCTATGAACTGATTGCGCAGCCGCGTGCCGGTCTAGTTGAAATGCTTGGTGACGGCAAATGGAATTGCCCAACATTGATCTTAGGTGATGATGTTGATGCGGGGCCTTATGCTGAAGTGCAGACCGCCAACGACCATCGCTTCATCGATAATGCCCGCGATATCGCGAAATATTTCGCCCACCGATATGGCACGCCCTTTCCCCGATAGCGCTTAGTGAGTATCCGCAATTGTTTGGTGGGGTACTGGCGACGCGATTAGTTGTTCAGCTCTTCCTTGATGAGATTAAGGACGGTTTCGGCCTCTGGTTCAATCTGATCAAATAGCTCTATGGACCGCACTTTTAGCCAATAATGAAACGCCGCATGACGGCGCAATAGGTCGCGTTGTTCGCGCACATCATTGGCAAGGGCTGGTGCTGGCACATTGTCAAAAAGATGCTCTGTACGCGTATCAAAGCGAAACGCATCGAAATCATAATAGATGCGATCCTCGCCTTGCTGTATCCAATCAATATTGCTTTCGATGGTGCTGTTGGCGTCTTCGTAATGCGCATATAGCTTGATGAGGTCAGTCCGGATTGCCCCATTCTTTATGATTTCAAAGTTACCCGTGGAAACGATATCGTCAAAGGTTGTGCGAATGGGCCGGAAATTGGCAAAAAATGCACCGGTCGAAAGATAACCGTTCGTCGCCGTCAAAAGGTCGTCATCTGAAGCGCCGTCACGATAAAGCTCATCCACAAACACGTCGATCATAGCGCGTGCTTCCTCGCTGAATTCACGCTCTTCTTGTAAATGGGTAATCGTCAATTCAATTTCATTGGCGATACGCTGGAGATATTGGGATTCACTAAGGCGTTCTCGCCCAGCATCATTCCAATTGGCAACTTGAATACCAATAAACACGCCAACAACAACAATGAAGAAATCGAGCGTCACTGCCGTCCAATTCTGGGCTCTGACATGTTCTGTTATTCGGCGTAGGAGCACCCGTTATTCCCCTATTTGTGTTTTACATTTGTATAACGGGGTTCGCCAGAAATTTTAAGCGGCTATTTTATATGGCCAAGATCACGCAGCGCCAAGTTTTCGATTGCGCCGATTGATCAGCAAGATTGCAACAGCGCCCCATGTAGAGAAGAGAACGCCTGCGGTGGCGAACCGGATATAGGTTTCCATCCCTGGCTCTAGCAATTGGGAAACATTGCCCGCTTGGGAAATGGCGGCAATGTCAAACAAGATATGGGCAACGACGACCGTCCAGATTGATCCGGCGCGTTCACGCATAGCCGCGAAAGCCATAGCAAAACCGCCCGCTGAAAACCCATAAACGGCGGCCATACCCCAGCCAAAATCGCCCATGCCTGCTGGGATGAAATGCATCAGTCCAAATAGAGCAGACGTTGTGATGGCCCGTGTCCAAACGCTCGCATTTTCAAGCGCTTTCCAAATGACGCCGCGAAAAAGTGTTTCTTCGGTGAAGGCAATTAGAAATATTGCAACGACCCAGGGGGCGATTTCCATCGGGGTTAAAGTTGCTCGGTTCGGATCCATGAGCGACAAGATCCCCAAGGCCATAAGCGGTATGCCGATCATATAGGACGCGATTGACGAAAAAAATCCTGCCCCTTTTCTGTAACCAACATCGGCAAACGCGCCCATCTTCCAAAGGGCGCAAGCAATCACAATCGCAAGAACACCCTTGTTGATGATATAGCTGACCGCTTCGGACTGTGGGTCCATGAAATCAATCAACGGTTTTGCAAGGCCCACTGACCAAGCGAGCATGAAAGCGAACAAGGCAATGGACAGAACCACAAAGTTCTTCTGTTTCAGCGCATCAGACATGGTAACCTCATTTGTGAATGGATATTCATATTTGACTTTCCATATATGAATATATATTCACAAGTCAACCCCCACCTTTCAGGAAGCGCCAAGCTATGCACCCCGATATCATCACGCCGACCCATAAAAAGGGGCAAGAAAGCCAGGAACGCATTGTCCAGGCGACGCTGACCTTGATTGAACAAGCCCCGTTCGATCAGCTGACAATTGCGGAAATTATGGAAGAAGCGGGCATGGCGGTGGGGACGTTCTATCGCCGGTTCAAAACCAAAGAGAGCGTCTTGCCCTTTGTTTTTAACGCCTATGACGCCTTGTTTGCGGACTGGGCCCGTTCATTCGAGGACGACAAAGCGGACACGCGTGATGGGGCCATTGAGCTGATCGTCACCAAGACCGCACAGCTTTTTCAAAAAAATACCGGTCTGATCCGCACCGTGCATCTTTATAACCGGCTGCATCCGGGTACGAGCGGGACGCAACCTATCCGCAATGAACTATCCGCGATGATGGGCGCTGTTTTGGCAGATGATTTTGATCACCCCACCAAAGATGACCTTATTAAAGGGCGCATGGCGATCCTCGTCATGGTCAGTGTCATGACGGAACATTTTCTTTATCGCGATCTCGCTCCAGCAAAGACGGCAAGCCTGCGTCACAAAGATGTGCAGACGCTTTTGATGGAGATGATTGGATCTCTTGCGGCGTAAGATGAAGCGGATCAAACCCCGGTTTCATTGGGTTAATGCGCAAACCTAAAGTCAACCGCTACACGCCTTACCGCATTTGCCACGCTTTCTGCCGTTTACGCCGTTGACGATGACACCATTCAACGCTCAAGCTCGCCGAATTCTAAAAGACCTCCGCCAGGTTGCGTTTCTTTTGTGTGGACGGGGCAGAATGTAAAGAAAAGGAACCGATCAATGAAAAAGACTATTTTAGCAGGCGTTTTCGCCATATCCACCGCAGTTGCACCAGCCTTTGCCAATGACGTAGAGGCGTTCTGCGTCGACTTCGCTGGCGGTAATGGTTGGGATACGGAACCATGTTCATGTGTTGGTGACGTGGCGTCTAGCGATCAATCTGTTGCTGATGCTGTGCTCTCACTTGAAAGCGCTGAAGATGTGGATTTGATGGACGATTCTGTGAAAGAAGCGCTCTCTGTTTGCTTCCCAGAAGGCTGATATTTTTTGGTATAACCGGTGCGTTTAAGGCGCGCCGGTTTGCCATTATTTGATGGCAAGGCTATGGCGTTCTCATCTGTAGGGGCAATTTCGACCCTGCTCAGCGGAGCACGTGATAATGCCAAAATCCTCTATCCTGGTTGCCGGTGCCGGTGGGCGCATGGGCAAAGCGGTGGTCGCGGAAATTTTGAAAACCCCTGGGGCGAGCCTGGCGGGGGGATTTGAAAGACCGGGTGGGCCCGATATTGGTAAAGATATTGGTGTCCTTGCGGGGCTCGACGCGATTGGCCTGGCGGTCGAGGAAGCGGTCGATGCGGGCCTTAAACGCGCCGCGGTAATGATCGACTTCACCACCCCTGACGCCTCTCTCCTTCATGCCAAAGCGGCTGCCGACCAAGGCATTGCCCATGTGATTGGTGCGACGGGCTTTTCTCCCGAAAATGAGCAAGCCATTGCCGATTTGGCACAAACCATTCCGATCGTGAAATCCGGCAATATGAGTGTCGGCGTCAATATCCTGACGGCTCTCGTTGAACGCGCCGCGCGCGCCCTAAATGATGATTACGACATCGAAATTACCGAGGCCCACCATAGGGCAAAGCGCGATGCCCCATCGGGTACCGCGCTGATGTTGGGTGACGCAGCAGCACGCGGACGCGGGGTCAATCTTGGCGAAAAGGCAGTAGGGGTGACAGGTCCTCGTGGCGGCACCCGCAAGACCGGCGATATTGGTTTTGCCGTAATCCGGGGCGGCGGCATCGTCGGCGAACATGAAGTCGCTTTTGCCGGTGCTGACGAGATTGTGAAGTTCTCCCATCACGCGATTGACCGTGGTCTATTTGCCAAGGGGGCCGTCGCGGCCGCCCGCTGGGCCGTTGGCAAGCCTCCTGGGCTCTATTCCATGCGCGATGTGCTCGATCTTGGTTAATCCCCACCGATAGAATTTGAACGATTATCTGGACGGTCCTGCAACCCTGACCTGGCAAGGTGTTTTCCATTGCCAGAGGTTGTCATGCGTTCTGAAATTTTCGCCGCCGCTATACTCGTCTCCAGCACGATTGTGACCGTGCGGCTGATCGACCGTGACACGGCACCGACATCTGAAGGAGCTGATCTTGCGGTTGCCCAAGGGGCAGCGGCACCGACCCCTGTGGTGAACGCCTATGCAAGCCGACCCAATGAAGTCCGGATCAGTGCGGGCCATGACAATCACTATTATGTGAATGTTGAAATCAATCGGCGCTCTGCCAGCTTCCTGATTGATACGGGCGCAAGTTTTGTCGCGTTGCGCGAAAGCGATGCTCGCGATGCGGGGATCTATACGTCTTGGACCGACTTTACCTATCCCGTACGCACGGCAAATGGTGAAACCAAAGCCGCCTATGTCACCCTCGACCAAATGGAAATTGACGATATCCGTGTCGACGGGGTGAAGGCGTTTATCTTGCCCGACGATCAGCTGTCGATAAATCTATTGGGCATGAGCTTTTTGTCCCGCATCGACAGTGTCGAGGCGCGATCTGGTGAAATGATCCTGCGCGGCTGAGGCGTCAGCGCGAATGCATTCAGACGAAAGCATTTAGCCAATTACCCCGCTCACCCAAAAGGCTTATCGATCGACGGCGACAGCGCAGAGAAAAGCTGTGGTCCGTCTTCGGTCATATAAAGGCAATCTTCCATTCGAATGCCAAATTCGCCAAAGATATAAATCCCTGGTTCATTTGAAAAACACATGCCCGGGGCGAGTGGGGTTTTTTCTCCGTGTACGAAGTTGACGGGTTCATGACCATCCATGCCAATGCCATGGCCAAGACGGTGGGAAAGACCAGGGACTTTGTATCCGGGTCCAAAGCCTTCGCTTTCATAGTAAGCGCGCACCACATCATCGACGACGCCTGCGGCGGTGCCGATTTGCGCGGTTTCCATGGCAAGCTCTTGTCCGCGTTTCACGGTGTTCCACACACGACGTTGTTTTTCGCTCGCCTCGCCAGAGACCCATGTGCGTGAAATATCAGATTCATAATCATGGACAGAACAACCGCAATCCATCAGCACCACGCCGCCATCTTGTACGACCTGCGGTTGATTGGATCCATGGGGATAGGCGCTTGCTTCATTCAACAGCACCATAGAAAACCCAACATTGCCGCCCAATGCTGTGGTTGCCGCACTCATCATGGTGCTGACCTCTTGCGGTGTCATGCCGTTCTCGACATTCGCATAAGTATGGGCATAAGCGGCCATGGTGATGTCGTTGGCGGTTTGCATCAGCGCAAGTTCCGCTGGTGACTTATACATCCGACAGCCCCGCGTGATGGATTGCCCAGGCACGATGTCAAATTGTGGTGCTGCATTGGCGACACCATCAACGATGAAATGGCGCACAGTCTCTTCAATCGCCAATTTGCCGCCGGTAAGGCCGCGGTCTTTTAAAATCCCGGCGACAAGATCAAATGGGCTTTCATGTTCATGCCAAGTGCGCACATCATCACCAAAGCTCATGCTCTCGCGGATTGATGGTTCTTCAAAAAATGGGGTGACAACGCCAATATCGCCATCGGCTGGGATAACAACGCCGGTTAATCTTTCAGATCGCCACCAGCGTATCCCAGTGAAATAAACCATGGCGGATCCAGCTTCCACCAATAGGGCGGAGACGCCTTGTTCACGCATCAGCTTTTGTGCTTTCGCAACCCGGGCTTTGCGTTCGTCAGTGCTGATCGGCACGGCATCTTTTGCTAGATTGGGGAGTTCATCGATGCCCGCTGCGCGTGCCGGGGCGGATGGCAAAAAATTGCTGGCCGCGCCAATGCCAATTAAGCCAGAGGCTTTGATCAAATCTCTCTTGGTAAGCTGCATGTCCGAACTCCAAATTTTTAACAGGGTGATTGTCGTTTTGGTCTTAGTTGTCGGCAGCCATTAAGCTCGGCAATGTGCCAAGATCGGCACCGGCTTGGCGCATAAAGAATTTGCGTAATGGTGGGACCGCATTCACCGCCCCCATGCCAAGATCGCGCGCGATCCGTAGCGGCGCGAAGTTATTAGAGAATAAACGGTTGAGAAGATCTGTGCCGAGGGCAAGGGACGCTGAATCAAATCGGCGCCAACGTTGATAATTTTGCAAGACGGTCAGCGAGCCAATGTCGAGGCCAACATCACGGGATTCCACCAACACGTCGGCAAGGGCCGCAATATCCTTCACGCCAAGATTATAGCCTTGCCCGGCAATCGGATGGATGGCATGGGCGGCATCGCCAATCAATGCCAACCGCGGGGCGATATAACTTTGCGCCAACGTAAAGGCGAGGGGGTAAGACCAACGCGGCCCGGCGGGCTCAATAGCGCCCAGATAGGATCCAAATCGGTTTTCAATCTCTGTACGGAAGGCGTCATCGTCAAGCGCCATATAGGCAGCGACGGCATCTTCGCGTTCTGTCCAAACCAGCGAGGAGCGGTTTTCCGTCATGGGCAAAATCGCGAATGGCCCAGCTGGTAAAAAGAATTCTTGTGCGACACCCATATGGGGGCGTTCATGCGCAACCGTTGCAACGATGCCCGATTGCGGATAGCGCCATTGGTTGGTTTTGATTTTTGCCTCAGCGCGCAAGCCAGAAAATCGTCCGTCCGCAGCTAAGACAAGTGATGATTCAATAGCGCGACCATCTTGCAGTTTTGTGATGGCGCTGCCGGCATTAAATTCTGTCGAAGCGCGCCGCGCCGGTGCGATAAATTCAATGTCTTGCGATTGATCGATGGCATCCATCAAGACATTGCGCAGGATGCGGTTTTCAACAATCCAGCCCAAGGGCGTTTCATCGTTTAATTCGCGACTGTCAAAATGCAGATGGAAACTTGAAATCGTGCCTTCGTCGAAACGGCTTTTGGCGCGCCCATCGGTCACCAAAATATCGCGAATGGCTTCTGCGTGAGGGGCAATGGGGTCCCACAAGCCAAGACGTTTAAAAACCCGCGCAGAGGCATAAGAAATCGCCGTGGTGCGCCCATCGAACCCTTGGCTGCGCATTTTGCCAGGGTCACCGGCATCAATTACTGCGCAGGAAAAACCACGGGCCGCAAGGGCAAGCGCTGCCAGGCCCCCGGCCAAGCCGCCGCCAACGATAACAATCTCAAATTGAGGTTTTTGCATCATAGGCTGACAAGTTTCGCGCGTTAGGGTGGGCAGGTCTAGATCAATTACTTGCGAAACAGCGCTTGCGGCTGCGGCGAAAAGCGCGGCATTAGGAACAAGCCAGAAATTCAAGGGCCGGCATTTGCATTGGAGAATTGGGCTATGCGCATCAAGTTGAGCGTTTTGACGTTTGTTGCCGTGCTGTTGGCGACTACCGGCGCAACTGCGCAGGAGATCGTCGCGGCTAGCAATACAGCCAGGTTTGTCCTCGATACTGCCTTTTTGCTGGCGGGTGCGTTGGCGGCGTTGATGGTGGTTTTTGCGTTCGGCCTACGGGATGTGGGATTGGCGCGTCCTCAGCATACATTTTCAGTATGTTTGCGGATGATGGGCATGGTCTGCGTCAGCACCATCGCCTTTTGGATCAGCGGTTATAATCTGATGTATATGATCGAAGCTGGTGGGTTGTTGGGGGAATTCCAGACCTGGCGGCCAAATGACGAAGACCCGCTCAGCCTTGGTTATCCGTCCGGGGTTCATTGGGTTTTCCAAATGGCTCTGGCGAGTATTGGTGCTGCTATTGTCTCCAGCGCGATCTCCGAACGGGTGAAATTATGGTCATTTCTAATCTTCACCGCTGCTTTCGCTGGTTTGATCTATCCCATTGTCGCTGGTTGGGTTTGGGGTGGTGGTTATCTCGACTACGTCTGGAATTTTTATGATTTCGCCGGTGCTGGCGTCGTTCACATAACGGGCGGTGCCGCCGCATTAATGGCGGCTTCCGTTGTTGGTCCCAGGTCGGGTCGCCACCTTCAAGCGGGGGGGAGGCACATCCCATCAGAGGCATTACCCCTGACTGCTTTCGGTTCCGGATTAATTTGGTTGTCGCTCCTCGTGGTGATGGCGGCGAAAGTCGACACGGTCGCAACGATAGAGGGTGCGATCTCAATCGCAAAAATCGTGACCACCGCATTGCTGGCGGCGTCGAGTGCGGTGCTTGCTGCATTGTTCCTGACGCAGGTCGTTTACAAGCGGGTGGGGCTTGTCTCAGCGTCTTGTGCGGCTGTGGGCGGGCTCGTGGCGATTTCGGCCGACCCTTTGCACCCATCCCTTTGGCAGGCAACGATGATTGGCGCCGTGAGTGGCGTGATCGTGACGGTTGCCCCACCCTTTTTGAACCGTTTCAAGATTGATGATGCTGGGCTGGTTGTCCCAACTCATCTCTTTTGTGGGGGGTGGGGGATCGTGGTTGTGGCGTGGGCCAACCCCGATGCGAGCTTTGTTGGTCAGATCGTTGGTGCCGCCACCATCGGGGCCTTTGCCGCTACGTTGAGCATGCTTTTCTGGATTGCCTTGAAATACACCCTTGGTGCGCGCTTGCGTTCTGAAGCGTTGCCAGAAAATGACCCTGCCAATGCGGGTGCACGTTAATTGGCGAATGGTTAATACCCGTTAACCCTTTTTTTTGCGCGACATGTAAAACTTCAATGGAACCTGTATTGCAACCTAACGTTCCGTAATCGAATTATGTCGCGACGCCAAAGAACCTATGCCCGCCGGTCTCCGCGTAACCGAGACCAATTTTCAGAACTCATGGAGAATGTGCGCCTTTGGGCCCACAACGTGCTGTTGCGCGCTGGTGGCCTTGCCCTCGTGCTCTTAGCAATTTGGTTTGGCGCGGCGCTGGCGACATTTTCAATCAGCGACCCAAGTTTCAATACGGCGACCGGGGCACCGGTCAGCAATATTGCCGGCGCGGCCGGCGCTGCGATTGCTGATCTATGGCTGCAACTTTTCGGCGGCGGCGCGTTTTTGTTTGTCGCGCCCATGACTATTTGGGGCGGCTTTGCTTTGCTCAACGGTGCCCCAGACGAAACGCCTCGCGAATTCTGGCATCGCTTGATCTTGTTTCCCGTATCCCTTGTGATTGGCGCAGCCGCGATTGCCGCATTGCCGACACCAGCAGCCTGGCCCTTTATGGTTGGCCCTGGTGGTTTGATTGGCGATGGGGTTCTTGGCGCAACAACGGACATTGTCGCGGCCGTTGGTTTGCCTTTAGGCAGCCAAGTTTTCGGCGCGGTATTCGCAGTACTGACCATTGGCGTTTATGCGATTGTTTGTGGGCTCACAAAAGAGCGCTGTATGGAAGCATGGTGGGCGTTAGAGGACGGATATTGTGTGACCTATAACTTCGTTATGGAGCGCTATGATGCGTTGCGCGGTGAGGCGGGCGAAGACGAAGAAGAATATGAAGAAGGCGACGAGGAAGACGAAGACTATTACGAAGATGACGAATTAGATGAAGATGGCGAAACCGTTCTGAAGGCTCCATCGCGCAAACGCAAAATCATCCGCAAACACGGCAAGTCCCGGGAGAGTAAACGCGAGCGTCGCGAAGCACAGCCAGTATTGCCCGTCTTTAGTGCTGGCGATTATGAATTGCCGCCGCTCAATCTTTTGGCGAAACCAAATGCGTCTAATCGCACTGTTATTTCTGATGAAGCGCTAGAGCAAAATGCGCGCATGCTTGAAAATGTATTATCGGATTTTGGTGTGCGCGGTGAGATCATTAATGTTCGTCCCGGCCCCGTTGTCACACTTTACGAATTGGAACCGGCGGCGGGGATAAAATCATCCCGTGTCATTGGTCTCGCTGACGATATTGCACGCTCAATGAGCGCGGTTGCTTGTCGTGTTGCGGTTGTGCCAGGGCGCAATGTCATTGGTATTGAACTGCCAAACCAAGACAGAGAAATGGTTTACCTGCGCGAGCTATTGGGCGCTAGTGATTATGAAAACACGCGCGGCGACCTTACCCTTGCGCTTGGTAAAAGCATCGGCGGTGAACCAACTTTTGCTGACCTTGCGCGCATGCCCCATTTGTTGATTGCCGGGACAACAGGTTCGGGTAAGTCGGTGGGAATCAACACCATGATCTTGTCGCTGCTTTATCGAATGGCACCGGATCAATGTAAATTGATCTTGATAGACCCTAAAATGCTCGAGCTTTCTGTCTATGAAGGTATTCCGCATCTGCTGGCACCGGTTGTGACTGACCCTCGCAAAGCTGTCGTCGCATTGAAATGGACAGTGCGCGAAATGGAAGAGCGCTATCGCAGGATGTCAAAAGTTGGTGTGCGCAATATTGAAGGCTTCAATTCGCGCATCATGGAAGCGGAAGAAAACGGCGAAGTCCTCTCCCGTACAGTGCATACGGGTTATGAAGAGGAAACAGGCGAGCCCGTTTATGAAACCGACGAGCTCGAATATGAAGCAATGCCATGTATTGTTGTGGTGATTGATGAAGTCGCCGATCTGATGATGGTCGCCGGCAAAGATATTGAAGGCATGGTCCAACGTTTGGCACAAATGGCCCGTGCCGCTGGGATCCATTTGATCATGGCAACACAGCGTCCCTCCGTTGATGTCATCACAGGGACGATTAAGGCCAACTTCCCGACCCGGATTTCATTCCAGGTCACGTCAAAGATCGACTCGCGGACAATTCTTGGTGAGCAAGGTGCAGAACAATTGCTCGGCCAAGGTGACATGCTGCATATGGCCGGCGGTGGTCGATTGCGCCGTGTCCATGGTGCGTTCGTGTCCGATGACGAAGTCGAAAAAATCGTGAAGTTCCTGAAGAAGCAGGGCGCGCCAGACTACGTTCAAGAAGTTACGGAAATGCGCGAGGAAGATGCGGGCGGTGGTGGTTTCGACATTGGCGGCAATACATCCTCCGGTGACGCACTTTATGACCGCGCGATTGCCGTGGTATTGCGGGATCGTAAGGCCTCGACTTCATATGTGCAGCGTCGTCTCCAGATAGGGTACAACCGCGCAGCGACTTTGATCGAACGGATGGAAGAAGAAGGCGTTATCTCGCCGGCAAACCATGCCGGTAAGCGAGAAATCCTTGTTGGCGAGGATGCGGCTTAGTCGCGAGGTTGTCTGCGTCCCAAAATGCAACCCAAGGCACAGATTGTGTAAATTGCTGTTTGTAAAAGCAATTCGTCAAGCTGTGGACCGTTGAAAGCGCCCACGTTACTTGCCGAAATTCTGTTAACTTTTTGTTTTTATGCATAAAATTCGCACTCAGCATTGATCTTTACGTTTTGTTAGGGATAATTAATCCCCAGGAAAGCAGATGAGTTGTTTGGTTTATGTCTGAGCATTACGAGAATCTATCGGGGGCATCAGGACGGGCGCGATTTTTTCGCCCCGAACGTCATGCTGCGCGCAAATTATTTGCGGGCGCACCGCCCAGCGTTTGGTTCGACGATCGTGAATTTTTGCTCGATAATATTAGCGCCACCGGTGCCGGCTGCCGCACTCGCGATTTTTTGCCAGAAGAGATGGCAATTGAAGGTGATGGGCGCGGCGTCTTACGCCTAACGCAATATGGGCGTGAAATTTTTAGCGCCCGCGCCCGCATGGCCAGAACAGGTTTGGATCGCGGTAATTTGATCATCGGGCTCTCCCTCGATGATGTCAGCTTTCCGCTCAATGACTTGGTCCGGAAAAATGCCGGTGCGCTTGCCTATGGTTTTGCTGATGAGGGCGTAGAACAGGCGGCACCGTCGACGGAATATAAAAGTTTTTGCGCCGATGTTTTGTCATTTATCGGTGGATATCTTGAGCATATCGATCGTCATTTGACACCGATTGAAGGCAAACTTGACGATAAAGCTGTCAATGAAATTATTATGGAGCTCACCGAAGGGGCAACGCCGGCTTGGCAGTCTCTACTGGTCGAAGGCAATGACCTCGTCATTCCAATCCATAAGGATAAGGCACAACGAAAAGTCCTTAAACAATATACGGAACGGGTGATTACGCGGAAGCTAACCACCGGCAATAGCTGGGGGCGCAGTTATTTTAAGCCCATGGGCTATCCGGGCGATTTCCGTATCATGAATTACATGTATGACGGTGTGCCTGAAGGCGACAGCATGCATGCAAAGTTTCTGCACATGTTAGGCGTCGTTGCGGGCCAGCCGATTGTCACGCGCATGCGGGCATTGGCGGATATCATATTAAACCACGCAGCAGCCGAAACTGATCGCAATGAATTTAAGATTATGAGTATCGGCTCCGGCCCGGCTCGTGAACTTGAACCCTTGGTCAAAGCAAGCGGCGGTATTAAGTGGCACGCAACACTTGTTGATCAAGAATCTGAGGCGCTGAATTATGCTTTGGACAAGACCGCGAATATTGGTGCTGGCGGTGCCTTAAACGTCTCTGCACTGAATATTTCATTTCGGGATATGCTCAACGCATCGCCAATGCGGGCGCATTTGGTTGAGCAAGACATCATCTATTCATCTGGTCTTGTGGATTATCTAAACCCATTATTGGCTATGCGTTTTGTTCACCGCATGTATGAATTCCTAAAGCCAGGCGGCAAGTTGATCATCGGCAACGTCAATGATTTGCGCACCGGCACATTATGGCCGATGGAATATATTCTCGATTGGACGCTTTATTTCCGCAATGAAACGGAAATGCGTGCCATGGCGAGCGAAGCACCGGGCGGGATTGTCACGATTGAACAGGATCCGATGAACGCGATCTATTTCTTGATTGTTGAAAAGCCGAAATAATCACCTTGCCAAACCGCTATTTTGACCGCGAGGCTGGCGAAGAGGTTTCGCGGTGGCTTAACCGGATTGCGCGGCCTCTTTTGAGACTTCAATGGGGAAGATGACACTCACCGTAGTGCCGACGCCAATCTCAGATTTCAGTTCAAGCTCAGCGTCTTGTCCATCAAGGATTTTCTTGGATAAGGTCAAACCAAGACCCACGCCTTCCATGCTGCGTGTTTTCACATCTTCGGTTTGAGAGAATGGTGCAAAGGCAGTGTCGACTTGCTCATCACTCATGCCACAACCCTGATCGATGATGTCGAGTTGATATTTCCCGCGCTCATCAAGGGCACCGGCAATTGTGATGGCCGATCCAGGCTCTGACGCAACGATCGCATTTTCAATAAGCTGGCTTAGCGCATATACCGTATGCAGATGATCAATGCTAAGTTTTGTATGCTCCATATCGGCTGTTTGTATCGTAATATTGGCCATTTCAGCTTTGCTGCGGACTTGGTCCATGACCATTTCCATTAGATATTCCGGAGAACAACTCAAAATTTCATAAGAAATCTTGCCCGCAGTGGCATCTGCATAGCGCAGCATTTTACTAATCGATTTCAACAGACCAGTTGCAGATGAATGGATTTCATCCAAATATTCTCCGGTGTTGGTGTCTGCGATTGCTACAAACTGGTTTTTCACAACCTCTGAGAATCCAACAATTTGGTGCAATGGGGTGCGTAGCTCGTGACTTAATATGGACAGGAAGCTGATTTTGGAGCGGTCAGCGGCCGTAGCCTCGATCAGTAGTTCCTCAATAAATTTGGCATCCTGTTCACGTTGGCATTGACGGTAATAGTCGATGCGTGCCCGTGCTTCTTGAATGAAACAGGTAATGAAGGCGGTAGCCGTGATCACCGTCATGAAAAAATGACCTGCCGCAATTTCAGCGCCGGTCTTTGGCGTAATCACCGTAATCGTCAGGGAGTAGGAAGCAAAAATTGTAATGTAGATTGCTGCGGCGAGGGGGAAATACAATCTTTGCAAACAAGAATAAACGATAAGCACGGTCAAAATGCCGACAATATAAGCCGGCCCTTCACCAGGGGGCATCATGCCAATCATGACAACGATGGACATAGATCCAAGGATGACCACAAAGGCGGTCACCAATTGGAAATAGGGTTTGACGCGATCTACATAAGTGAGGGCCGTGATGGCCAGCGCTAATGGCGTACAGATAGCCAGGCGGATCACCAAAATTTCCGTCAGCTGTTCACGCACCGCAATGATGTCGAGAATGGCGAATAACGCATAGCCAACAATCAACAGCATGTTGACCAGACGTTCTTTCGGCAAATCGTTTGAAACAAGATATTTCTGGAATTCGCGCTCGGTATTTGGGTCAGAAAATGCGACCCGCCACCAATTCATCATTTCACGGGGAAACGTGCCGAAAAGCGCCTTATAAACGCTCGGCATGATGAAACCGCGAGGTTGATCCGAATTCGTCGTCATTCGATGGCGCCTAGCTCCCCATTACGTCGTAACGCCAGAACGTTAAGGACCGGTTCGCATGCTTAACGATCTATCGACTTTTAATGCCGGTTTAACCCGATAAATCGTGATCGAAAGACGTCACTAAGTGGTTGCGAAACGGGGATATTTCGTTAAAATTTCGTTAATGACAATTTTGACTGACATCACACCGCATCCATCTGAGGCGGCACAATCTGAACCGGCCCGAAGTCATTTGGGTGCCTGCGGCGTTGCGTGGACATCGATTGGCGTGTTTTTCGCGCTAATGATTGCCGGTGGCGCTAATGTTTGGCTGGCGGTTTCGGGTGCGATCCCTCTTTGGGTCGGCACTGTGATCTCTATTGTTGTTTTGTATTACCTCGAACACATCAATCACGAGGCCGTGCATGCAAATATTTCCGGTGCCGATACAAATTGGCGATGGCTAAACGAATTGATTGGCCATGTGGGCAATTTTTGGATGTTTTTACCATTGCCAGCCTTTCGCGCGGTCCATTTCTCCCATCATCGGTCCACCAATCATCCAACATTGGATTGCGACATGTGGTTTGCGCGCAAGACGCGCCTTGGTGTTTTGGCTCGCTGTTCCACATTATTGCTCGGCTATGAAATCACCCTGCAACGCTTGGCAAAATTGGGATTAGTCAAAAAGCGTACCATGGCGACGATTTACGGGACGCGTTTGTTATGGCTCGCTGCGATTGGGGTTGCGGTTTATTTTGGCTATGGCGTTGAGGTGTTCATGCTGTGGGTTTTGCCCGCACTGCTCGCGATGCCGGTGTTGGCATTCCTGTTTGCTTTTGTGGTGCACCACCCGCACACGGGTAAAGAGCGTTATCAAGCGAGCAACGTTCTCATTTCAGACAACAAGATCGTCCACAATTTTATGACGGCGATCTTTCTGTTTCAAAATTATCACCTTGTGCATCACCTGCATCCGCGTTTGCCATTTTATAAATATGGTAAAGCTTTCCGCGAAATCCGCGCGCAGCTAGAGAGCAAACACGCCAGCATCACGAAGTTTTGATCTGTTGCGGTAGCCCCGCGTTTTGGGTCTTTGTTCCCTTTGGATGGTGTCAAAACACATATCCAATGGAAATTGCGATTTCGAAGACATCTGGTTTTTCATAAGTGCTCGAAAAGAATTTCGCGATGGTGAGATCCATCGCCATTTCTTTTGACAGTTTTGTATGGATGGCAAAATCAATTTCATCCCCGAAGGTGCGTGCATTTTTAATGCTTGTAAAATGATGCAGCAAAAGTTCGGCTTTGGCTTCTGAAAACAAATCATGAGTGGGAATTTCGAACTCAATGGCGGCATGGATATCGCGCAACCCATCAGGCGGCGGGGTAAGGAATAGATCAGCGAAACCTTGAAAAGCATGTAAAGTTGCAAGCGGCGTTGCAAATCCTGAAAGACCGTCGCCACCCAAGTGTTCATAGGCTGCCTCAATCACATAATTGGAATGGTGAAAGGTGATCTCACCCGCCACATATCCCAATGACCGCGGTTGAGGATTGTCACCATAGGCCGACTGACGGGCACCCTCGAAAGCCACCATCAATTCACTATGATGGCGAAGCGAAAATTCATTTTTAAGTCGGCCGCCAATTGTAGCCGTAGAGCTGGTTGAGGCATCACCCAAGTCAAGAAAATATAAATAGGGAGAGAACTGGGTCTTATTACTGACATCCAAAAATGCATGGGCGACATGTGACGTGCCTTCAAATTCTCCCAACTGGCTTTGATCGCCAAATATACGGTGAACTTTTCCAATATAGGCATAGTCTATGCAAAATTTTAGCTCGGGGCACGCCGCCACTCTTACCCCGTCATAGGTTTGTTCGTTTTGACGAAACCCTACATTGCCAATGAAGCGTGCATTGTCATGGATGATACGTTGTCGACCAATCGTTATGGTGGCGCGATCGCTCCATCGCAATTCTAGCTGAGCCCTGTTCAGCTCAGTGGCTTCAGGATCAGCGATTTTAGGAAAATCAGTTAAGCCATTCACGGTATCATAGGCGCGAAAGGCACCAAGATGTGAAATATGTTCGCCCTCAACTAAGATCGATGCCCATTCATATAGGTCTGCGCCGCCGCTCAGCCGTAAACGCAACGAATTACCGTTTGCGTCTTTATCGAATTTAGATTTCTCAACATGTTCGAACCGATATCGGATGTCGCCGTTGAGATCGAGATGGATTTCATCGGCGGTAGCCGGCATCAACATGGTTGCGGCGACGGCAATAAGGGTCGGTGCGAAAAATTTCTGGTGGGAAAATATTGGACTCTTGTTCAGGGCGTGACGGACAATAGACATGATACAATCTTCCTGTCTCCCATCGTGAATGGGATAGCGGTGGCGTTGTTTTTGTCTCCCCCGCTCTTCATCACAAGTGATTCATGACAAATGCTTAAAGATGTATTTAAGATATTGCAAATAGAAATTTCGACTGTCACAGGGCGATGAAAAATATTGCACCGCAGTGCGGAATTTCACCACTGATCAACGGATGAATTTGCGTTTTGTGCGATCTTCAATAAACCTACGATTGAAAAATAATCTCAGATTGGGAGCGCGGGTGATGCAGTGGCTACGTAAGAAAACAGTTCTGGCAATTGTTATTGGGGTGTTGGGCATAAGTGTTGGGCTCATGTCTTTTGCGTCCTCGCAATCTACTGAAGAGGCTGAGACCAGCATGCTTGCATCTCTACCGCTCAGACTAATCGGGCCAGCTTATCCATCAGGTCGTATTTCGGACTTTGCGTTCTTTTCGACGGGACATCATGATTATTTGGCGGCGACGGCATCAGGTGGATTGTGGCGTACAAAGAATGCTGGCGTCACTTGGGCCCCAATTTTTGATAATGAGGATGTTTTCGCGATCGGTGTCGTCGAGATTGCGCCTTCAGACGACAAAGTCATTTGGGTTGGCACTGGCGAAAACAATTCACAGCGATCCGTCGCCTTTGGTGATGGTGTCTATAAGTCCACTGATGGTGGGAAAAGCTGGACCAATATGGG
>JAJFGD010000196.1 GCA_021776315.1 Hyphococcus sp. | reverse complement strand
ATCTTTTGCGGTAAGGGGAGCGTTCATTGTTACAGCCTAACTTTGATTACCTAATAGCCAGAGTGAAAGTTTTCCAACCCAACTAGCTGGAGGATTTCAATTTCGTTTTTCTTTGCGGTTGTATTTTTCGGTTCAGACCATTCAGACAAAATGCAAAATTGTTGGTTTTTGAGGCGCTCAAAATAGCGGGTCGATCCATCATGACCGCCTGGATAGTGAATGCCTGTTTCGCAAACAAATTCTGCGTCAAACAAGGAACGCAAATCATTAGCTTGGCGCATATCTAGATTACCAGATTTCTCTTCCCAACTTTCAAAACCAGTAAAGAATACATAATGCGATTTCTCTCCAAGCACGATCTGATCGCGATGGTATTTCCAACTTCGAGCGAAATAAAATATTTTATCAGAAGATATATGAAATTCAACGGAAATTGGCGAATGAAATGAGGGCATATAGGTTAGTCTGTAGATTTCTTCGGCACTATTTTCTCGTTTTGAGTAAATAGAATTCATACCCGCAGCGCAGAGTCTGTCGCTAGCAAAATCCCTAGCGTGCTCGGCATAATTTTCCCTAGTTTCATTTCCCCAAGTTTCTTCACCATTTGAAAACGCGTAGGTTAAGGAGCTTGAATCGAAATATGTTTCGTCAGGACAATTAAGTTCTTGTATTTCACTCAATTCGATTGCGTGATCAGGTTGTAAAGATGGTTTATTCGCAGTTGCTTGTACCGACTGGCAGGCTGCAAGAATAAATATTGGTGCCATCAACAAACGCATTGGTTGTTTACTCCGCCGCTTTCTTCATCGCTGCAGGGTAATGGTCTTTGATGGAATCGACGATTTCTGAGACCTTGAACGGTTGCCCAGAAACCTTGTTCAACTGAATGACTTTAAGTTCCAGCTTGTCGCGGAGCAGTGTTGCACACTGGCCCATATTCATTTCTGGCAAGATGACTTTGTCATAGCTCGCCAGGAGCTTGCCAAGATTTTTTGGCAATGGGTTCATATAGCGCAAGTGGATTTGCGCGACGTCAAAGCCTTGTGCACGGGCATCATTCACGGCGCGCCAAATGGCACCATGGGTCGATCCCCAACCAACCACGGCGAGGGGGCCTTTTTTGGCACCCTGTTCAACCTCTTGGTCCGGAATAAATTCTGCGATGGCGTCGATTTTTTTCGCCCGCAATTCTGACATGGCTTGGTGATTATCCGCATCGTAAGAAATGTCACCTGTCTCGATATCTTTCTCGAGACCACCAACGCGATGCGCCAACCCTTCCATACCAGGTACCACCCAAGGGCGACCATGGGTCGATGGATCACGCTTCCAGATCGCTTTTTTGCGCGCTGTCGAATCTTCTTCCGGTGCTGGTGGTGCGCCATGAAGGATGGGCTCGAAATCATCCATATTCGGCAGCGCCCACGGACCCGCCGCATTGGCGATATATCCATCGGTAAGCAAAAATACCGGCGTCATGTGGCGAAGCGCGATACGCGTCGCTTCAATCGCCGTGTCGAAACAATCACCGGGGCCAGCAGCTGCAATAACGGGCAAGGGTGCGTCGGCATTACGTCCATAGATCGCTTGGTAAAGATCCGACTGTTCAGTTTTTGTTGGCAGACCCGTTGATGGGCCACCCCGTTGTGAGTTGATGATCACCAGCGGTAATTCCACTGACATCCCAAGACCAATGGCTTCCGTTTTCAGAGCGATACCGGGACCAGATGACGAGGTCACCCCGATCGCTCCCGCAAAGGAGGCACCGATTGCCGCGCAGCAGGCGGCAATTTCGTCTTCAGCCTGAAAGGTTGCAACGCCAAGGTCACCCATTTTTGACAAATGGTGCAGGATCGAAGAGGCCGGCGTAATGGGATAGCCACAGAACATGATTTCGCGATCGGCCAATTCACCGGCTGCGGCGAGACCGAGGGACAAAGCCTCTGCGCCAGTGATCGAACGATACTCGCCAGAGTACATTGGCGCTTCGCCAATCACAAATTGCGGAATCTCAGCGGAAAGCTCTGCGGTCTCGGCAAAAGCGTGACCCGCATCAAGGGCGGCTATATTTCCGATTAGTGCTTGCGATGCTTTCTTGCCAAATTTTTGCGTGGCCCAATCGGCAATCGGTTTACGGTCGCGACCGAACATCCAAAGCACCGCGCCCAAGGCCCAGAAGTTTTTACATTGCTCTGCGTCACTTTTGGACAGGCCGTGGGGTTTAACCGCTTCCAACGTCTGGGTGGAAATCCCAATTTCGATCACTTGGTAATCGTCAAGCTCACCAGTTTCGCGCGGGTCCGCCGCAATATGGGCTTTCGCAAAATTACGATCGTTAAATGCGTCTGTGTTCAGAACAATTAGCGCACCCTTTTGTAGCAAAGGTAAATTCACCTTTAGCGCAGCTGGGTTAAGGGCCACTAACACATCTGGTTGATCACCGGCGGTCGAAATGCGTCGCGCACCAAGGTTAATTTGAAACGCCGAGACCCCAAAGGTCGTACCAACAGGCGCTCGAATTTCCGCAGGAAAATCCGGAAAGGTCGAGAAATCCGACCCGGCAAGGGCCGTCGACTCCGCGAATTGTGATCCTAAAAGCTGTACGCCGTCACCAGAATCGCCTGCAAAACGCACCACGATTGATTGGTTTTCCGGACTAATTTTTCCCATGGGAAGGCCCCACCCGTCGCTTGGTTTGCTATCATCGCAAAACCGCTAATAAAAACAAGAGCCTGTTACGTGAAACCCAGAGCAACCCGACCAGGCAGAGGTTGCATATCTCAACCCCAAGGCGGAATTACAAGCCTTTTTCCATGCGGCCTCTCGCCATGGTGTCGAGGACGTGTTGAAAGGACAGTATCGGCATCGTCTTTGCTAGTAAAAAGGCGCGGGTACTCCTAAGGTTAGGACCGCTTTTGGCGTTCTCAGTGGGGAGAGAAGGATTGATGAGCAGTGGAGAGTACATTCGAGGGTGGCGGTCTAGCGACCCAAAAGCCCAGCCCACAAGAACCCAGCGCCGGAGAATCCAGTGTACAAGCATCCCGGGTACAAGGACCATTATCATCCCGATTTGATGCACTAGACGCTTTGCGCGGTTTTGCCGTGCTTGGCATCTTCATCATGACGATTGCTGCACTTGGCTTGCCAGAGATTGCTTATAGCAATCCTTTTGTGGCGGGCGGCGACGGACCCATCAATTATGGCTTATGGGGTACCGCGGAAGTCTTGGTGCATGGCTCCATGCGCGGGCTTTTTTCCGTGATGTTTGGCGCTGGCGTGGTTCTATTCACCGCCAAAGCCATTTCACCTGATGGACCGATCCGCATCGCCGACCTTTATTATCGCCGGATGATGTGGCTCGCGGTTATCGGCTTTGCCCATGCGGTCGTGTTGCTGATGCCCGATGACATATTGCTGATCTACGGTCTCGCCGGATTGATTTTATTTCCATTCCGCGTTTTGTCGCCGCGAAAGCTTCTGGGCATTGCTGTTGCGTTATTGGCTGTTTTGGTAGTGCAAGCCACAACTGAGGAATTCGATAAGATTGAGCTGAGCGACCAAGTCGTTGCTATCGAAGCCCGTGCTGAGGCTGGTGGGGTGCTATCCGTCGAAGAAGAAGAAACCCTGGAGCAATGGGAAAAGGTCACAGCAGGTTATAGGCCACCCCAAGAGCTTCTTGAAATCCAGATTGCTGAGCGAACCGGGTCACCGGCGACAGTATTCATTGCCAATGCAAAAACCGTGGCCCGATATCTAACCACTTTCGATGAGATGTGTTGGTGGATTGTGGATGCGCTCACCATGATGTTCTTAGGCATGGCGCTTTATAAGTGGCGTATCATTACGGCCGAGCGCAGCCTTCGCTTATATGGGACCATGGCGGCAATTGGCTATGGTATTGGCATAACCTTCCGCACAGGATCTGTCCTTTCCTCCTTCGAGGCCCAATTCATGCTCACCCATTGGGCATGGACAGCGTTCGATCAGGTCAGTCGGGTGGCCATGACGCTCGGACATATCGGGTTGTTTTTTGTATTGTGGAAAGCAATTTCTACGAGCTTATTCATGCGTGCGCTGACGGCGACGGGACGGATGGCGCTGACCAATTATATAAGCCAGTCAGTGATTGCGAATTTGATATTCAGTGGCATCGGTCTGGGTCTTTTTGGCTCCGTCGAAAGGACAGGGATCTATGCAATTATGGTTGCATTCTGGGTCTTTCAACTGGCATTTAGTATGTGGTGGTTGGCGCGATTCCGGTTCGGCCCCCTCGAATGGGGGTGGCGGTCATTGACCTATTGGCAATGGCAGCCTCTACGAAATTAAGTCAGTACTGCCAAAAGAGTTTGGCTAAGTATTAGTATGGTGCGAGTTCGGTTGGCGTGTGTGTCTAGCGCTACCTAAACGGCAAGACGTTCTAAACATCAAAACGATAGAAAGACTTCAAATGAAATTCTTTGTGGATACCGCAAATGTTGACGAGATCAGCGCGCTAATTCCAAGCGGCTTGGTCGATGGTGTGACCACCAATCCAAGCCTGGTGATGAAATCGGGCCGTGATTTCCGTGAAGTTGTTGGGGAGATCTGTGCGCTTGTGGACGGCCCTGTCAGCGCCGAAGTCACTGGTGTTGAATCCGAGCAAATGATTGCCGAAGGAACCTCTCTTGCTAAAATCGCAGACAATGTTGTGGTGAAGTTGCCGCTCACTTGGGATGGGCTTGTCGCTTGTAAGGCGCTAACCGGTGAGGGAATCAAAACCAATGTGACGCTTTGTTTTTCTGCCAATCAAGCACTTTTGGCGGCAAAAGCTGGTGCATCATTTATCTCGCCATTCATTGGCCGTTTAGATGACATCAATATTGATGGCATGGATTTGATCCGTGAAATTCGTATGATTTATGATAATTATGACTTCCGTACGGAAATTTTAGCGGCATCGATACGGTCTGCCAATCACGTCAAAGACTCCGCGATTGCCGGTGCCGATGTGGCGACAGTGCCACCGTCAGTATTAAAAGGCCTTGCGGCCCATCCCTTGACTGATAAGGGGCTGCAAGCATTTTTGGATGATTGGGCGAAGACCGGACAAAATATACTCTAAGGAATTTTTCCGGGGGGAGCGTCCGGTACATTTTTTCACTTAGTCCAACGGGAACAATTCAATGTTAGAACTTAGACCTAATTGTGAACGGTGTAACAAAGATCTAGCCGTCGATGCAGACGTCAGAATTTGCACCTTTGAGTGCACGTTCTGTGTCGAATGCGTTGATGGTCCTTTGGCGGGTGTTTGTCCCAATTGCGGTGGTAACTTCGAAAAGCGCCCCATACGTCCGGCTGCGTTATTAGAAAAATTCCCTGCATCGACAAAGCGGGTTTATAAGGGAGCGTCCTAATGTCCGGTCAATGGATAACAGCTGCCGGTGCAGCGATTTTCTTTTTGCTCGGTACATTACATTTGCGACTAACGGTGCTGGACTGGAAAAATCCGCAATATTTCATGCCGGCACGAAAAGATTTGCTGAATGATTTAAAAGCTACGCGGATCAATCTTACCAAGGACGCGAAAGATTTTTGGACGTCTTTGCTCGGGTTTCATTTTAGCCATAGCATCGGTGTCATGTTCTATGGTGCCGTGGTGGCCTACTGCGCGCTTGTGCGACCGGATATCCTTAGTGACATGACGGTCCGCTTAGCATTCGTGATTGTTGGCGGTGCGTATGTACTGATGGCGCGCGCATTTTGGTTTAAAATTCCGTTTATCGGGGCGGGGGTTGGTGTCACATTGATCGCCGTCGGCATGTCCCTTTTATATTAGCCCTTTAAGGAAAAATGATGTCACTGGTTTTTGATGCGCATCCGCCCGCTTTCGTGCCCGTGCACAATGGCGGTATGTTCCCAGTCCGTCGCATTTTTTGTGTTGGCAAAAACTACGCCGAACATGTCAAAGAAATGGGCGGCGATCCAAAAGCCTCATCTCCCGTATTTTTTACAAAACCCGCCGATGCCATCGTTGTTGGTGGTAACGACGTTCCATACCCTCAAGCGACGGATAATCTTCATTTTGAAGGGGAATTGGTAGTCGCCTTGGGGAAGGGCGGGCGAGACCTGCAAAGCCGAGAGGATGCCGGTAGTCTTATCTTTGGAACTGCCTGTGGCTGTGATTTAACCCGAAGAGATCTGCAACATGCAGCAAAAAAAGCGGGTATACCGTGGGACACGGCGAAGGGTTTTGACCACTCCGCGCCGATTGGCACGATTGGGCGATGGCAGGATTTCCCACCGAATGATTTTGATGCGGCTCATTTGGTTACTCGCGTAAATGATGAAGTGCGCCAAGATGCGCCACTTACGTCAATGATTTGGACTGTGCCGGAAATTATCATCGCGCTTTCAAAATTTTTTGAACTGAAATCAGGGGATCTCATTTTTACGGGAACGCCCGAAGGCGTTGGGCCCTTAGTGCCAGGCGATAAAGTGGCAATCGAAATCGGATCCTTGCCACCGTTACGTTTTTCAATCACCGAAACATAGAAATTTAGGACCCATTTTCGCCGTACAAACAAAGTCAGCATCATTAACAACAACCAACATGCGATAGGCCAAGAGAAATGGCGCGGTCACCTAGCGATGGCAATTTTTGCTTTAGTGATTGCGGCGTCATTTTCGTTGGGTAGTCGCGCTGCGTTGCTGATTGAACCCGGTGCGCTCACGGCATTGCGGTTGTTTCTGGCCTCAATGGTGATGGCGGGTGCCGCCCTTTTCACCTTGCCGAAAAAAAACTGGTCGCAAATCATTCAACCAAAAGCATTTTGGCGGTTCATATTGCTTGGCGGTTTGATGGGGCTCTACTTCATCACCATGTTCGAAGCGCTAAAAACAACGAACCCGGTGTCAACGGGTGCAATCTTTACATTGCTACCACTCTTCACGACGGCGATTGCATTTTTCTTGTTACAACAATCTGCAAAGCCCGTTGTGTTGATCAGTCTAACGATCGCTGCCGCGGGATCTGTGTGGGTAATCTTTCGCGGTGATGTTGATGCCATTTTGAAATTTAACTTGGGGCGGGGTGAGTATATTTTTCTGACTGGTACATTTGCCCATGCCCTCTATGCGGCGCTCGTGCGAAAACTAAATCATGGTGAACCGGTGATGTTGTTTTCATTCTGGACACTGGTCGGGGCGACTGTCGCGGTTACGCCTTATGCACTGGGAGAAATATTGGCAACCGACTGGACGACGCTGCCCATATTTGTATGGCTGACCGTTGCTTATTTAGCGACAGTGACAACAGCTGGCACTTTCTTTTTGTTGCAATATGCCGTTGTGCGGATCCCGGCGGCGAAAGCGACAGCCTATGTCTTGCTGACCCCGTGCTACATCATATTGCTGGAGGGGATTGTCGGTGTGGGCTGGGCTCCTGTCGGCGTCATATTGGGGGCGCTGGTCACCATTTTTGGGCTTGCCATTCTTGTCCGCGCACCCGATGTTTGACCCATGACACAGAATGAAAAATCTCTACGTTACGCAGAAGTCGCGAAGGAAATTGCTGCCGTCATTGATGGCGAAACAAACCTGACGGCGCGCATGGCAACGGTATCTAACATCCTGCATCACAGCTTTGATCATTATTTCTGGACCGGTTTTTATGTCGTCGATCCGGAGAAAGAGCGAGAGCTTGTCATTGGGCCATATCAAGGCAGCATGGGTTGCTTGCGGATCCCATTTGATAAAGGCGTTTGTGGCGCGGCTGCGGTTACAGGCGAGACACAATGCGTCGATGATGTGCATGCATTTCCAGATCACATTGCCTGTGATGCGCGCTCGCAATCGGAAATCGTTGTGCCGATATTCAACCCAACCGGAGACTTAATCGCTGTTTTTGATGTGGATAGCGATAAGAAAGCCCAGTTTGACGAGGCGGATACCAAAGGGTTGGAAGCGATCATGAAAAATGCGTTTGGCTAGAATATTGTCGAACGATGTTGGGAGTAGGCGATGTTGAACAAAATAAATCGATTGTCCACAGGTCTTTGCTGCTTACTTCTTGTCGCATGTAGTAGTGCCCCTTCAGTAACTTCACTTGCCATGGAAGACCAAGCCATCGGCGCGACCTATACCGGTCTTGTCCAACATTTGGGGGCAAGCTGGCGGACAGGGGCAAGGGAAGAATTTGCTGCTCGATCAAACCTATCGATCGACGACACAACCATTATTCTTCGACATTTAGATCGATATCCGACGGATGATTACCGGGTAGAATGGGTGCTGGTACGCTATCCCCATTATGGTGCTGAAGCACTTCGCCAGGACTATGAGCATTTGCAAGAAATTGGCATTGTGGACGCCGCAGGCGAAGATCGTTGGCGCATCACTGACTACGGCATTGAAGTCTATGACGAATGGCGTGCTGTTTTACGCGAACGCGCAGAACGCCATGATGCGCGATATCAAGATATTACTGGTGACATACTAACTGTTTTGGACAAGGTTATAACGTCGTCAGCGCGGCTTGATGATGATCACATCAATAAAAGCATAATGTGGCGCACCGATCATCGGCTTCGATGGTCCCCGGATGCGCCAGCGCTCGTGCGGATCGATGAACGCATGGGCGATCAAATCGCCTTTCAAAACGACAATGCCCATTATCGTATCAGTATTTATGCATCAGCTCATGATGTTGATCCGTCACTGCTGGCCCTAACGCCATTGGCACATGAACTCTATGGCGCGACGCGCAGAGCTGATGGCTACGCCATTACCAGATGCTACACCCAATCCCATTGGCGGGTGACGCAAGCAGCATGTGACATGGCGATGGCTGAATTGATTGCTGCAAATGTGGTGGTTGAGAGCGCTGCAGGAACATATGCACACACCCCATATGGTGCGGATTTGTTTCAAAAGATCGAAGCTTTTGTTGACCAAAGGCGTTATCGCGTTTGGTCACAAGTTAGCCATGCGGAATATGCGCGCTATATGGCGATATTGGCTAGCCTACTTGATCGTGTTGCTGAAAATAAAGATTAATCAAAGATCTATGCGTAATCGTCATCGTCGTCATGGCGACGGCCACGTTGGTCTGATCGCAATGCGGACTTGGTGTTTTCAATAATACGTCGCAATTTAATCGGATCATCAAGATCTGGCAACGTGATGACGCCAACGCCGGTTCCACGTAGAACCAATTTACCGTAGCCTAAGACACG
This sequence comes from Hyphococcus sp., assembly GCA_021776315.1. GTDB lineage: Bacteria > Pseudomonadota > Alphaproteobacteria > Caulobacterales > Parvularculaceae > Hyphococcus. Next base: position 26,625 of record JAJFGD010000196.1, on the reverse strand, counting down.
GCCCCAAACCGATTGGTGAAGTGTAATCTCCTCAATTTTATTGAGGCTCACTTCTTGCGTGTTGCGTGAGATCAGACCGGTTTTGTAAACAAAGCGGTACGTTGTGACGACAATCTCAGTCGTCATCAAAATGATGAGATGGTTTAAAAGGATGAGAGATCCCGCAGTGCCGCCGATAATCGCTGACCACCATCCAATGCGCAGCTCCTCAAATGGGACTTCAGCCGCATATTGAAGAAAAAAGAACATGGCGACAGCGCCTGCACCCAATGAAAACCACAGCAAGGGAAAGAAGCTGTATGTCCAATTGAAATTGGCGCGGTTTATAATCTCTTCGCCGCCCGCTAATGTTTGTTCTACGTAACCAGCCATAATACCTAATTCCCCGACGCTCGTTCGCTTGCCTACCCTATATAGACACTCTTGCCTGCAACGAAAATGCCGCAATGCGTTGAAATATAGCGTTTAGCGCGATAAGACGCGCCGCCGCCGCCTGCACAACCTGATTCTGGACCCCTTAGGAGCACATTCCCAGCCATGGCTAAATATCAGTATATCTATTTCATGTCCGCCCTGTCGAAACAATTCACTGGCGGGAAAAAGATATTAGAAGACATACACTTACAGTTCTATCCTGACGCAAAAATCGGGATCGTCGGGGTCAATGGTGCCGGTAAATCGACGCTTTTGAAGATAATGGCCGGGGTCGACCAGGAATTTAATGGCGAAGCCTATCCGGCCGAAGGAGCGAAAGTTGGCTATCTGCCCCAGGAGCCAGAGCTCGATTCGTCTAAAACCGTCTTTGAGAATGTCATGGAAGGCGTCGGCGAGATCAAAGAAAAGATTGATGCTTTTAATGCCGTCTCAGCCGAACTCGGTGAGAATTATACTGACGAGCTGATGGAAAAAATGTCCGGGCTTCAAGAAGAGATTGATGCCGCCGATGGCTGGGATATCGATTCAAAAATCGAAATGGCGATGGAAGCATTGCGCTGTCCGCCCGGTGACTGGGCCGTGGATAAACTTTCTGGCGGCGAATTGCGTCGTGTAGCACTGGCGCGGTTGTTATTGTCGAAACCTGACCTTTTACTTTTGGACGAACCGACCAACCATTTGGATGCGGAATCTGTAGCTTGGCTTGAACATCATTTGCGAGAGTACCCTGGTGCTGTGGTGTTGGTCACACACGATCGGTATTTCTTAGACAATGTCACGGGATGGATATTGGAACTTGATCGCGGTCGCGGCATTCCGTTTGAGGGAAATTATTCGGCCTGGTTGGAAAGCAAACGCAAACGTTTGGAACAAGAAAAACGCGAAGAGGGCAATCGCCAAAAATCCCTCGATCGGGAATCCGATTGGATCAAGGCCAGTCCGAAAGCGCGCCAGGCCAAATCGAAAGCGCGTATTAGTGCCTATGATGATCTTTTGAACAAGGCTGCGAAAGAAACGATCAACACGGCGCAAATTCAAATTCCACCGGGGCCTCGGCTTGGTGGTGTCGTGATACAGGCTGAGGGCGTCAAGAAAGCGTTTGGCGATAAGCTTCTCTATGAAGGATTATCATTTGAGTTACCGCCTGGCGGGATCGTCGGTGTTATTGGGCCAAACGGTGCTGGTAAGACAACACTGTTTCGCATGCTAACCGGTGAGGAAACCCCAGACGAGGGCGAATTGCGCATCGGTGAGACCGTGAAGATGGGGTATGTCGACCAATCTCGTGATGATTTGGATCCAAACAAAAACGTTTGGGAAGAAATCTCCGGTGGGCTCGACGTCATTCAACTGGGCAAGCGCGAAGTGCCGTCCCGTGCCTATGTGGGTTGGTTCAACTTTAAAGGTGGCGATCAGCAGAAAAAAGTCGGCAATCTGTCAGGGGGTGAACGCAACCGCGTGCAGCTCGCTAAGATGCTGACTGAGGGCGCGAACCTGTTACTCCTTGACGAACCGACCAATGATTTGGATGTGGACACGTTGCGGGAATTGGAATCTGCCTTGGATGACTTCGCCGGAAGCGCCGTGATCATCTCTCACGATCGCTGGTTCTTAGATCGTATCGCGACCCATATTCTTGCGTTCGAAGGCGACAGCCATGTGGAATGGTTTGAAGGTAACTTCGAAGACTATATGGAAGATAAAAAGCGTCGCCTCGGTCCAGATGCGGATGTACCAAAACGGATTAAATACAAACCACTGACAAGATAGAATAGAACGCGGTCTTTGCATGCTATGAAAGGGATGCTGGCCTAACTGTGAGCGGCGAGCGCAAATGACGTAAGGTCAAAATCAGATTGATGGCCCAGGACCATGTTGCTCATGATTTCACCAATGGTGGGTGCAAATTTAAACCCGTGCCCGGAAAATCCTGACGCGACAAAGGCGCGATCAAAATCAGGCAGTCGATCCAAAATAAAATCCGTGTTGGCAGTGGACGTGTAAAGACAGGTTTCCGATTTGATCCTTTTGCCCATGCCCGGCAAGAATGATTTGACAAGGCCATCAACCTTGTCGGTATCTTGCGGAGATATTGTACGATCAATTTGATCCGGATGTTGGACTGCGTTTTCGTAATTATGATCGCCGATTTTGACCCCGGATCCATCAATGTCGGGCACCCCATAAAACCAGCTATTGCTATCTTCGTCATGGACGACAAATGGTTTGAAATGACCCCCATTGCCAAACTGTTCTTTGTCGTCAGCATACCAATGCATGACTTTCCGTTGATAGGAGACCTTAGATTTGAGGGCAGGGACAAGGTCGCCGACCCATGGTCCAGCGCATATGACAACGGATTTTGCTGTGACGGGCCCATTACTTGTCTCGATGGCAATCCCAGTGCCGGATGACTGTATGTCGAGCACTTGCGTATTGGTTAAACGTTCTGCACCGCGCGCCATCGCTAGGCGTAACATTTCGGCGACACAACGTTCCGTATGAAGAAACCCACCCTCCGGTTCAAACAGGGTCAGCCAATCATTCGGCATGGCATAGAGACCGGCGATAGGTGCTTGCTTTTGGTCAATCACTAGAAGCGGAATTTCTTGGGACTGCGCAGAATTTACAACGCTTTCCATAAATGCGCTTTTCTTTGAGCCCGCATATAATACCCCGGTCTGCTCAAAAAGCGTCTCGCCGGATTCTTGTTCAAGATCTTTCCAGAGTTTTACGGCGCGGCGCACCATGGCGACATATTTATCGCCCTCCGCGTATGCGACGCGCAGTAATCGTGACTGCCCATGGGAGCTGCCATGGGGGTGCGGCGGGTTGAAACGATCGATGAGCAAAACAGATTGACCGCTCTTCGCGAGATAGTAGCTCGTCGCGGCACCAATCGCACCGCCGCCAACCACAACTACGTCATATAATGGTTTATTCATTAGGTTCATTCGCCCCAGTCCATCGCAAAAAGCCCTAACGTTTTTGGCGTCATAAAGATGAGAAACTGATCCCATTTATGGTGGCTGGCAAGGAGAATTCGACTCAATGCCTTCTACCTACCACTGCGCGACCATTGACATGGTCCCTGCAAACAGCGGACCTTCCCGGCAACCAACGCAAGGGAATTTTGCTATGAAAAATATTGCATCTCTTTTGGCGCTCGCGGCTGGCTTCATCATGCTACCAGCGCATGCCGAAACCACCTATGTCACAGCGGCCCGGATGATCGATCCGGTTTCACAAGAGGTGATTGAAAGCCCTGCTTTATTGATCGAAGACGGCAAAATTGTTGCGGCCTCGACTGTCGCAGCGATGTCTGTGCCCGCTGATACGCCGGTGATTGATCTGGGTAATCGCACCATTCTACCAGGCTTTATTGACATGCATACGCATTTAACCGGCTCGGCCACGAAAGGGCGCGGCTGGGAAGGGCTTGGGTTGGCTCAAGAACGCCAAATTATTTGGGGCGTCATTCATGCGAAGAAGACACTGATGGCGGGGTTTACGACGGTTCGAAATGTTGGATCTGATGGTTATGGTATTCTCGCCCTGCGCGATGCGATCAATGAAGGCGAAATCCTCGGTCCACGCATGTTTGTTGCTGGACCGCCTGTAGGGATCGTTGGTGGTCACTGTTCGGACAATAATCTTCTGCCCCCAGAATATGAAGCAACCGGAGACGGCGTGGCAACGGGCCCATGGGAAATGCGTGCTAAAGTGCGCCAGAATATTAAATACGGTGTCGATCTCATTAAAACATGTTCAACCGGCGGGGTCTTTTCAAAAGGGACCGCGGTTGGTGCCGCACAAAGTACGGTTGAAGAACTAAGTGCCATTGTCGACGAAGCGCATATGCGTGGCCTTAAGGTGGCATCGCACGCACATGGCACCATTGGTATTAAGAACGCGATCGAAGCGGGTGTGGATTCCATCGAGCATGCCAGCTTCCTTGATGACGAAGCCATTCGCATGGCCAAACGCAAAGGCGTTTATTTGTCGATGGATATCTACAACACAGAATTCACATTGGCGGAGGGTGAACGTCTGGGTGTGCGCCAGGAAGCAATCGACAAAGAACGGTCATTAAGCGTCGAACAGCGCGATAGTTTCACCAGAGCGGTACGTGCAGGGGCGAAAGTTGTCTTTGGATCGGATAGTGCAGTCTATCCCCATGGTGATAACCCAAAGCAATTCTCGCGGATGGTTCAATTCGGCATGACACCAATGCAAGCGATTGTGGCGGCCACAAGCCTGGCCGCAGAGGCCCTTGGTCAAGAGAATGTTTTGGGCTGTCTCAATGTTGGGTGCTCGGCCGATATCGTTGCGGTTGAGGGTAATCCGCTTGCGGATATCGCCATTCTCGAATCGGTGGATTTCATCATGAAAGCAGGCATTGTCGCCAAACGGCCCTAGCTTGCCGGTTTTTCATGAAATCCGGTGGGCAAAAAAACCAGTAATTACAGGTCGTTGTGCTGGAGTCCTGGGTGCTCGCCGAGATTGCGCTCGGCATCTGCGAATTCGGGTGCCCGGAGGTGAACATTCTCGGCAGATGTGCTATTAACCATTTGAATGAATTGAGTGGAGGGGTGGCTATGCGCAGCTCGTTATCGAAATATTTTGTTGCCGGATTTGTTGGGGTCGCTGGTATCGCTGTTGCTAGCCCAAGTATTGCGGCAGGGCGATGTGGTGGTGCTTTATCCATCGATGCGCCAACAACCCTTTCAAGTGTGGCCATGCGCTGCAACGTCAATCTCTCAGAATTGTACGAAGCCAACCCAAGTGTTGATCCCAGCAATGTTCGGCCTGGCGAACGTTTGGCGATCCCCGAAGAAAGAGATCGCTATGCTAGCGGATCTTCTTCTTCGCTAAATGTTGCGCCGACGACAACGGATAATAATACAACATCCGACCACCCTTATATCGTGTCGCAGGACTATGTTGCGCCAGAGATAGACGACCATTTCTCGTCAATTTCCGATGCAGAGGCGTATCGCGGTACGGACACCGATCGGATAACAAGCGTGCGTGTTCGTGACACGCGTATTGCCGATACATCACCATCCTGGATTCGCCAGGATTCAGGCGACAGAGAAGGCGCTTCGCTTTATTCAATCAACAGACGTTTGAGTTATCAAAAAATGTCAGCGATGCGCATCCACAATGCTGGCGTACAGACTATCGACAGACCGCTACCGACAACAATTGCGACCCCAATTACGGTTACAAAAACACCGTTGTTAAAAAGCGCAGCGCTCGCAAAAGCCAATACGAAATTGATTGAATGCAAGACATTGGAAGAAACCATCGAAGGTAAAATCCACCAGGTAAACCGGATTATTTCGACGGCGGACAAAACTTTCGTTGAAATCAACACATCACCCGACGGTGACGGGTTTGATTGTCGCCTTATCGATGCCGCGGCTAAAAGTGACGCGGTTGATGGTGCACCGATTTCTCACTTTACTGGGCCAGTAGAAAAGATGGATTATCACCTACCGGATTATAGCCGCATTGGTGTGCAGCCACAGATGGTGCGCATCGGTAATGGCGAATTTACTTTGAGTGGTGAAGTGACGGAAAGCCGCGGCGATTGCATGATGCTGAAAACTAAAAATAACCGGGTTTGGCGCTTGGCTTCTCAGTCATCATCAGCCGACTTGATTGGCAAGCAGGTTACCGTATGGGGCAAACCCCGCGTAAGTGCTGCATGTAATGGCGGTGCGGCGATGGTGATCAGCCACGCTGTATATGCAGAACCACTTTCTAATCGGGACTAATTAGCAACAAGCACCACTTGTTGTTGCCTCTGGTGCATTTTCACCAAACGGAATGATTGCCCCGCATCCCGGGAAAATACCGTAATGCGTTGACCAATCGCCGATGAATTGGAAATGCTCAGCAAATCGCGATTCATTCAGCATCCGGTAAGTATTGCCACACACAGGGAAGACACGCCCCTTTTCGATTGAATGGTGGTTGTCTAGCCAGAATGTCGACTGGCTCTCAGTAATCCCACCTTTGTAGATCACTGCCTGGCCATAATCCTCACAGGCTGGTTCTAATCCGTCGATGTTGAACAAGCGATAGGTTGCAGAATGGAATTGTGCGGGCTCGAGTTTTTCGCGCAGGCCAGCATTGTTAATCGTCAGTGGGCGATCAGTGACGAGGCGTGGATCAGAAAACCCAGCGCGCTTCGCCATGTTCAGGAAGTCATTCCAATAGAGTGCGCCCCCCAAACATTCACCTTGGGCGACCGGGTCATGACGCAAGTCCATCGATAGGCGACGATCCGCATACACATCAGCAAAATAGAACTCGCCGCCGGGGTTGAGCAGTTTCTTCACGGCGGCAAAAACAGCCTCTTTATCCTCAACCAAATTAATAACGCAATTTGAAATCACCACATCAAAGCTTCCTGGTGCTAGGTCGATGGCATCAAGGTTTTCAATATCGCCGTCTAAGAATTCGACATTCGCGTAACCAAATTTGTCTTCGTGATAGCTCTGATGATCACGGGCGACGGCTAATTGTTCGGGTGTCATATCAATCCCAACAACCGAGCCTGTCGCACCAGCCAGTTGCGCCAGTACATAAGTATCTTGACCAGCGCCAGAGCCGAGGTCGAGAATGCGTCGACCTTCCAATAAAAGTGGCGCTATTAGTCCGCAACCGTAATAACGCGCGCGCACTTCAGCATGCACATTCGACAGCAAGGGGCGCAGATATTGGGGCATATCGCCGATCGTGCAACAGGCGTCGGTCTTGAGGTCTTCGGAAGAGGACAATGCCCGTCCATAATATTCTTTCACATTTTCTTGGATATTCATGCTGCCCCCTTGAGAAGTCATCGCGCCGTCACGACGGCGTAATAGGTGCCGGGGTTTTAGCGTGACTGCAATCAACTATGACGAAAATAAGCAGCAAATTGCCCATTTGTGGTAACAATTGCGTGAGATAGGATGCTCCATCCAAAGAGGTAGATTGTTGCTTTCAGTAAGTGCCATCCGAGCAGGGGTAAAAGCCCAAGTTGAACGTCGGCTTGATAAAGCCGCGCATGCCTATCTCGGTGATCCTGCGCTGGCGCGGTTCGATTTTTCTGAACCCTCAAGTGAGCCCGCCTTGGTCGGTCCAGATTCCATTTCCTGGCGGATTTTCAAAAACCCGGTCTCGCTCTTTATTGGCGGTGTCACGGCAGTTCTTTTGGAACTCGCTGAGCCACGGGTACGGACGGGCGTTTGGGAATTTTCTTCCTTCCGCGAAAATCCAGTGCGACGTTTGAAACGAACAGGCCTTGCGGCCATGGTGACCGTTTACGGTGCGCAAAACCAAGCAGGGCAAATGATCGATATGGTCAATCATATGCATCAACGCGTGTCGGGTGTGACACCGAATGGGGATCCTTTTTCGGCCAGCGATCCTGAACTTTTGACCTGGGTGCAAGCCACTGCGGCGTTCGGATTTCTGGAGGCCTATTCAACCTATGTTTCGCCATTGAGCGATGACGAGAAGAACCGATATTATGCGGAGGCTCAAAATGCTGCGGGGCTCTATGGGTGCATCGATGCGCCCTCAACACTAGCGGCGCAACGCCGATTATTTGCCGATATGACGCCCCGTTTGGAATACTCAGAGATCATCTTCGAATTCCAAGCCATGATGAAAAAAGCAGAGGCCTTCCCGCAACCGGCTCAGTTGGCGCAGCCTTCATTGGTGCGCGCAGCGGTCGAGCTGGTGCCAGAAGACATCCGCTCGGCAATTGGTCTGGATCGCCGGTTCGGATTGCGTCCATTGGAACGGCCGATTATAGCGCGGATGGGACACCGGGCCGACCGATTGATGTTGCGGTCTGGACCGGCCATCCAAGCCTGCCGGCGATTGGGGCTGCCGGACGACTATCTTTATTAGTCTGTCTCTGCGTCGGGCAGAATTTTCAAATCAAAGAGTGTTTCCGCAATGGCAAGGCCAGCCATATCCGCATCAAAGTCTGGTGAATTGGAAGCGGTAAAAACGATGAAGCCGTGGTCAGCATAATGGGTCCAATTGGCGAGAAATTGTCCGTTCCCACCATTGTGCCAATAAATGCGGCCAAAATTCGGGTGGTCCTCAACAACCATGCCATAGCCATAATGGCTTGGGGCACCTTCACCCTCACGCACCAATGGTGTTTGCGTGAGCTCGATGGCGGCAGGTGAAATGATATCGCCGTCCAAAAGGGTGCGGCGGAAACAGATCATGTCCTTTGCTGATGACAGTAATCCTCCATTGCCGATCAATGCCCAATGTGACGCGCCGCCCCAACTGGCTGAGGCGATATTGTCACCACTTTGGGTGAGTAGCGATCGTTCTGGGTCGTAGACCGTTTCATATCCAATTGCGCGGTCACACCGACGACCAATCACGTCTTCGCGAATATAGTCTTCATAGCCCTTGCCAGAAATCTGTTCGATAATTGCGGCGACAAAAGAATAACCCACATTGGAGTATTCATAATTTGACCCGGGCTTGAAAAGCAGCTCTGCATTCATTGCGCGTTCTAAAAATACGCTTTTTGACAAGCCCTCCTGATCATCGCCGACAGCACCGGGAAACCCAGCCGAATGGGTTAAAAGTTGGTGGACTGTAATTAATGCTTTGTCTTCTGGCACATCGGAAAAAAAATCTGACAGCCGATTTGCTACCGATAATTTCCCATCGTCTACAAGTGTCATTGCTGCCACAGCAGTCATGGTTTTTGTGATTGAACCGATATCAACCAAAGTGTCTTTATCGGGCTTACCGCTTTGGGTCGCTGCATCACCGACGCCAGCGTAAAAAACTTTCCCGTTTGTCGGGGCAATTGCTACGACACCGTGAAAGCCACGCGCCTCCAGTTTTTGAACAGTGGCCTCGAATTTGGCGGTGTTTGCGGGGTCGTCAGGACGAAGAGGGGCACCAAAGGCTACAGATGTCGACACATGGGCAGCAGCAAGGCCAGTCAAAACCAAACACTTGATAGAGAAGGGGGCACGTTTCATCGATTTTTGCTCCGGGTTGCTTTTTTCGGATCTGCCAATACCTCATTATGGCAGTGCAGACCTGACGGAAATATTTCGAGATGTTTTATGGCGCAAATTGATATTGCAATGAACCAGCCCATAGGGAGCCCTATCGGGAAGGTCCAACGCTTCAAGATTGGTGAGGCGTTGTTTTGTCCCTTGCAGCGACGAATCACCCTTGATGGAAAGGGTCATCAATTGGAGCCGCGGATCAGCAAACTCCTCTCTGTTTTGATTGTGTCGGACGTTCCCGTAAGCCGTGAATCGCTTCTCGACGATATATGGGGAAAAGATGGGTCAGATGAAGCATTAACCCAGGCGATCTCTAAACTTCGGCGCGCGCTAGGGGATACGGCCAGGCCTTATAGAATTATCGAAACGCTCCCAAAGCAAGGATATCGGTTGAGCGCGCCCGTGGAGCCAGAGTTTCTAGAGACAGATGCCAGGCATGAATTGAGAACATCGCCATCAATCAAAGGCTTATTGGAGACACTGCCTTTACCATTGAATTTCATTCGTGGTCTTGTCGTTGGTGCCAGCGTTGTATTGGTTGGCACGGTTGCTGTTTTTGGGCTGATCGGACCACGATCTAGTGAAATTGAGATTGAATGCCCAACCAACGCCAGCGGAGAAGAATGCCTGGCCATGCTTCAGCTCGCTGTGGGTCACGAGTAAAATACTGGTCTTTTTCGCCTCTTAAAGATTGATGCGAATTGCCTCTGAGGCTCAAGCGGCTTAAGGAAACAGCGCAATTTGGCGTTTGGATTCTTATGACCGCAATTACCCCTGAAATCGTTGCTGAACACGGCCTCGCGCCGGACGAATATGACCGCATCAAGGACCATATGGGCCGAGAACCGAATATGGTGGAGCTGGGCATCTTCTCTGTCATGTGGTCGGAGCATTGTTCTTATAAATCCTCGCGCAAGCATTTGAAAAAGCTGCCGACATCAGCCCCTTGGGTGATCTGTGGGCCTGGCGAGAATGCCGGTGTGATTGATATTGGCGAGGGGCTGGCGGCGATCTTTAAGATGGAAAGCCACAACCACCCATCCTTCATAGAACCCTACCAAGGGGCCGCGACCGGCGTTGGCGGGATCATGCGTGATGTCTTCACAATGGGCGCACGGCCAGTGGCGAATATGAACGCCTTGCGCTTTGGGGCGATGGATCATGCCAAAACGCGCCACCTCGTTTCTGGTGTTGTCGCGGGCATTGGCGGTTATGGCAATTGTATGGGTGTGCCAACTGTTGGCGGCGAGACCAATTTCCATGAAGGCTATAACGGCAACATTCTCGTCAATGCGATGACGGTGGGAATCGCCGAGAAACATAAGATTTTTTATTCAGCCGCACGCGGTGTAGGTAACCCCGTCGTCTATGTGGGTTCTAAAACTGGTCGCGACGGAATTCATGGCGCGACCATGGCGTCAGCAGAATTTGATGATGCGTCTGAAGAAAAGCGTCCAACTGTACAAGTTGGTGATCCGTTCACAGAGAAACTCCTTTTAGAAGCATGTCTAGAATTGATGGCGTCAGATGCGATTATTGCCATTCAGGATATGGGCGCTGCGGGCCTTACCTCTTCATCTGTCGAAATGGCCGCAAAAGGCGGCGGCGGGTTTGAGCTTGATCTCGACCATGTGCCCCAACGCGAAGAGAATATGACGGCCTATGAGATGATGTTGTCAGAATCGCAAGAGCGGATGTTAATGGTGCTAAAACCGGGTAGTGAAGATGCTGCGCGGGTGATTTTTGAAAAATGGGATATCGATTTTGCGGTGATTGGTGTCACAACCGATAGCGGCCGTTTGGTCATCAAACACAAGGGTGAAACGGTCGCCGATATGCCGGTCTCGCCACTCGCGGATTCTGCACCGGAATATGACCGGCCACATGTCACGCTTGAAAAACCAGCAGCGCTTGAGGATCCCGAGATCGCGATCAATGAAGCTGAAGCGATTTTGCGGGCGCCGGGTAAATCTGCCGATGAAATGCGTTCGATTGCTGAGGCGCTGATCGCCGACCGGTTGGGGGATGCTGACTTGGTTGATGCCGTCGGGCTAACGACCCAGGCCGGTGAAGCGCGGGTTTATGCCCGTTCCAAAGCGGATGGTGTTTCTTTTAGTGGTTTTGAAGAGGCGGCGCGAAACCTTGCCTCTAGCAATATTGTTGAAACAGCTGAAGTGGAACAAAAAGCGGAAACGCTTTCCCTTGCTGATACACCAGGTGGAGAAACGGTATTGACCGCGCTTGGGCGCTTGATGGCAACGCCTGATTTGTGTTCGCGCCGTTGGATTTGGGAACAATATGATCACACGGTCATGGGCGACACGATTATTGCACCAGGCGGTGATGCGGCATTAGTTCGTGTGCATGGTACCAACCGAGCGCTTGCAATCTCGACGGATGTGACGCCGCGCTATGTGAAAGCTGACCCTCATGAGGGTGGCAAACAAGCGGTCGCTGAAACCTATCGTAATATTTGTGCGACCGGTGCGGCACCGTTAGCGATTACGAATTGTTTGAACTTCGGCAATCCAGAACGTCCTGAAATCATGGCGCAATTCGTTGGTGCCATTGAAGGCATTGGGGAGGCGTGCGAAGCGCTGAGCTATCCAGTGGTCTCCGGAAATGTGTCGCTCTATAATGAAACCAATGGTCAGGCGATCCCGCCAACACCAGCCATTGGCGGTGTGGGCGTTCTTGAGGATGCAAGCAAAGCCATTCGCATGGATGGTGCCGAAGCAGGTGACGAGCTTATTTCTATAGGTGTGACCCGCGGTTGGTTGGGGCAATCCCTTTATATGCGTGAGCTGTTTTCGATTGAGGGCGGGGCGCCGCCGAAAGTCGATCTTGCGGTTGAGCGCACGACAGGCGAATTGGTGCGCAAGCTGATCGACGAAGGATTGGTTACCGCTTGTCATGATGTGGCCGATGGTGGTCTTTTGGTTGCTGCCGCCGACATGGCGCTAGCAGCTGGCCGAGGTCTCAACCTGCAAACGCCGGTTAAGACGCGAAAAGCGGCTTTCTGGTTTGGTGAAGACCAAGGGCGATACCTAGTAGCGGCAACGCCAGCCGGTGCTGACACTTTACTATTGAAAGCGGCGATGGCTGGGGTTCAAGCCTCTAAAATTGGTCGATTTGGCGGGCCTGACATCCTGTTGGATGAAAAGGATGCGCTGTCACTGCTTGATTTGTCTGACATTTTTGAATCCGCCCTTCCGGATTACATGAACGCCTTAAACAAAAAGGAGACGGCCATGCCGATGGCTGCCGGAGATATCAAAAAGCTCGTGCTTGAAGCGTTGCCAGACGCTGAAATCGAAATCGAAGACCTCGCCGGTGATGGCGACCATTATCGCGCACGGATCGTCTCCGCGGCATTTAATGGAAAGTCTCGGGTTCAGCAGCACCAATTGGTTTACAAAGCTCTTGGTGGCCGCATGGGCGGCGCGTTACATGCGTTAGCGCTCGAAACTGAGGGTACGGAGTAAAGGCAGGTTCCGAGAATGCTTCAGGGCATCGAAACACCGGCGCTACTCATCGACAAGCCAAAACTTGAAGCCAATGCCGCGCGCATGAAGGCGCGCGCCGATGCGCTTGGTGTCGTACTGCGGCCGCATGTCAAAACCTTAAAAAGCGTAGAGGCGGCCGCGATCTATGCCCCAGTCGGAAGCCGCATTACAGTTTCAACATTGCGTGAGGCCGAGGTCTTTGCCAAAGCGGGCTATACGGACATTTTCTATGCGGTTGGCATCACGCCCAACAAACTGGAACGCGCTGCGCAGCTCGTCAAGAAGGGTGCTGACCTGACACTTCTTGTGGATACGGTTGAAGCGGCGCAAGCGGTCAGTGACGCATCCAACAAATTTGGCGTACCACTTTCTGCGATGATTGAAATTGATGTTGACGGACATCGTGCTGGTTTGGTCTGGGATAGTGAAACCCTGTTACCAATTGCTGAGGCGTTGACAGCGTCAGGACGATTGCGTGGCGTCGCGACCCATGCGGGTGGTTCCTATAATGGCAAATCACTTGATGACATTGCGGACATTGCAGAGCGCGAACGCGCAATGACGGTCAAAGCAGGTGAACGGCTGCGTGAGGCGGGCTATGAGGTGCGTGATGTCTCGGTTGGGTCAACACCAACTGCGCTGATGGCGCGCGATCATAGGGGCGTCACCGAATTGCGCGCTGGCGTTTACGCGACTTTTGATCTGGTTATGGCCGGGCTCGGCTTGTGTTCCAAAGATGATATTGCCATGTCGGTTTTAACATCGGTGATTGGTCATCAACCAGATAAAGGTTGGGTGCTGGTCGATGCTGGGTGGATGGCCATGTCACGTGATCGAGGCACCGCTAGTCAGACAGTGGACCAAGCTTATGGGCTTGTTTGCGATGTGTACGGCAAACCCATGCCGGACTATATCGTTTCCATGGTCAATCAAGAACACGGCATTATTACGCGCCGTGACAAGGGGGCGATTAAAAAGTCAGATTTCCCTTACGGATCACAATGGCGGATTCTACCGAACCACGCCTGCGCGACGGCAGCCCAGTTTGATCGCTATTGCGTGTTAGATGCTGACCAAAATCAGTGCGGAGACTGGTCGCGTGTCAACGCGTGGTAGTATTGATAGCTTAACCACCAAAATGCGCCATAAGCCCAAAGCCGAGGACCGTCGCCACTGAAATCGGCGCGACATAACGGATCATAAAGCGCCAGAAGCGGAAGACAGCCTCGCTCGAATTATGAAGTTCATCGCGCATGACTTCTCGTGGCGCAATCCAACCGGCGACGATCGCACTAAACAAACCTGCGACCGGTAAGAATATGCTACCCGCCGCAAAGTCGATAAGCTCAGCGATGCCATCAAAGCTGACACTCGCAGCCCCTGTGGCCCAGGCGATGATGCCTAAGACTATGACGGTCGGTACGCGCTTTGATCCAAACCGCTCTTCGATAAACACAACTGTTACAAGCAGCATGATAATTGCTGAGGTGAGGGCCGCAATGAACGCCAAGAGGAAAAAGCCACCACCAATGAAAGAGCCGGCTGGCATGTTTGAAAAAACAGCGGGCAGGGCGTCAAAAATCAATCCCATCCCGGCAGCGGGATCAAGATTAAACGCAAAGACAACGGGGAAGATCATCAGCCCAGCAACAATGGCCACAAGTGTGTCGGTGCCCGCAATCAATGCACTGCTCGACGCGATATTTTCTTTACGCTCCAGGTAAGAACCATAGGTGATCATAGCGGCTGTGCCGACAGCGATTGAATAAAATGACTGCCCCATCGCGGCGAGAATGACATCTGGGGTGAGCTCGTCAAAGCGCGGTGAAAACAGATAAGTAATGGCTTGTTCAGCGGCACCGGTTTTCATTGCGTAGACGGACAGTCCTGCAAGCAAAAGAAAGAAAGCGGGCATTAAGATTGTAACGAGGCGCTCGATGCCGTCTTTTAGGCCTTTGGCAACGATGAACATGGCTGTTCCGATAAACAACGTATGCCACATAATCGCTTGGGCCGTGCCATCATAGAGAGAACGTGGTGCCGAGGGGTCTGCATTCGCAAACTCGCCGGTAAAGGACATGATGGAATAAGCAATAATTTGTCCAGATACGACGCTATAGGTAGAAAGCACTGTATAGCTCGCAATGATGGCGATCAGTCCACCGAGGCCCCAGAGCGGTGAGTGGCCAGACTCTCTTGCCAGTGCACTCATAGACCCAACGGCGGATAAGCGCTTACGGCGGCCGATTGCGATCTCACCCATCAAAATCGGATAGGCGATCAAGACGACGCAAATCAAATAAATGATGACGAAAACAGCACCGCCATTTTGGCCGGTCTGAAATGGAAATCGCCACAAATTACCGAGACCAACAGCAGCCCCAACCGCCGCCATTAAAAATCCAAAACGCGATGACCATCGTGGCCCGCTCGAACTGTTCGTCGGTGTTGCTGCCATGCGTTGTACTCTCCCGTCCCATCGAAATGCGCCGTGCTCATGGCGATTCCATTCTTGTATCCTCAGGCTTTTGCTAAGAATAGCAAGCTATCCCAAGTTTTGCGCATATTTGCAGTTCTATCCGGGCATCAGTATGGTGCGCTGCGAAAAGTTGAGGTGTAATTCCATGAAAACATTTGTCTCCACCGTTAGCGTATTGGCGCTTGGTTTAAGTTTGATGGCCTGCGCAGAGCGTGAAGCCACGCAGGACGAAGAAGACGTCGTCACGACGGCCAATGCAGAAGTATCAGAGACGGAGGCGATCTTTAGTGCGCCAGAAGTGGTTCCCCTCGATCGTTTTACCTATGCCAATTACAATGAGGTGCGTGTAACCAATGCTGATCTCACTTTCGACATTAATTTTGACACGAAAGTGATTGACGGCTTTGCCGTGCTCGACCTTGATTATTTAAACGCTGATGCGCAGTCACTCATTCTCGACACGAATGATCTCGACATTCAGTCAATTGAAACCCGGGAGAACGGTAGTTGGATAGACGCTGAATATGAATTGGGCGCCGATGATCCTGTGCTCGGTTCCAGCCTTGAAATAGCCTTGACTGATAAGCCGCAGCAAGTGCGCATCGCCTATAGCACAAGTCCGGCAGCAGAGGGCTTGCAATGGATGTCACCAGAACAAACGGCGAGCAAAGAGCATCCATTTTTGATGAGCCAGTTTCAACCGATTTTTGCGCGGACTATGGCACCTTTGCAAGATACGCCCGCGGTGCGAATGACCTATTCTGCGACCGTGCGCACGCCGCCTGAACTAGTAGCGTTGATGAGTGCATCACAAGATGACGGTCCGCGTGATGGTGAATATGAATTTGAAATGCCACAACCAGTGCCGGCTTATTTGTTGGCGATTGCTGTTGGGGATTTGTCATTCAAAGCCATTAATGATCACATTGGTGTTTATGCAGAGGATTATATTCTTGATGCATCGGCAGCAGAATTTGAAGATACACCAGCGATGGAAGACGCAACGGCTGCGCTTTACGGACCCTATCGTTGGGGGCGTTATGATTTGCTCGTATTACCGCCAAGCTTTCCTTTTGGCGGTATGGAAAATCCGCGCTTGTCATTTTTGACGCCAACTTTAGTGGCCGGCGACAAAAGCCTGACCAATGTCGTGGCTCACGAGCTCGCCCATTCATGGTCGGGTAATTTGGTGACCAATGCGACTTGGAGCGACGCGTGGCTCAATGAAGGCTTTACGTCGTATGTCGAGAACCGCGTTATGGAAGTTTTATATGGTGAAGGTCGGGCAGTGATGGAGCGCGCACTGGACCTAGAAAGTTTGCGCCGCACGGTTGCGGATGAAAGTGACCCAGCGCTGACGCAACTTAAATTACCAGAAACGATCGGGCATCCTGATGATGCGTTTTCTAGTGTTGCCTATGTTAAGGGGATGTTCTTTTTAAAATTTTTAGAGGAACGTTTTGGCCGTGATGCGTTTGATCCATTTCTCAAAAGTTATTTCGATCATTTCGCATTCAGGAGTATTCTGACGGAAGATTTCCTCGCTTATTTTGAAGACCACCTATGGGCCGATAATCCTGATGCGGTAACCGAAGCGGAAATCAAAGAGTGGGTGTTTGAACCGGGATTGCCGGATACCATTGAAGCCCCGGTCTCTGATGCATTTGTACAAGTGTCAGCGCAGCAGGCGCAGTGGCTCGCCGGTGATGTGAGTCTGGGGGATGTCGATACAGCAGAATGGACCACCCATGAATGGCTGCATTTCATCAATAACCTGCCAGATGATTTGTCTGAAGAGAATTTTGTGTCACTTGATGCGGCATTTGATTTGTCGAACAGCCAAAATGCAGAAATCGCTTTTGCTTGGTATATGCAAGCGATTGCAGGTGAGTACACGCCCGCCAAACCGATGTTGGAAACATTCTTGCTAAATGTTGGTCGCGGCAAGTTTATCTACCGGCTTTATGAGGCCCTTATCGAGGCTGATGAAAGGGCGTGGGCAGATGATATCTATCAGCGGGCACGCGCGGGTTACCATCCGATTGCCCAAAGGCGGATAGACGAGATATTTAACGGCTGACGCTAGAACGAAACGACTATTGTCTCTCTGGCCCGGTGAGGAAGATTTCCAACATCGGGCAGACCATCACCTGTTCGTCAAAGACGGCACCGACAACCAAGGTCTTGTCCCAAACGGCACCAACTGATGATCCGTTTAGCTCTCCTTCAGTGGAAATGAAGACATCTGACTTCAATCCATTGCGGGGGTTTAGACGGATGACATGAGATGGTGCAATTTCGTTTTCATCTTTAGCATGGGCGAGAAAATCAAACACCTTGGTATGGCCCGCAATCCATAGAGCGCCATCGGCGGAAATTTCGATGTTGTCGGGGCCAGTATTCACAGAGATTGACCGCTGTTTCTTCAACGCACCCGTTTCAGGAGTGCGATCAAAAAGTGTAATTTTTCGTTTCAGGAATTCGGCGACATAAACGGTTTTACCATCCATCGACTGATTGATCCCATTTGCATAAGTCATACCTTTTGCGGCGATCGATCCATTTTCACCATCGTAATAAACCACGCTTGAAAATGGCATAGCCATATAGGCTTCAAGCCAAGCGAGCGGACCTTTTTCAAAACCGCGATCATTAGTGGCGTAGAATTGACGCGGCCCTACCGCAAGCACGTCATTTGGGGAATGCATGTCGTCAAATGATATGCTTTCTAAATGTGTCAGGTCGCCATTGTTTTCGATGTCAAAAATCTCAATGATCTCTTCGCCAGTTGGTGGATGATTGACGACGAACAATCGTTTTTCGCCATTTGGGCTACGCCACAAATTGATACCGTGGGGCAAGAAGCCGTCCATATCGGGCGAGACCCGTCGCACGGCATTGGTCCCATCAAGGGACATTAGGTAAATACCATTTTGCGGATTAACGCCGGTTGCACCAGTTTCATTGTACCAGTCCCGGCGATCAGCCGCCGAGATGAAAGCGGCATTGAGGCTGGGGTCGATGGTGACGTCTTCAGTGCCCGGGGCAATATCGACGGCGCGGCATCGATCAACCAAAGCGGGTTCCAGCGTGGCGAAAGTTCCAGCAGCAGGAATGATGTGCGCCAAAAACCACGTGAGTGTCGCGAGCCCGAATACTCCGAGCAATCCATAAACGAGCCGCATAACGGCATGTCTCCAAAAAACCAGGGGCTTAGGGTCTCAAAAACGGGCAGGTTGCGCAAGCGCTCTCATGTTGCAATGCAAGAAAATTGGCCTGTGATCGGCAATCTCTGCACTTTGTGGCTGAAAACTGAATCCACAATGCCCGTTTTGTGTTATGCGCGCATCCTATGAAACGCTCAATTATCGCAACCCCCCGAAAATTACCTGCTGCCCTTTCTGGTGCCATGGCCGCAAAATATGACATTCGCGAACCGGATGGCGAGACCGCAGATCTTAATGAATTTGTGTCGCTGGCCGAAGGGGCCGGCGCGATTTTTGCCACTGCTTTTGACGAGATGGATGCGGCTTTTATCAATGCACTTCCAGCGTCGGTAAAAATGATCGCGTCTATTGGCGTTGGTGTCGATCATATCGACCTTGATGCCGCCAAGGCGCGCGGCCTTACAGTCTCAAACACACCAGAAGTCACCACGCCCTGTTTGGCTGATACTACTATCGGCTTGATCATTGCGGCTTGCCGTCGGTTTCGCGAAGGGTTGTCTATTGCAGAAACCGGCGAGGGACGGGGCATGCTAACACCAGAAAGCTGGGGCCAGCGTGTCACGGGGCGAACCCTTGGGATCGTTGGGATGGGCAATGTGGGAAAGGCCGTCGCGCGACGTGCGCGCGCTTTTGATATGAACCTAATCTACACGACGCCGCGCCCATCAGCAGCAATCGATGCGGAATATTCAGCAAAATCTGTCGATCTCGATGAGTTGCTAAGTAACGCCGACATCATCTCCCTGCATTGTCCGTTGAATGACAAAACCCGCCACATGATTGATGACGCCGCCATTAAAAAAATGAAACCATCCGCTGTGGTAATTAATATTTCACGGGGGCCAATCATTGATGAACTGGCACTGATCGACGCTCTAAAGTCGAAGCAGATTTTTGCAGCGGGGCTTGATGTTTTTGAAACGGAGCCAGGGCCGATCCGCGAAGCATTGCGTCAACTACCCAATGTCTATTGCTTGCCGCATGTGGCCTCAGCGACCTGGGAAAGCCGCGCCGGCATGGCGATGCGTGTTTTAGCCAATATTGATGCTTTTTTTGAAAAAGGCGAACCCGTCGATCGCGTGGTCTAAATGATCGCGCATGAACATCGCCCCATTATCATCACACTCCAGTTAGGTGCAAAGAGTGCTCGCTTTTTTCAGGAACAACGCGAGAAACATTTTCCTGCGCAAATCAACTATATCGGTGCGCATTTGACTCTGTTTCACAATTTACCGGGCATTCAGTTTGAAGGAATTCTAGAAAGCGTCGGGCGTTGTTGTGCGGCGCGTGGGAGTTTTTATTTGAAGGTGGCTTGCTTGCTGCGATTGGGACGCGGGGTAGCCTATGAGATTCAATCGGATCCGCTGATGGCGGTGCACGCCGAACTCGCGGATTGCTTTAAGCCTTGGTTGACCGGTCAGGATAAAGAACGGTTTCACCCCCATATTACCGTGCAGAACAAAGTACCCGTTCATGAGGCGCAGGCCTTGTTTGAACATTTAGCGGCCGATTTTGAGCCCTTTACCGCGAAAGCCGAAGGATTGCAGCTTTGGCATTATGAGGGCGGAAGAGGTCATGTGGGCAATTGGGCACCAGCTGGGGCAATTGCTTTCCAAGGGTAGCGTTTTTGCTTGGCTCAATAGAATTTGTTATGAATTGCTAAGGCTGTTTTAAGGCTCATCGCCGACCATAATATCAACGATAGAGGGGATTACTCATGTTGAAACACATTGCTGCAATTTGCGGCCTATTGGTGCTGACCGGTTGTGCCGGCATGTCCAAAGATGAGTGTCTCTATGCGGATTGGCGTGCCATTGGATATGAGGATGGGGCGGCGGGTCTGCCAGTGTCCGCGGTGTCTGACCGTCGCGCGACTTGCGCACGCAAAGCAGGTATTACCGTCGACATGGCGGAATACACAGCCGGGCGCGCGCAAGGCTTAGATCTATATTGTGAACCGTCGCGCGGCTTTGCCGTGGGTTCTGGCGGACAGACCTATCATGGCGTTTGTAGTGGCCCCGGTGAGGCTGAGTTCTCTGCCGCTTATCAAGCGGGTCGACAATTGTTTGAGATGGAACGGCAGGTCGCAAATATTGAAGATGATATTCGCAATGCGCGCTCTGATTTGCGCGATGTTGAACAATATATCGCAGACGCTGAGGCGGGATTGATTGCCCCGGATACGACGGTTGAAGACCGTGTTCAATTTGTCGCCGATTTAAAGACCTTTTCTGAAGATAAAGGCAATATCGAAACCGCCATCGTTGCGCTCAACCGGGATCAGGTTCGTGCCGAGCGAGAATTGCGCGATTATCGGGATTATTTAGCGGCAAGTGGGCAATATTAAGAGCGCCGCCGTCAGGTCTTTGTAATTGCGACGGCTAGGGGTAAACCGCCCCCATGAATGACAAACACATCCTAATAGTCGGCGCGAGCAAACCATTGGGCTTGGAAATCGTGCGGCGCCTATGCGCAACAGGTCACAATGTCGTCGCGACCTATCGAACACCCAATAAGGAAGCGTACCGTCAGTTAGAAGACTTGGGCGCTGGTATTGTCCAATTGGATGTTACGGATGAGACGGCTTTGGCCACGCAATTGGATAATGCCAGCGGTGCAATTTTTACCCCAATTTTGACGGTTTCAAAAAATGCCGCGAGCCTTGTCGCGGGGCGATTTCCGGTTGTCTTTTTTTCAAGCAATAATGTGGCCGTCGATTTTGAAGCGGATGTTTATGCGCGATTGCGCGCTGCAGAAGATGAAGTTCACAAGCGGGCACCAGAAGCGGTCATATTCCGACCGACGATGATTTATGGCTACCCGGGTGACGGAAATATCGCGAACCTTGTAGGCGCAATGCGTCGCTTTCCGGTAGTGCCGATGCCAGGCCATGGCAAAGCGCTACAGCAACCGATTTATTACAAGGATGTCGCCAAAATTGCCTGTGAAGCTATTACAGGTGACGTCGGCTCAAATGAGATTTGCACGATTGCAGGTCCACAGCCGGTCTCCCAAAAAATCCTGTATCAAGAGGTCGCGCGGTCGGCCAATGCGAAACCGCTCATCGCGCCGATGCCGGCAGGGCCGATTTCTCAAATTCTGCGCGTGACGGAGACACTCGGCCTGAAGGGCCCGCTTTCCGCTGCCCAAGTGGCCCGCGCCAATCAAGACAAGACACCCAAGGCTGAACCCGTCATTTACGGTGAGACAACCCTCGCGGCTGGGCTAAATGCCTTGATCCGTGACCTTGACGAGACGCCTTAGCGTGCCTAGCTAAACACAAATGCGAGGAGCGTACCCCAATGACTGAAAATGCCGTTCAAAGTGAAATCAAGGCGAAAATTGACGCCAACCCTGTGATGCTCTTCATGAAGGGCACACCGCAATTTCCGCAATGCGGATTTTCGTCAGTTGTTGTTCAAATCCTCGATCACCTAGGCGTCGAGTACAATACAGAAAATGTGTTGGAATCAGACGATTTACGTGATGGCATCAAAGTCTTTTCAGACTGGCCAACAATCCCGCAGCTTTATGTCAAAGGTGAGTTTGTGGGTGGATGTGACATCATTCGCGAGATGTTTGAAAAAGGCGAAATGCGCCAGTTCCTAGAAACCAAAGGCATCACCCACGCTGCTTAAGGCGTGAATTTGTGAATGCTTGATTTTGCAACGGGTGCAGCGTCGATCTCTGCAGCGCCCATTCGTTTTGGCGCACCCGTCAGCGATTTTTGAATCTGCGATTGCTCATCAAAACGCAAACGCCTGAACAAGGCGTCCGCTTTGGCACTACGCGTCAAAGACGTTGCGCCCAGACGCAGGAACAAATCCTGCGTTGTGATATCTAACTTACTCATCAGCCCCGCCCCGGCTTAATTTTTGTTTAGGCTCACGGTGATTCGAATTGGTTAATGAAGGGTTAATATCACGTGGGTGTGATCGGGACTGGGGGGCAACTAATCGCCAAAAGCTGACATTGGCGAGAAGAAATTTACTGTCCGATTTGGGTATCAATTCCACCAAATCAAAAGATTAACCCGTTTGGGTATGTATCTTTATAATTCCGGTCGCCATGGAACATCGGCGGAGATAGGCTCCTCCGTAAGCGAAATGAGATATGCGTATAAATTATCAAGTTCCGTTTCGCTAAGCTCCGGGAATCTATCCGGGGCAACAAGTGACATAATCCCGAGTTCGCGTCCGCCAATAGCAACGCCAGTTTCTAAGAGTGTTTCGAAATCTTCGCGAGAATACGCTGCGACCATTGCAAGATCCGGAGTCCGTTGCCCATATAGAGTTTGCCCGCGCACATCGAGCCCGTGACACTCGTTGCACATGGTCATTGCCAAATATTCGCCATTTGCTCTCTCTGGATCCTCTATGGGGTCAACCTGAAGCAATGGTACGACATCCGCCCAATCTGCCATGTGTGTTTCTGCACCTCGTGCAAAATCCCATCTTACGGACCACCCTAACTTTGGCTTCGGCAGTGATATTTCTACCAATGGCGCGGATCGCATAAATGCGATGAGCGCGGCCGTATCTTCGTCGGTCAGTCGCGCAAAATTAAAGGATGGCATCGATGTTAGCGCTTTTCCGTCGCGACCAATCCCTTGGCGGATCGCCGCCGCAATCGTTGCTGCATCATTGTTATTGGCATAGATGGAAAGATTGGGCGCGACTGCACGTTCCGGCCAGTCCCATTGCTCGCCAAAATCTTTTCCCTCTAGTTGCTGACCATGACAACCCATGCAGCCTCGAGTCCTTGCGATATGCCGGCCCTGTTCTATAGCGGCCACATTCATCGAAATCGGATAGTCGAATTTTGAATCCGTTTGGAAATCACGAAGTCTGGCCTCACTTATAATATAGACGGTGCCAAATCCTGACGATATGATGGCAATCGCAAACGCTATCAATATAATCACTATGCGCATTGTCTCGCCCAAAATTTAGCCATTATTAGTTCATGTGAACAATATAGGTTTATAGATGTTTTTCTAGACCCGAAAATATCACTCCAATGACTAATACACTGCGCAATCCGTCGTTTGCGACCCATCCCCTAAACGGCTGGTTTTCGCCAAAAGCGGACATTCGCGATTCATGCTATGAGGGGACACTTTCAAGGGGAAGTCCATGCTGCTGCGCCGCATTATCGAACATGTCAGAGCCCAAAATTGGACAGCCGTAGCGCTTGAGTTCATCATCGTGGTGGTTGGCGTTTTGATCGCATTTCAAATTACGGCCTGGAATGACATGCGCATCACCGAATCCAAAACACGGATATTAACCGTCCGATTAAATGATGATCTGGCGCGGCATCGTCAAACCATGAGTTGGACAGCGGATTATTATGAGGCTGTCAGGCGATATGGCGCGATAGCCGCAACAGTCCTTGATGGAAATACCGAGACTGATGATAATACATTGCTTGTAGCCGCTTTTCGCGCAACGCAAGTACCGGGATATGTTCCGTCGAGAGCGGCCTATGATGAATTAGTGGCGACGGGCGCCATTAGCGTTATCGAGAACGAAAACCTGCACAGGATTGCTACTCTTTTTTTTGAACCTGGAATATATTTTGACGCCTTTTACTATTCTGAATCCTTTAATTATCGCGTTCGGTTCCGTGAATTAGTTCCGGCGGGCGTTCATGACGCTTTGAGAGAGCAATGTGGCGATCGATATGACCCGCTAGCCGATGTCGGCCAGCCTCGTCTTGAGATTGACTATGACTGCGTCGTGAATTTTCCTGAGGGTGAATTGCGTCGCGCCGTAGACAACCTTCGTGCAGATGATCGGCTGATTGAAACGCTACGCCATCGTTTAGCGGACCTCAGCAGCAATATTGTCAATTTGCGCGATGGCATACTGATATATGACGAGTACGCCCAGGAATGACCACTTTGGGCCAAACGCGGACATGCCGAATAAAATACAATGTCGTTTCGCAGTGCTAAGCCTGCACCTTCACATAGCTTCCAGGTGCCGCTTCTAGGACGCCAAGCTTACCATCGCCAGGTTGGCGAGCAGGGCATGTGCCTTCGCTGACGCTACCGAGCCATTCAATCCAATGGGGCCACCATGAACCTGGGAAGCGTTCTGCGTTCTCGCTCCATTCTTCCACTGTTGGTGGCAGGTCCGTATTGATGGAATGGTGATATTTGTTTTTGTCCGGATGATTGACGACGCCAGCAATGTGACCGGAGCCGGCCAGCATATAAGTGACTTTGTTGTTCTTGCCTGAGGCGAACAATCGAGCGGTGCGATAGATGGATCGATAAGGAGCAATATGATCAGTCTCGCCCGCTTGCATGAAAATCGGAATATTGACCTTGCTAAGGTCGAGCGTCTCGCCGTCAATCACCATGTTACCTTTGGCAAGGGCGTTCTTTTGGTAGAACTCGCGAAGATAAAATAGGTGTACATTTTTAGGCATTCTGGTTGCATCTGAATTCCAGAATAAAAGATCAAACTTCGCCGGGTCTTTGCCCTTCATGTAATTATCGATCACGAACGACCAAATCAAATCGTTAGAGCGCAGCATGTTGAAAGTGTTCGCCATGGCGCGCCCTTCAAGCACGCCGCCCGCCGCATCCATTTGTTTTTCAATGGCATCGAGTTGTTCGTCATCAACAAACAAAAGAAGATCGCCGGCTTCGGTAAAGTCTGCCTGCGCCGTGAAAAACGTCGCTGAATTAATCCGATCGTCGCCTTTCTTGGCCATCAAGGAGAGGGCAGTGGAGAGCATTGTACCACCAATACAATAGCCGATCGTGTCAATTTTTTTAACCCCGGTGGCGTCATTGACGGCGTCGAGAGCTTCGAACAGACCTTGTTTGATATAGTCTTCAAACTTCTTGTCTTTAAGCTCCGAGCCAGGGTTGACCCATGACACAACAAAAACGGTGCGTCCCTGATCGACGAGCCATTTGATGAAAGAGTTTTTCGGCTGAAGATCGAGAATATAGAATTTGTTGATCCAAGGTGGGCAAATCAACATTGGTGTTTTCGCCACTGTCTCGGTCGTTGGCGAATATTGAATCAACTGAAGGATTTCATTTTGAAAGACGACTTTGCCAGGCGTAGTTGCAACATTTTCGCCAAGCTTGAAGTGACCGAGATCAGCTTGCCTGATCGACAATTCGCCATGGCCTCGATCTATGTCCTCAAGTAAGTTCTTGAGGCCTTTCATCAGGTTCTCGCCCTTACTCTCTACCGTCGCTTCGATGACCTCAGGATTGAGCATCGCAAAATTTGAAGGCGCAAAGGCATCGATGAATTGCTTGGTGTAGAATTCAGCCTTTGCTTTTTCGTGTTCATCCATTCCTTCGACTTGATCAATGGTTGTTTCAAGCCAACGGGAAAACACCAAATAGGATTGCTTGACGAAATCCAGCATGGGGTTTTCTTCCCAAGCGGGATGCACAAAGCGTTTGTCGCCAACATCTGGCAATACTGATGGTTTCACCTCTTCGCCGGCAACGCGTCGAGACATGGTGGACATCAATTTCGCGTAGTCACCCCAAAGATTGAACTGACGCTGCATGACCGTGCCTGGATCGGCGGAAAGGCCCTTCATCATCTCCTGGAAGGCCTCGCCAACATTCAACGGGTCTGACGGGATCTCACCGGTGACCCGGCGGACATCGCTTTGCTTAGCAAAGAAATCTTTGATGACTTCCTGGCTGGTTCCGGAAATATCGGTCAGATATTCGGATAGGGCATCAAAGTCTTGATATAAGTGTTTGTTTTCGTTACCATTTTTTGAGGTTTCCTCGCGCGCTTCACTTTTGGATGAGGGCGGCCTTTCTGATTTTGCGGCTTTTGCCTTTGGCTTGGCCGATTTCGCCTTTGGCGCTTTTGTCTTTGGCGCAGCCTTCTTGGAGGCCTTTTTGCTCGTGGCTTTTCGCTTTTTCGGCGGTT
>JAJFGD010000195.1 GCA_021776315.1 Hyphococcus sp. | reverse complement strand
ATCCGCCAAGTGTTCGACCACGTGGTTGAAAACCAAGGCGACCGTTCAAATGTTTTTGGGGAACCGTGTCAAAGCGGTGATGGTAGGGTGAATTGTCAGGGAAGAAGGCGACCCCCAATGGTGCGCGGATGAGTGGGCTGGCATCTGCGGGTCCTGCTTCCAATAAACAAACGCTGACCGATGGATCTTCACTAAGGCGACCCGCAAGGGTTGCGCCAGCTGAACCTGCACCAACAATTACATAGTCGAATTCACCGATCACATCACGTGTCTGGTCGTTCATAGATTTTTCCGCCTAGAGGATTTTGCGCACAAAGGAGAGAACTTTGTCGGTCTTCGCCGTATAGGGTGGGCGCATCAACCCGCCGCTTGCAAACTTGCTTTGATAGAATACGGGCTTCATGTGGGAAAATGTCTCAAATCCAGCAGCACCATGATAAGCACCGATGCCGCTTTTA
Organism: Hyphococcus sp.; assembly: GCA_021776315.1. GTDB lineage: Bacteria > Pseudomonadota > Alphaproteobacteria > Caulobacterales > Parvularculaceae > Hyphococcus. The sequence continues at coordinate 35,799 of JAJFGD010000195.1, read as the reverse complement.
CCGACCCCGCCAAAGGGCAGGTTTTCTTGCGCCACATGCCACAATGCGTCGTTGACCGTGACCCCGCCTGATGTCGTTTTCTGCAACACCTCGTCGCGCGCTGTATCATCATCTCCATACCAATAAAGGGCGAGGGGCCTATCGCGATCATTGATATGTTCAATGGCTTCGTTTCGGGATTTTACAGGCAAAACCAAGAGGAGAGGGCCAAATATCTCCTCTTGCATGATGGCTGCTTCTGCTGGCGGATCGATTACTAAGGTGAGTGGCATCTTTCGTTGTGGGTGCAATGCATTTGCTGAACCCACTTCAACGATTTTTGCGCCTAAGTCGCGTGCTTCATTGGCGAGCTCTTTTAAACGTGCAAAATGACGGTCCGAAATAATGGATGTGTAGTCCGCTGTAGTATCCATTTCGGGAAACATTGTACGCGCAGATTTTGCGATAGCATCTGCTGTTTGTTCAAGTTGGTTTGCTGGTGTCAAAACATAGTCTGGCGCGACGCAAGTTTGCCCCGCATTCAATAGCTTTCCGTATGCGATTGAGTCTGCCGCTTTTTCAAGATCGGCGCTCTCATCGATAATCGCTGGAGATTTCCCGCCAAGCTCGAGGGTTACGGGCGTTAGGTTTTTTGCCGCTGCTTGCGCCACCCGTGTGCCGATCGCAGTGGATCCCGTAAACAGCAAATGATCGAAGGGGGTTTCGGTAAACGCCTGACCCGTTTCAACGCCGCCTGTAATCACGGCGCAATCTGATTCATCAAATTGTTCGGCAATCGCTTCGCGTAAGACCTCGCTTAGGCGCGGTGTAAGTTCGCTCGGTTTAATCATGACGCGATTACCCGCCGCTAAGGCTGCGATGGCAGGCGCAAGAGCGAGTTGAAGTGGGTAATTCCAAGGTGAGATTATACCGACGACACCGAGCGGTTGCGGTTCGATTTTACTTTTGGCCGGCAGCATATGCACGGGCGTCGGGACCCCGCGTGCGCGCATCCATTTTTTTAAATTCTTTTTGGCGAGGGTTGCGCCGGATAGTGTAACAACAATCTCAGCAATAATCGTTTCATGACGCGCGCGATTGCCGAAGTCAGCACTGATGGCGTCGATAAACTTTTCTTCATTGCTCTCCGTCATCGCGATTAGTTTGTCGATACTGGCAATGCGTTGTTCATAGGACGGGTAGGGGCTGTTTCGGTAAGCCTTTTTCTGCAGGGAGAAAATGCGGTCAAGGTCCGCAATGGTGTGTAGTTTTTCGGGCTCGACCGGGCGAGTGGTATCTGCAGCCATGGAATGCCTCGTCTTTTGCGAAGTGTGATGCCAATGACTTTATAAGAACTTATGGTCAAGTCTACGGTCTTTCACACCTCGATATGCTTTGCGCAATGCGGGCAGGGTCGCCATGGACATCAAAACGCACGGCGGGTTGTTATGATTTTTTAGGCGGGCGTGGGAAAAATCCTGAAACGCGATTCTGGTAATCTGCATATTCCGGGTATTTTTTTGCCATTGAGCGTTCAGTCAATGCTTTGCCAGAAATATTGACGAGGAAATAAGTCATGACCACCGGCGATAGGAGCGTTAGTGCTCCGAAAGGACTTTCTAATGCAATGATTGAAAGACCGGCCCAGACGGCTGCGTCGCCAAAATAATTGGGGTGTCGTGTCCATGACCAAAGCCCTGTGACCATGAGTTTTCCCTTGTTTTCTGCGTCCGCTTTAAATTGTTTCAACTGCCAGTCACCAATGGCCTCAAAGGAAAGGCCGATGGCGAAGATGGCCGTGCCAATCCATGCAAGCACCCCAAACCCGCCGCCACCAAATTGCCCGAGTTGCACGGGAAGAGAAACAGTCCACGCAATGACACCTTGTAACCAAAAGACATAAAACAGCGACCACCTGGCAAACTCTTGGTCTGACGACCGTGCGGCACGCATCTTTTGATAGCGATAGTCCTCGCCATGACCGAGATTGCGTTGCGCCAAATATAGAGCCAATCGCCCTGCCCAAAGAGAAACAAGTATGGTCAACACAATCGCGCGCGGATCGGCACCGTCAGTGCGCAAAAACGTCAACGCGCCAGGCAGAGCACATGCGGGTCCCCAGGCAATGTCAACAATGCTCGCATCTTTCATGCGCGTGCTGACCCACCAGAGTACTGTCAAAAGCGAGAGTAAGATTAGCAAGTTTGTTAGTAATAAGAATAGAATATTCATCGACCATATGCCTTAGGGTTGTTGAGCATCTATGAGTGCCATTGTATTTAGGATTTACAAAAGGCAAGATGTGTCCACGTGACGCCTGCGCGTCGATTTTCTTCCTGTAAAGACTGTTCGTCCTGGCGCAGTAAGACGTTCAACCCGTTTTCCGCCGCAAGGTCAATTACTGTATCAGCGGGCACATGAAACATGCGGCGCCCAGGCGGTATGGGCCCGTGACGCAATGACATTATCAATTTCCCATCACCTTCTAAAAGTGTACAGATATTGGACATCGCGGTTTTTTGTTCGTGACAATCGAGATGCATCCAAACGCCGGTCAGCATCACCAAACCGAAATGTCGATGATATCCGTCTAGCGATATTAGGTCAGGGAGTCTGTCGTCAATCCATCGAATGTTTGGCGATGGGTGCAGTCTCATTCCCGCTTCGCGCAATGGGGTCGTTGGCTCTATCGCTGTAACCCTATGCCCCATATTGGCGAAAACAGAGGCATCGCGACCGGTGCCAGCGCCAATATCGAGAACTGCACCCGCCTGCTTCGGAAACAAATGTCGCACGGGTTTGTGAACGAGACTGAAATTTAACGCTTCATAACGAGGGATTAGAAGGTCGGCGTTTTCATCATATCCTTGCATGCATGACTGCCGTCGTTGTCGCTAGTCCTCATACCACATGCGCAACAAATTTGTTCGAACATATTCGAGTTGCATTTGTGCTTCGGCTGTTAAGCTGCCGCCATATTCATGTAGGTAATCTTGCAATTCGAACAAAATAGAGCGCTGGCCCGTATCGCGAATATGACTTTGAATAAAGGTGATCGCTGCAATCCGTTCCCCGCGCGTCACCGGTGCCACATGATGGAATTGTGTCGATGGGTATAAAATCGCCGCACCAGGCTTTTCTTTGATCTTTACGGTTTTGTCAGCCATGCGCAGCACCAGCTCGCCGCCATCATAATTTTCCGGGTCGTTGATAAAGACCGTGCAAGAAACATCGACGCGGACGGGCAGGTTTCCGACAACCAAATGGGTGTCTACATGCTCTCCATAATGCATACCTGGAACATATTTCGAGATCATCGGCGCTGCGAGCGATTTTGGATGGCAGATATCACGAACAAATTCATTGCGAACCAGAGCATTTTGGACAATCGCCGATGCTTGCTGAGCTGCCGGATCCTGCATGTTTGACTGCAGGTTATTTTTCATCTCGAATTCTTCGTTGCTAACCTTCCCATCTGCAAAAAGGTGGGTTTTAGAAAAATCGAGAAGGTGTTTGACTTCTTCCGGGGTGAGCAATTCTTGGATGATATGAAGCATGGTCGAGCCGCTCCTAAAGGTCGGTTTTCGGTTACCCCAACATTGAGCGAGCCAGACGAAAAATCAATAAGATGACGGCGCTGCAAGTCGACGCACATTGGCTCGTGAAAGTGCGGCGTTTTCGCCTGATATGGGGTTAAATCGCTATTTTGGCCGCTGTTCATTCGGGTCCCGAAGCTTTACTATTTAACAGCATTTCTAGGAGGGACTTATGCTGGCTGCATTTTTATCCGTATTCATGCTGATGTCGTCAGTGCCGCCAGATGCATGGACTTGCCGAAACCAGATTGAAGTTTGGTGCGCCGTCGATGGTTGCGCCGCAAAAGCCGAAGATGAAACGACGCCTCTCGATATCTGGGCGAGAAGTGACAATGGCAAGTTTTCCATTTGTGCCTATACGGGCTGCTGGGAAGGGCAGGCAGCGATTACAGAAGCGCGTGGCCGATTGCTGTGGGCCGCCGATGGCGTTGAATTCACGTCTGGCCAGGGTGGCTTCGCCGCTGATGTCTCGCTCATGATTGTGAAAAAGGACGGCGTTGGCTTCATTCGGGTGGGCGGCCTTGCGACCCCGCTCCTTTGTCTACGCGCTCCCGAGGGTGTGGTTGCAAGCGGGTCCAACTCCCCCTAAATCCAGTTTTTACGAGAATTGTTCGAATTGGAGCCGTAACGCATGATCCCGACACCATTTTTCTCCCTGATAGATGCGGTCCTGCAGCTTTATACATTTGTGATTTTTGCAATGGTGATCATGTCATGGCTCATCTCATTTAATGTCATTAACCGCCACAATCAGTTTGTTGATATGATTTGGCGAACAATCGTTGCGCTGACAGAGCCTTTACTGCGGCCGATCCGGAGTATCATGCCGTCTCTTGGCGGGCTGGATTTGTCGCCAATCATTTTGTTACTGTCTATTTTCTTCTTGCGTGAAATGAATGTCTGGCTTGCCACCCGAATAGGCGTTTGACCCGTCGGTCGCGTGAAACGCCATCCATTTGATTCAGGCAAAGACGGCGTGCGCGTTTTTGCACGCGTCACGCCGGGTGCAGCGAAAGACGAGGTTACCGGTATCTGGCAGGGGAGCGAAGATTGTGCCCGATTAGCGATCAAAGTCGCTGCCCCCCCTGACAAAGGAAAGGCCAATTCCGCCATTATTAAGCTAGTGTCGAAAACCCTTGGATTGCCGAAATCGTCCGTCTCCATTATTGCAGGGGAAACCTCGCGCCTTAAAACTCTGGCGCTCGCGGGCGACGAAACCGAAATCGTCGCAGCAATTACAAGCCTGGTAGGAGAGATTGAATGAGTGCGGATTTGATTGATGGAAAAGCCATTGCGGCTGCATTACGCGAATCGATTGCGGGTGCCGTAAGCTCCCTGTCAGCGAGCCATGGTGTGAAACCAGCACTCGCGGTGGTTTTAGTTGGTGAAGATCCCGCTAGCCAAGTTTATGTGCGCAATAAAGGGATCGCCACAGAAAAAGCCGGCATGACGTCGATTGAGCATCGATTGCCTGCTGATGCGGCACAAGATGATGTTGTTGCTTTGGTGCGGTCTTTGAACGCTGACAATGATGTAGACGGCATATTGGTCCAACTACCACTACCGGACCATATCAACTCAGCACTCGTGATCAATGAAATCGATCCATCGAAAGATGTTGATGGCCTGACGGAAGTGAATGCTGGACGGCTAATGCTTGGGAAGGATGGGCTTGTTCCGTGTACCCCTCAAGGTTCTGTTATTCTGGCAAAGACCGTAAGAGAAAGTTTGTCTGGATTGCACGCGGTGGTCGTTGGACGTTCGATTCTCGTCGGTAAGCCATTGGCGATGTTGCTTTTGGCAGAAAACTGCACAGTGACTATGGCGCATTCGCGTACGAAGGATCTTGCCGCAACCTGTCGAGAAGCGGATATTGTTTGTGCTGCCGTAGGGCGGCCGCGGCTGATCAAAGGCGATTGGATTAAAGAAGGCGCGACGGTTATCGATGTTGGCATCAATCGCGTCGAAGAAGGCGGCAAGTCTCGGCTCGTCGGAGACGTTGACTTTGATGCCGCGAAAGCACGGGCTGGTGCCATCACGCCGGTGCCGGGGGGCGTGGGACCTATGACGATAGCGTGTCTTTTGAAAAACACAGTGATTGCAGCAGCGCGCCGACGCGGTTTGCCCGTGCCAGAGATCACCGTGAAATAGGTTTTGCGTTCGCACTTTGTTGTGAGCGTATAAAGGGCCCAACCATGCAAGGCTATAAGGCGACAATTCGGCCGGTCCGCGAGGTAGAAAGCCTGGAAGAAAAATGGCGAACGCTTGAGCGCCAGGTGCAGCCGTCGTTTTTTCTTGGGTGGGATTGGGCTGCGACAGCGATTACGACGAGCAGCGACGCTCTTTTCGTTGCTGAAGTTCTTTCGGACGGCAATGTTGTCGCTTTGGGCTTATTGATGCCGATGACCGAAAAGCGTCACGGATTTTTGAAACTGCGCCAATTGCGTCTCAATGAAACGGGCAAAGATAGTGCGCATACGATACCGGTTGAATTCAATTCACTGTTGGTGGCGACCGAACATCAATCAGCAAGTTGGAATGCTCTTCTCTTAGCGTTGAACCAAGCTGATGCACCAAAGTGGGATGAGGTTGTTGTCACTAATGCCCTCGATCATGTGGAGTCGGATCTGAGTCAGAAAGGTTTGGCGATCCACCGCCGTGCGGAAATGGGATCAGGATTTGTTGATTTGGCAAAGCTGAGAGCCGCTGGTGCGAAGTCATATACTGATTATGTGGCGACCCTTGGAAAAAGCACGCGCCAACAATTGAACCGCTCTATCAAACTATATGAATCTCGGGGTCGCCTGTCGATCGACCGAGAAACTACGCTGCACGGCGCTGAAACTTATTTGCAAGAGATCATTAATCAACACAACGCGAAATGGGGCGCTCTCGGCAAAGAAAGCCAGGCGGTTAGTGCCCATAATATTGAGTTTCAACGTCAGTTGATTGAGCGGACGATCGGGCAGGGTCGCGTCGAGCTTGTCCGTATCTCAGCAGGTAATGAACCCTTTGCTTGGATCTATAATTACATCAATGCAAAACGGGTTTTGTACATCATGGGTGGCTTTAAACTAGAAGATGATCAACGTCTAAAGCCTGGGCTCGTCGCCCATGCCGTGTTGATTGCTGACCACGTAAATGCTGGACGCGACGTTTATGATTTTTTGGCGGGCGACGGTCGGTATAAATTGAACTTGGGCCAGCCAGGGCCGGACTTTACGAGTTTTGCCATCCAGCGGCCGACATTCGCCTTGCGCGCCGAGAAGGCATTACGTGGCCTGAAGCAACGCATTGCGCCGGTCAAAAAATCCGGATGACATTCCCATAGAACTTGTCATCCGGTTAGTTTAATTCAAACCACGCATCAGGGTTGATCGCTTGCGGCGCAGCACCAATTCCTGCTTTTGTGAAGGCATCGAGGATTGCCACTCTTTGCTTGCGTCTGATCGACTTGTTGCCTTTACCAAAGGCTTCATGCACCACCCAACCGATGACAGGTGCGCGGCGAAGTTCAACAATGGCAACGCCATGGTCGCGTGACGCTTCGGTTGCTTTGTCTGCATTAACCGGCACCCCATAGCGATAGAAGAAACTATCTCCACGCAACACACGATAAAGATAGGTGCGGATACAATTGCTAAACTCCCGTGCTGCATGTTGAAGAGCCTTGTAGTCTTTTAGAGGCATAAGTGTGCCGCCACCAGCCACATCAAGAGTACCAATGGGCGCATCGGGAAATGGTGCTGCGATATAGTGCTTCATCACCCAATCATGAATGCCGTTATCTCGACTACCTTCGAGGGATTTTAGAATTGCCTGATCAGTCAAATCAGTTCGAATACGGCGGACCGCTTCAATTGCAAACTTTGTTTCATCAAGATCTCTTTTTTTGGTGATCTTTTTGAGCACCGCATAAGATCGAAACCCCATGGGTAATTCCGAGAGACGTTTCACATGACTGCGCTTTAGTTTTTTTAAATGGCGCAGCGTTTTTCGCGCTTGGTCGTCGCTAAAAATCTCGGCAAGCATGGTGTATCGCGCAGGTGACCAAACATCACCGACGAGTTTCGGCAAAAGATTTAAAATACCCGCCGGCCCATGTGGACCAGCAAAACTTTCAAATAGCGTGCGCCGCGAAAGGCGGTGATAGCTACGGGCGAATGCAGTGACATGGTCACGGTCACCAGCTTTGTCGCCCATCAATGTAATGATCAGGGCAATAAAATGGCGTTCCTCGCGCGGCAGCACGAGAATACGGGTAGAAAAATCTTCATCAACCGCTGCAATCGCTGCGATATAAGGCGTTAGCCAACCATAAGGTCCTTGCGCTTTTGCAAACACAAAAGCGGGTCGCACGCCATCAATTTCTTGATAGGTCATTTGGATCGTCTCTCTTCAAATCGTCACTTAACGGCGGAACACGTCGTCCCAACCGCCTATCGTGAAGAGAGGCGGCGCAGTCAGACGGGCATTAGCCAATTCTTTTTGCGCAATGTCATCCATAGCTCCTGTTGCCTTCCCCGACTGGGAAGGGAGTGGCGGGATAGTCGATAAAAAAAAGAAATGCAAGGCACAAATTCGTGAAGATCGTTTTTGCTGCGTTAGCGATATTGTAAATTACGCGATTCTACCCATATATTATGGGTGGAGGGGATGGAATGCAGGCGAGAAGATTTTTGAATTTGCAACGTGCAAAACGTCGATTGTTCAAAATCCCAGTCTCAACATTTTCAATAGTTTTAATTGGCTTTGCATTTATCTTTGCATTGCTTCAAATTTTTACCATCACAACGAGTTATGAATGCCAATATGGTTTGATATGGGTAGCCGGTTGGTTCGATCAGGCATCGCTATTTCATATCTTTGTGGTTTCGAGTGGCCTTTTCGTCACCATTCTTGTGATAAGAATTGTTCTCTATCGACACGAATTGAACGGTGTTGAAACTCTTTTTCAAACCGCGCTGATCGGAACGCTCATTTTGGTGTTGATCGTGCAAAAAGCATTTTTATTTCCATATGCTTCGCCGAGTTGGGTTCAATTTGAGAATGTCTACAACAGCCTAAACCCGTCTCAAAAAGTTTTGTTGGTGGAGGAATTTGACCCGATAGACTTACATTCTGACTGGAAATATGATTTTCCACCTCCACCGCCATACACCTTTGCGGATAATCCGAGGCTTACGAAAGAAAAAAACCTTCGTCTATCGAGTATTTTTCAAAACGAGAAATCACCGCTGTGGTCAGAGTTTAAAGCACTGAAGCAATGTTCCGCTGACATGAACCATGCCATTCAGCAATGGGAATCTAATCAAGAAACAATGAATCAATATTGGCAGGAATTCGGGGACTGGTATGCACTCAACCGTGGGCGTTATGGCGAATAACAACGTGAACTAACGCTAATACCACGCGGCCGGATCAAGTCGGTAATATTGCGAAAGCTCACCATAGAGGTCAGGTTCATGGGCGCGTAGTTCATCAGGGCGTTCGAAAAACATTTCTGTTGCAACAGCAAAAAACTCAGCGGGGTTGGTTGCGCCATAACCGTTTAAAACATTGCCGCGCCCAGCTGCCACGTCATCACGTAGCCGTTGATAAGCGACTTGAAACACGCGCGCCCAGCGAGAGGCGCTGTGATCTTTGTCGAGAAGCGGTGAGCCATCGGTCTTGCCCGTTTGTTCATCGAGCTGATGGGCGAATTCATGCATCACCACATTTTGACCGTCATGGGCCGCGAACGCCCCATAGGCCGCGTGATCCCAGGCGAGAATGACCGGACCTTTGGCCCAGCTTTCGCCTGATCGTGCTTGGTCCCGTTCTGAATGCACATGGCCTTCAACGCCGACCAGCTTAGATTTAAACGCAGCCGGGTAGACGTGAATGGTTTTCAAAGATTTAAACCAACGGTTTTCTTTATTGACGATCAGGACACACGCCTGGGCCGCAATGGTCACACGAATATCGTCTGTGATTTTTACTCCTTGTTGCCCGAAGAACGTCACTTCCGAGAGGAAACGGTTCATCAGCCCTTCAAGCTTCGTTTGCAGGGCGTCGGGCAGCTTTTCAAAAAGTGGCACATTTTTAACGACGATGGCTTTATGGGCGGCGGACAAGGGCGCGGCGAGCAAAGCTTCGCGCTGGCGGCGTTGATAGGCCCAACGCCCGCCTAAATAGAGACCGCCTGCGGCGATGAGGATGATGATCAAAATGTTCATGGAGGCCATTTAGGCATTAATTTCCGATTGCAAACAATTTTATTGAGAATACTCAAAATAGCTGGTCATTGCGGGACGCTCGCGCTGTTGTTTATTGATGGTTTACGGCGTCCCCGAGTACCCCGTCGAGGATTTCAATGACTTGATCAGCGGCGGCTTGATCAAAGCTCATGGGAGGGCGAATTTTCAAGACATTGTCATGGGGGCCTTCAACGCCGATCAGCACACCCCGTTCACGCATGGTGTTTTTCACTGTGTCCGCAATCTTAGTTGCGGGCGCGCAGGTTTCACGATCGGTGACGAGATCAACGCCGAGGAACAATCCATAACCGCGTACATCGCCGATCACTTCATGGTGCTCTGCAAGCGATTGTAGAGATGACAACATGCTATTCCCAAGGTCGTGGGCTTTCGCGGGAAGGTTTTCAGCCTCCAACACATCCAATACGGCGAGACCGGCGGCGCAGGCACCACTCGATCCACCAAAAGTCGAAAAGAATTCGGGACCATTGGCGAACGCATCTGCGATTTTGTCGGTCGTTAGCACCGCGCCTATCGGATACCCATTGCCCAATGGCTTGCCGAGAACAAGGACGTCGGGTGTGACCCCTTGTTGTTCAAAGCCCCAAAAATATTTCCCTAAGCGACCAAGCCCCGTTTGCACATCATCAGCGATCGCAAGCCCGCCAGCGTCGCGCATGATTTTATAGGCCTGTTTCAGATAACCTTCAGGCATCACAATCTGACCGCCAACGCTTGGCAGACATTCGCAAATAAACCCCGCTGGGGCGCGGGACTTCGCTACCATGCGGGCAATCGCATCGGTAAGGTCTTGCGCATAGCAAGGACCTTGATCGGGCGTATTACGTAACGGCCCCCGATATGGATCTGGTTGACGCACCATCTCAACCCAATCAGGGGCACCAGGCATATTCGGTCGGTTGAATTTGTAAGGACTGAGATCAATCGCGCCTGTTGTACAACCATGATAGCTGTGATCCATGACGATCATGTCTTTGCGACCCGTCGCTGCGCGCGCCAGGCGCATCGCGAGCTCATTGGCCTCACTCGCCGAATTGACGAAAATAGCTTTGGTCAACTCAGGCGGTGCGAGTGCCAAAATGCGATCCGCATAATCCAGATGAATGTCTTGAATATAACGCGTATTGGTATTTATCCGGGCGATTTGTGTTTGCACCGCATCTATCACTGCAGGGTGCGCGTGACCGACATGAGGTACGTTGTTATAGGCGTCGATATAGCGCCGACCATCAGCGCCATAAAGAAAATGCTTTTCACCGCGCACAACATGGAGCGGCTCAGCATAAGAAAGTTTTTGGTTTGATAGTCCGACCGCGAAACGTTTCTCCACTAGTTTTTTCGTATGCGCATGCATGATCTTAGAAGGCGTTTTGACTGCTGTGCGCAGGCGTTTGGCAATGTCGTCGCGATTGATATTGGCCAGCGTGTCGAGCAAGGCCCAAGCCGGCGCTTCGCTGATTACGACATATGGATCATCAGGTCGGTTTTTCTTTTCAATCGCCGAATTGGTTACGCTCACTCCGAGGCGCATCAAAGCGAGGGGGTAGAGATGATCGAGCTCTTCATCGGTTAACGGTGTCACTGAATGATAGCCAGCAACGACTGCCTCCAAATGAACAATCGGGTCATCGACATCCATCATCAAATAGGCGCCGGCGATGGCGGGGCCGCAAATGCGTGGTGCAAAAGTTGAATCGCCAAAATCGATAATACCAGAAAGACGCGGAAAGTTTTTTCCGTGCACCAGTAAGTTCATGTCATTCGCATCATTGTGAATGGGGGTGGTGGACCATTGGGTCAATGCGGGCGACAACACCTTTACGAAATGATCTGTAATCTGTTCAATTTGAGTGCGTCGTTCCGGCGATTCAATTTGTTCGATATGTTCTTTGATCCAACCGGCTTCGGTGAGGTTCCATTTCAAAGGCAATCGCAATCCGGGATGATAAAAGCCAGCAAGGGCTTGGTCGATCTTGGCGACGCCAGAACCGATATCGAATGACAAAGCGGGTGTGCGATATTGCACATCAGCGAGAAGTGTTCCCGGTGTAAAACTCAAAAGCCAAGCGATCCGTTTGTCGCCAGCTTCGTCTGTGACTGTGATGCGTGGCGCACCCTGTACGGATAATTGCACGCGTTGGAATTTGATCCCAATATCAGATCTAGAAAGAACGCTGAGCGCGGCGATTTGTTTGTCAACGAATTCAGGCGCGCAGCCGGGGCGCATGATCTTCAATAGATAGGTGTCTGTTGCTGTTGAAACCTTGACATTTAGGTCGGCTTCTCCAGCGAGCAATTTGATCTCGCCAGATATGGCATAGGCGTTTTTTAAAATATGTTCGATCCAGGCCGTCACGATCGGTGGCCCTTTCGCTTAAATGTCTAGAGCATCTTGTGCGAAGGCAGCGTTTTCTTGAATGAATTGAAAGCGCGCTTCTGCTTTTTTACCCATCAGACGTGACACCAGATCATTGGCGGCTTCAGCTTTGTCTTCAGCAATGACCACCCGGGCGAGGCGACGCGTTGTCGGATCCATCGTCGTTTCTTTAAGCTGAGGTGGGTTCATTTCACCCAAACCCTTAAAACGACCGACATCAACATTTTGGTTGGCCTTAAATTCTGACTTAATCAGCCTGTCGCGCTCGTCTTCATTCATGGCGTAGACAGATTTCCCACTAGCCGTCATCCGGAATAGCGGTGGCTGTGCCATATAAAGCCGCCCGGCATTGATAAGTTCCGGCATTTCCTGGTGGAAAAAAGTGATGAGCAAAGCCGCGATATGTGCCCCATCGACATCGGCATCGGTCATGATGATGACTTTTTCGTAGCGCAGATTGTCCAGATCAAATTTTGAGCCAATCCCGGCCCCTAGCGCCTGTGTCATATCGGCGATCTCTTGGTTCGCTAGAATTTTGTCACGGGCAGCGGAGGCAACATTCAGAATTTTACCGCGCAAAGGTAAGATTGCTTGGGTCGCGCGATTGCGCGCCTGTTTTGCGGAGCCGCCAGCACTATCACCCTCGACCAGAAAAATTTCAGTTCCGGATCGGTTGGCGCTCGAACAGTCTGCGAGCTTTCCGGGGAGGCGAAGTTTACGGGTTGCTTGCTGGCGTGAGACTTCTTTTTCTTTGCGTCGCCGTTGACGTTCTTCTGAACGTTCCACAACCCATTCAACCAAAGCACCAGCTTGTTTGGGGTTGGACGCAAGCCAATGGTCAAAGGCCGGTCGTATGGTGTTCTCAACAATGCGCTGTGCTTCGGCGGTGGCAAGTTTGTCTTTTGTTTGCCCTTGAAATTCTGGATTGCGCACAAATACCGAAAGCAGCGCACCAGCTGTACCCAGGGCATCTTCAGCGGTGATCGCACTGGCGCGCTTGACACCAGCAAGCTCACCATAGGCTTTTAAGCCTTTGGTCAGCGCTGCGCGCAAACCTGCTTCATGGGTGCCGCCTTCTGGTGTTGGGACGGTGTTACAATAGGAGTGAACAAAACCATCGGCGTCGCCAAATCCAGCTGCGCCCCAAAGCACCGCCCATTCGACATTGCCGTGACCTTGGGTTTCTTTGTTTTCAACTTTGCCGGCAAAGACTTCTTCAGTGACGGTTGGTTTTGAACCAGCAAGCGTTGTCAGATAATCTGTTAGGCCACGTTCAAAATGAAAAACCGCTTCTGGGGGCGTATCGTCTTTGATAATGCCTGGTGCACATTTCCAGCGGATTTCGACACCGCCAAAAAGATAGGCTTTGGACCGGGCCATTTTAAAAAGGCGCGCAGGCTTAAAGCCAATTTTGGTGCCAAAGATCTTTGGATCCGGGTGGAACATGACCATCGTGCCGCGTTTGTTTGGTGCGGGACCAACTTTTTCTAGTTTGCTGCGCGGTTTTCCTTCGGCGAAGGTCTGGCGGTACATAGTGCGGCTACGACAGACCTCTACGATCAAATCGTCAGACAGAGCATTGACGACGGATATACCGACCCCGTGCAGACCACCCGAGGTGGCGTAGGCTTTGCCTTCAAACTTCCCGCCTGAATGGAGCGTCGTCATGATCACTTCTAAGGCAGATTTTTTCTTGAACTTGGGATGGGGATCGATAGGCACACCGCGACCATTATCGGTGACGGACAAATAGCCATCTTCAAAAAGTTCAACTTCGATCCGGGTCGCATAGCCGGCCACAGCCTCGTCCATGGAATTGTCGAGGACCTCGGCGAACAGGTGGTGAAGCGCTTTTTCGTCGGTACCGCCAATATACATCCCCGGGCGCTTGCGTACCGGCTCAAGCCCCTCAAGGACCTCAATATCTTTAGCAGTGTAATCACCGAAAAAATCGGCGTCTTGTTTACTTGTAGCGCGTCTGGCCATGGGGACTCACAACTCACGAAAAAGGCGGGATCGGAGCCTTTCGTCTAGACCGACTCAAGTGCCCAGGACAAGCAAAGTCACGATTGAAGTTCTTGGTGATTGCCGTTTCCGGCCGAACATGGGAGGTTTGGCACAGACAAAGCAGCTCCTGTGGAAAACTTATGGCTGACATGCTCAACAGATCCTTAGCTCTGCCGAATGGAAACACCTTGAAAAACCGCATCGCCAAGGCAGCGATGACCGAAGGGCTGGCCGATTCCCAAAACCGTGCCACGGGGCGCCATGAAACGATTTATCGGCGATGGGCGCAGGGCGGTGCTGGCATGCTACTGACCGGCAATGTCATGATCGACAAGCGCTATCTGGAGCGGCCTGGCAATGTCGTGATCGATGGTCAGCAATCAGACGAGCAGTTGGATGCCCTCCGGCGTTGGGCAGCGAGTGCCCGTGATGCGGGTGCCGATATATGGATGCAGATTTCCCATGCCGGGCGACAGTCACCGAAAATTGTTGCCACTGAACCCGTAGCCCCGTCAGCGGTGGAGCTTGGTTTGCCTGGTGGGACTTTTGCGAAACCGCGCGCATTGCTGAGTCATGAAATTGAAAATGTCATTGAGCGATTTGCCCACACCGCATCTGTCGCAAAACAAACGGGATTTACCGGCGTGCAAATTCACGCAGCGCATGGATACCTGTTGTCAGAGTTTTTAAACCCACTCGTCAATCAACGTGACGATGATTGGGGCGGTAATTTAGAAAACCGGGCCCGACTATTGATGCGCGTCATTGGTGAAGTTCGTGCGCAGGTCGGGTCAGGCTTTTCCATTTCTGTGAAGTTGAATTCATCTGATTTTCAAAAGGGCGGCTTCAGCCCAGAAGATAGTCTTCAAGTGGCTCGCTGGCTAAACGATGCCGGGGTTGATCTGTTAGAAATTTCTGGCGGTTCCTATGAGCAGCCGGCGATGATGGACATTGAGGGCATGGATGCGCCCTATGAAGAAAACAAGCGTGCGTCGACTGTTGCGCGTGAGGCATATTTCCTCACCTATGCTGAAGAAATCAGAAAAGTCGCCGCCATGCCCTTGATGGTTACGGGTGGCTTTCGGTCCCGCGTTGGTATGGATGAGGCGTTATCATCAGAGGCCTGTGATGTTTGCGGCATTGCGCGGCCATTATGCGTTGATCCGGATGTGCCGCAGAAAATAATCAATGGCGATATCGATGCTGCACCCATGTGGGAAAAGACACTACGGATTGGGCCTGGTATTTTTGGGCCAAACTCATCCGTTAGTCTTTTTAAAGCGCTAAACGGTTTTGGTATTATGGCATTTTTCTACGAGAATATTTTTCGGTTAGCGGATGGAAAGTCGGCAAAAACCAAGTTGAATATTCTGCCAACTTTCATCCGTTTTCAGATGCAAGAAATGAAAGCGGCGAAGGCGCTAAAGCGCTAGCCGCCCATATCATATCAGTGCACCCATCCTTTCTGTTTTGAAGACTTCGAAAACCACACAAGGAATGCCCCAATAACCAAAACCATGATTGGCATGATGGTGCTGCCTGGACCGTACACATCCATCGTTTCTGCAATAAAGAAATTATAGATCATTTGAATAATGATCCCGGCGAGAGAAATGACGAAAACCGGATAGGCGAGGGCCTTTCGCAAGAGCAGCAACAAGCTTCCGATGGCACCGCCAAAGACGGCGGCCGCAAAAGCCAAAAGTGCCCATACCGGAAATGTTTCATACAATGCGCGTTCTGCTTCGGGCATTGCGGCTAACGCTTCTGGGCTCATTGTGACTTGCATAACAAATGCCATGACACCCATTGCGTTCCATACGAGTGCGACACCGGCGATGATCCAAAACCAAACTGGCAGTTTTTCTGAAGTTGAAGACATTTTTTTCTCCCGTCCGTTTGATGACTTTTTTAGTCGCTTAATTCCCTATGCTTGTGAGAATGCTTTTTTTAACCAGGCCTTTACATCCTTATCGACGTCTCCCGGTTTTTCGAGTTTTATTCGATGAGAAACCATTGCATTAAAACTGCCTGATGGTTCTAGACGTCCCTTTGCTGGCGTGTCTTTCATGTTCAAGCCAAGATCCACCCTCGTTTTCGTGGAAGGCTGAATGATGGCGAATTGTTTTTTGCGACGAAGGCTAACATAACTTTTCTTCGGTGCAATTTCGAGATCCGTCCCGCAGGTATTTGCGGCCTTGATGAGCGCATCATAAATCGGTTTCAAATCCGATTTCGCGCCGGCATATTGTGCGCTCACCAATGCGTCTGCACCATCTGCGCTTCCGGCATCACTCTTTAGCGTTTTATGGGCCACCAAATTGGCAAAGCCATGGGTCATGCCATGTTCCGTTTTTAAGAATTTGACAATGGCACCGTGTTTTTCCTCGCCAGACTTTTTCGCAATTGATGTCCATTGCGCCAAGGTCTTGCCCGTCTTTTCTTTCATATTAGCGATCATGGCCGCAGCCATTTCGTCAGGTGATTTAGCCATGACTATCTCCTTAGTTTTGGTATTTGCCGCGCGGCCAGTTTTCGATTTTTGTTGCTTTTGGCATCATACCACCCATTAACGACATGACGGCGAGCATCATTCGCGCACCAAAGGAAACTTTTCCAGTTTCCATATAAGCTTTGAAATTCGTCGTAATCCATTTGCCACCTTCGGCCATGGATTTTTCTGTTTTAGTGCCAGCAGGTACATTTTCTGTTTCAAGCAAAAACTCAACACCATCAGAAACTTCCTTGAGTTTGTAAGTTACTGTACAGGGCACATCATCTGTGGTCGTAAATTTAAACGTCTGGGAAAATAAATGCGGTGGTTCGAATGCAAGGACTTCGCCGACGATAAAAGCATTTTTGTGATCCTTCGACACCATACGATAAGGCGCGCCGGGGCTTAGACCCTCTGTGTCACAAACGGCGTTATAAAAAAACGGGCGAGGCGAGGTTGTGTTGACAAGCTCAGACCAGACACGTTCGATCGGTGCGTTGATAACGACACGATAGATTTGTTTACTGTCATTGGTTTGATCGTTCATAGCATCAACCTCTTTTTTTTGTGTTCTGATTTTCAAGTTCTGCTTTTGATTCAGCGAGATATTTAATCCGGGTCATTTGCCCTGCCCAATAGGCGCTGTACTCAGTTGTCCAACGGTCATGAATCATCTGGATCGGAACCACATTGAAATAGAGCTTGCGCGTGCGCCCATCCACCTCAGAAACGATCAATCCCGCTGTTTCCAAAACGGTCAAATGTTTCATCACCGCAATGCGGCTGACATCAAATTCACTTGCAAGGACACCAACACCAATGCCCGGCTCATCTTTGATGATGTCGAGCATATGTCGGCGACTCTTATGTGCCAGCGCCTGAAAAACGGCGTCCATATCGCGGTCATTTAACATGTAACCAATAAGTTACATAAAAAAATCATCAGTGTCAAGCGGGGTTGAATTTTCTGGATTGGGAAGTTGTGCGTTGACAGAAATTACGGGCCATATAAGCGTGAAGGATATGTTCGGACCGATTGAAATTACAGAACTGATCCTGCGCGGTGCCGCGATTGGTGTAAATTTGTTGTTGGTTGGACTGATCTTGATGAGTCGTGCCCCAACTTTGCGGCGATGGCTTGCTGCAATTTTTATTACCGCGACATGTGCCTATATTTTGCAATCCGCAGGCGATCTAATTCCAATGACTGGTGCCTTGGATAAGGTGACCAAGGCATTGGCAATCTTAAATACCGTATTCTTCTGGTGGTTTGCCCGATCATTGTTTGAAGACGAATTTCAGTGGACGCCCATCAAAATTGCTCCGTTCGTAATGCTTGTATTGATGCATACTCCGTGGCCTTTTTTGCAAGCTGGTGCTGTCGCAGGGGTAGAGCTGATGGTGCATAGCGGCTTGTCTATCCTGTTAATGGCCCATGCGATTTGGATTGCCTTAAACAATCGTGATGACGATCTTGTTGATCCTCGGCGTCGGTTCCGCTTGGCTTTTGCAATTTCCATCGGCGTCGCAGGCATTGCCATTGCGATTGGTGAAAACATTCACGAAGCCGTGGGATTGCCAAGCTGGATAGGTCTATTTCAAGCAACCACGATTTCTTTACTGACCTTTTTCTTTGCATTTTGGATGCTGAACGCTAATCGAGCCCTTTTCGGACCAGTCCATGATGTCCCTCAAGCGGTCGAAACCGCACCATTGGGAGCTCCAGAAAAAGTAATGGCACCGGCGGATCAGGTCGCAATGGAAAAGCTTTTGGCCTTGATGGATAGCGGTGTTTACAGGGAAGACGGGCTAAGCGTTGCAGTGTTGGCGGCGAAAGTCGGGGTTCCAGAGCACCAGCTGCGCCGGTTGATCAATCGTGAAATGGGCTTTCGAAATTTCGCTGCCTTTTTGAACATCCGGCGTATTGAAGATGCCAAAGTCCAACTTGCTGATCCTGCATATGCGAGAAAACAGGTGCTCCAGATTGCCTTGGACCTTGGCTATGGCTCGATTGCCCCATTCAACCGAGCGTTTAAAATCGCGACGGGACGGACTCCGACGGCATATCGTAAGGAAAAATTGGGTTCAGACTGATCAAAATTGAAAATTGCTGGTCATTTTCAAATTCGGCGTGAGAATTTTCAATCTAAATAAGACATTACCGACGCTGACCCGCATCCCAACATGGTAGCCATTTATGAGGAATCCATGACCGACCCCCATATGCCAGCGATTCTTGCCCTTGATCAGGTGTTGCCGACTTACGCACATATCGTTCAATTCGATACGCTGCGATATCTGCTGGGTGCGGGCATCGTCTTTCTTCTTGTGAACGTCGTATTGGCGCGATGGTTGGAGGGGCGCAAAATCAGGGTGAAATCGCCAACTGCAACGCAGATGCGCCGCGAGGTTTTCACATCGCTACGCACCGTTTTGGTGTTTTCGTTTTTTGGCACGACAATTTGGGCCCTTCGAGAGATTGGTCTGATCGACGTTTATTGGGAGGCTAGTGAGCGTGGATGGGCCTATTTCGCCTTCAATCTGGTCGCACTGATTGTCCTTCACGATGCGTGGTTTTATTGGACCCACCGTATTATCCATGACCCGCGCCTATTTCGCCGTTTTCACCGCACTCATCATAAATCCCATAACCCTTCACCTTGGACGGCGTACTCATTTGATATCAGTGAAGCGGCAATCAACGCCGTATATCTGCCGTTGGTTCTTATCATCATGCCGTCATCGCCACTCGCGATATTTTTGTTTCTCTGGCACATGATGTTTCGCAATGCCCTTGGTCACTGCGGTTATGAAATCTTTCCAAGCTTGCGGTCAGGGAGGCCCGCTATGGACTGGATGACGAGTGTTACCCATCACGACCTCCATCATGCGCAATCCGGTTGGAACTATGGTCTCTATTTTACTTGGTGGGACAGAATGATGGAAACAGAACACCCACTTTATCACGAAAAATTTGCACAAGCTGTACGCAAGCCGTTGGACGGTTCGGCGGTCGGGGCAAGGCGTCCGGGTGTCGCTTAGTGAACGACAGCAAAAAGGCCGAGCAATATGCCCGGCCTTTCAATCATTCGAGAAAAACTAAAACTACGCTGAATAATACATCGCAAATTCGATCGGGTGCGGTGTTGTTTCAAAACGCGAAACTTCTTCCGATTTCAAATTGATATAGGCATCGATCTGATCATCGTTAAAGACGTTGCCCTTTTTAAGGAATTCACGATCCCGGTCGAGCGCTGAAAGGGCATCGCGTAATGACCCACAAACTGTTGGGATATCTTTCAACTCTTCCGCCGGTAGATCATAAAGGTCTTTGTCCATTGGATCGCCGGGGTGAATTTTGTTTTCGATGCCGTCTAGTCCCGCCATCAAAAGTGCGGCGAAGGTGAGATATGGATTACCGGCGGCATCAGGGAAGCGCACTTCAAGGCGTTTGCCTTTCGGGGATGCAACCCATGGAATGCGAACTGATGCCGACCGGTTCCGTGCGGAATAGGCAAGCAATACCGGCGCTTCAAATCCAGGCACCAATCGTTTGTAACTATTCGTGCTAGCATTGGCGAACGCATTGATTGCACGTGCATGTTTGATGATGCCGCCAATATAATAGAGGCAAGTTTCCGACAGATCGGCATAGCGATCACCAGCGAAAAGTGGCTGCCCCTCTTTCCATACAGACTGATGCACATGCATGCCAGAACCGTTGTCGTCAACGATTGGTTTCGGCATGAAAGTCGCAGTTTTGCCGTAACCAGCGGCAACTTGGTGCACGATATATTTATATATTTGCATCCGGTCGGCCATTGTCGTGAGCGTTGCGAACTTCATACCGAGTTCGTGCTGCGACGGTGCAACTTCGTGATGGTGCTTTTCTGGTTCAATGCCCATTTCATTCATCACGGTGAGCATTTCGGAACGCATATCCTGCTCACTATCGACAGGCGGTACTGGGAAATATCCACCTTTTGGCCCGGGGCGGTGACCGAGATTGCCATTGTCATAGTCGGTTGATGAATTATACGGCCCTTCGACGGAATCGACCGCGTATCCCATATTGTTTTGATCCACTGACCAACGCACGTCATCGAAAACGAAAAATTCAGCTTCGGGTCCAAAATAGGCGGTATCGCCAAGACCGGTTGATTTTAGATAAGCCTCTGCCGCTTTTGCCGTCGTGCGCGGGTCGCGCGAATAGGGTTGGCCTGTTGCTGGCTCGAGGACATCACAAAACATGCTTAAAGTCGGTTGCGCAAAAAATGGATCCATCACGGCGGAGGCGGGGTCTGGCATTAAGACCATGTCAGACTCGTTGATCGCCTTCCATCCAGCAATGGATGACCCATCAAACATGGTGCCTTCCGAGAATAGATCTTCATCGACCATGGATTGATCGAAAGTGACGTGCTGCCATTTTCCTTTGGGATCGGTAAATCGGAGGTCGACGAATTTGATCTTTTCGTCTTTGATCCGCTTAAGAATGTCTTTGGCGCTCATTGGACGTGTTCTCCCTGAAAGGCTTGACGGTGGCGCTGAGGCCCCGAATGATTTTCACAACAACCGCAAATCAAGATGCGTCAGCTAAGGGAACCGGGCAAGAAAATACTGCACCGCAACATAAAAAAGAAACAACAAGCGCACATAATGCCCATAAGTCCGAATTTATTGGCGTGATATTCCAACGAATGGGGAAATATGGCGGTTAAACGAGCAGGCGACGGTTCTTAGAGATAGAAAAAACGAATCGGTTGGGGCCTTTTTTGTTGTTGGCCGGTACAAATGGCTGGTCTCTGCGGTCAGGATTGGAGTAGGCCCGATAGACCGAAAAGCCTTAGGCCTGAAAGTATCCTCAATTGACCAACCCGTCCGATGCCATTGAAAACCTACCCACCGTCTGGATGATCACTGACGGTAAAATCGGTGATGATGTTCAATGCCGGGCTGTGGCGTCGGCGCTTTCTCATCACTTTCAGGAACGTCGCGTGGCACCGCGTGCGCCGTGGGTGTGGACGGCGCCTTGGGGTATGGTCGATCCGCGCGACGCCCCATCAAACCCACAAAGTCCAATAGCGCCGCCTTTTCCTGATGTCGCGGTGGTTTCTGGACGGCGCGCTATACCTTATGCGCGGGCGGTCAAACGAAGCAGCGGCGGAAAAACATTATTGGTGTTTTTGAAAAATCCTCGTGCCGCTTTTGGCGAGGCCGATGTCATTTGGGCGCCAGCGCATGATAAAATTCAAGGGTCGAATATTTTTTCAACCTTAACATCTCCTCATGAGGTCGGCCCTTTGCTAGAGGCTGCAAAAAAAGAACCGACCCCCGCAATTGCCACACTTCCAAAACCAATTCTCGGCGTTGTGTTGGGTGGTATTGGTGGTGGTGCCAAATATGATGCGGGCGTGGCCGCAGACCTTGGCAACAAAATCAAATCAGCCTGCAAGCCATTTGCTTCCGTCGCGGTGACACCTTCGCGACGGACACCTGATTTTCTTTTGCACTCAATTGAAAACGCGCTCGCCGAAGAGAACGCGTTCGTCTGGAACCGGCAAGGCAGTAATCCGTATGTCGATATTTTAGCGAATGCCGATGCTTTGGTGGTAACTGCTGACTCCCACAATATGATGAGCGAAGCTCTCGCGACCGGCGTTGGGATCTATGCTTATGCACCACCACAGCTTGCGCCGAAGCTATCGTGGTTTTTGGAAAGCCTCGAAAAGAGCGGAGATGTTCATCGTCTAGAAGATCAGGCGGACATTCTATCCAGGGCACCGATAAACGCGACAGATGAGATCGTGTGCGAAGTCAAACGGCGATTGGCTAATAAAAACTATCAATAAAAAAGACGTCCACGGTTTTGCTTTTAAAAAGCTTGTTACATTTGCAGCACGAAGTGATGCGGCGACACGTTTTTGAAAACCGGTGAGTGGAGAGCGTTACTCAGCATGGCCGCTTTCATCTTCAATCCGGCACCGCGTATAACATGCCCTCGCAGGGCAAATCATCTCCATTGCAGATTATTGGGTGAGTTGAAGTGTCCAACGAAATTCAGATTTCACATCAGTGTCTTTGCTGACGGACGAAAATTTTGGAGAGGGTCAATGAGGAAGTTTATTATTGTTGTCACGCTTTTGATGGCGTCGAGCGCAGCCTTTGCACAAGACCAGCCAGCAGCTGGTCCTTGTGACGGCGCGCTATTTCGTCAATTTGATTTCTGGGTCGGCGACTGGGATGTTTTTGACCAAGAAGGCCAACAAGTTGGTACTAATAGTATTGCCATTGAGGAGAAGGGTTGTCTTTTGGTTGAACGCTGGACCGATAGACAAGGCAATACGGGACAAAGTTACAATTTTGTCGATCACACTACAGGGAAATGGCGTCAGGTCTGGGTAAACCCCGGCGTTGTCATTGATTATGCAGGTGGACTTGATGAAAATGGCGCAATGGACCTTCAAGGCACACTTGCCGTCATCAATACAGAACCGCAAAAATACCGCGGTACGTGGAGCCTACAAGAAGATGGGACCGTTCATCAACATCTTCGGCAGTTCGACACCGAGAAAGGTGAATGGGCCGCTGGGTTTACCGGCGTCTATAAAAAGAAAACACAAACCGACGATTAGTCTGGTTGAAATATTAATACTGGCTGTCTAATTCGTACGCACAGTTTGATCGGGAAAGGCTAGTTGTTCCCGATCGCGCCAGTCCTCTGTTACATAGTTGAGGATCAGAGATTTGCGTATACCGTTGAATTTCCGCTCTTTAAAGCCATGATATGTATTGTCACTTGGGACAAACATCATCGCGGCGTTATGGTCAAACGGTGCGCGTTTAAAATGTTTTTTATCACCATCAAAAATGTCGGTACCAAGGTCTTTATTGTCTGTGTCCGACGAAAGATAAATCAAAACGGTCAAACGTTTGACCCCTAGATCTGTATGAGGCTCTAGCCAGAACCCTTCCACATCTTGGGCGTATTCAATACGAAGATAAGTTCCGTCAAGGCTAGCGCCAGTGAATTTCTCAATGACACGAGCCATGGACGAAGATTGAAATGCATCAGCGATCAAAGCGAAGGACGTAAAACGGTTTCGGTTTTCAAGATCAACATAGTGCCGTGTGTCGTTATGCAACTCGCGCTTTCCAGAAATGCCGCCGAGATCGGCAACAGGAAATTCTATCGACGGCAGCGTGTTCGCAATATCGATTGGAAACAAGTTGTTCAGCGTCCAATGTTGATACGGCTCTTCAAAGCGTTCGGCATTTTGCAATGCTTGTTCGACGCTTTGTTCGATTTTCTTGACCTGAGGCTCGCTCATTGGAATTTTCTTACTCTTGCTACCTAAAGGGCGTCGCGGCCGCTTTCGCCCGTACGAATGCGAATGGCTTCTTCAACGGGAACAATAAATATTTTTCCATCGCCAATGCGACCGGAATGGGCGGCGCTTTTAATAGCCTCGACGGTGCGTTCGACAATCCCATCGTCAACGATCAGTTCGATTTTTACTTTCGGTAGAAAGTCGACCACATATTCGGCACCACGATAGAGCTCTGTGTGCCCCTTTTGTCGCCCAAAACCGCGAATGTCGGTGACAGTCATTCCTTGAAGGCCAATCTCTTGAAGCGCCTCTTTGACGTCATCGAGCTTGAACGGTTTGATGATGGCTTCGATTTTCTTCATGGGCATTCCGGAAG
The DNA here is from genome assembly GCA_021776315.1 of Hyphococcus sp. GTDB lineage: Bacteria > Pseudomonadota > Alphaproteobacteria > Caulobacterales > Parvularculaceae > Hyphococcus. Next base: position 11,379 of record JAJFGD010000195.1, on the reverse strand, counting down.
CTTTTTGAATTGCATAAAACTCTGATATGAAAGAGCGCGGGTCAAGGAAGGTGTCAAGCGTGGCCGGAGTTATTCTTCTATCGTCAACACAAATGCGCGCAGCAGAAGCGGCCGCCATCAAAGCTGGCGTGGCTTCGGCCTCACTTATGGAAACGGCAGGCCAGCATGTTGCCGATATTGCCATGCAGCGTTGGTCCAAACGCCCCGTCGCGATCATTTGTGGGCCAGGCAATAATGGGGGCGACGGATTTGTAGCGGCACGATTGCTAGCGGCGGCGGGTTGGCCGGTGCGGGTGGCGCTTTTGTGCGATCAGGCTGATTTGAAGGGCGATGCCAAATTGATGGCTAAGCTTTTTGAGGGCGACATATCGACTTTTAAGCCATCTCTGCTCGAAGGGGTTGGGCTCATCATAGATGCCATATTTGGAACCGGGCTTGCCCGGCCTATTGATGGCGACATGCGGGCAATATTCGAGACCGTGAATGCTCATCCTGCACCTGTAATGGCGGTGGATATTCCGTCGGGTATTCATGCAGATACCGGCATGGTCATGGGGATCGGCATTACCGCCGCACACACCGTGACGTTTTTTCAAAAGAAACCAGGTCACGTATTGTTTCCGGGACGTGCCCTTTGCGGCGATGTCGATGTTGTTGATATTGGGATCACTCCAGATGCGGTGTCGAATTTGGTGCCTGATACTTTCGAAAATCTACCGCCGCTATGGGGGCGGCATTTCACGCGACCGACCTGGCAAATGCATAAATATAATCGCGGCCAGGTCATGGCTGTATCGGGAGGCGTCTATAATACAGGCGCCATTCGATTAGCGGCGATGGGCGCATTGCGGATCGGGGCAGGGCTCGTAACGGTTTTGTCACCGGGCGATGCCGTTTCAGTTCATGCCGCACATCTGACGAGTATCATGTTGCGACGCGCGGATACGACGGAAGATATTTCGTCAAATATGCAGGGTGCGGATAAATATCCGATTGTCGCAGTTATTGGTCCTGCTGCCGGAATAGGTGAGGCGACGCGAGATAAGACGATGGCAATTTTGCAAAGCAAGGCCAGTGCCGTCTTAGATGCCGATGCCTTGACCAGTTTTGTCGATCACCAAGCGCTTTTATTTAAAGCGCTACGCGACGGTGATATTATGACACCGCATACAGGCGAGTTCGCGCGGTTGTTTCCCGACCTGCCACTTGATGACGGTAAATTGGATGCAGCGCGTGCCGCTAGCAAAAAAGCCGGTTGTGTCATTGTATTGAAGGGACCCGATAGTGTCATTGCTGCCCCTGATGGGCGCGCGGCTGTGAATTCAAACGCAACCGCGGATCTTGCCACAGCGGGTTCGGGTGATGTTCTCGCTGGCTTTATTGCCGGGTTTCGGGCGCAAGGGATGCCGGCATTTGAAGCGGCTTGCGCGGGGGCTTGGTTTCACGGGGCTTGCGGGCAGGCATCTGGACCAGGGCTCATTGCAGAAGATCTGCCCAAGGTTGTCCCGTCAGTGTTTCGCGCATTGATGGCCCCGCCGACGCAAAAGCCTCAAGAGCCGAAAGATGGCTGACCGACCGTCGATCCATATCCGTGCCGCAGAGATCGGCGATCTTGAGCCAATGACCGCGCTCTACAACTACTATGTCGACAACACTGCTATTACTTTTGATATGGCTGCCTTTTCGCCCGAGGATCGAAAGCCCTGGTTTTCCCAATTTTCAGCTCAAGGGCCGTATCGTCTCTTTGTCGCAGATCTGGATGGTCAGCTGGCTGGGTATGCGAGTTCTTCAAAACACCGGGCCAAACCCGCCTACGACACCTCGGTTGAGATGACGGTCTATCTGGATCAGCGATTCGCCAGGCTGGGGCTAGGGCGATCGCTTTATGAGGCGCTCTTTTCGGCCCTTTCCGGCGAGGATATCCGCTGTGCCTATGCCGGCGTGGCGCTGCCCAATGACGCATCCATAGCCTTCCACGAAGCGATGGGATTTACGAAAATTGGAACCTTTCACGAGGTTGGACGTAAATTTGGTCGCTATTATGATGTGATGTGGTTCGAAAAGCGGTTTTGAACCGCTCGACAGGCGCGGATTCTCTGTTATAGAAGCCCGCTCATGAGGGGTCGCAGCACTCGCAGCGGCCCGTTTTGTGTTTTGCGGATGTGGCGGAATTGGTAGACGCACCAGATTTAGGTTCTGGCGCCGCGAGGCGTGGAGGTTCAAGTCCTCTCATCCGCACCAATTTTTGAATTAGGACGAGGCTCGAGAAGAACATGGAAGTCACGGAAAAAAGCGCAGAAGGTTTGGACCGCCGGTTTACAGTCAAGGTGCCAGCAACTGAGCTAGACGAAAAACTAGTGGCCCGTCTCGAAGAGCTGAAAGGCCAAGTCCATTTAAAGGGCTTCCGTAAAGGTAAAGCGCCAGTTTCCCATCTTAAGAAGATGTATGGAAAAGGCGTGATGGGCGAAATCGTGCAAGAGATCGTCAACGAGACGACGCAAAAAGCCTTTACCGACCGTGATCTGCAGCCTGCGGGTTCTCCGCAGCCGGAATTCAATTCCGATATGGATGACGTGATCGCCGGAAAGTCAGATCTTGAATATGAAGTTCACGCAGAAATTCTGCCGAGCTTTGATCCAATGGATGTCTCGACATTAAAGCTGACCCGTATGACGGCCGAAGTCGCTGACGATGAAGTCCAAGAAGCTTTGCAGCGGGTTGCCGATCAGCAGACGACTTATGCACCGCGCAAAGAAACGCAAAAATCGAAAAAAGGCGACATGCTGACCGTGAATTATGTCGGCAGCATCGATGGCGAAGAATTCGATGGCGGTAAAGGCGAGGGCGTCGATATCGTATTGGGCTCAGACACATTCATTCCAGGTTTTGAAAAGCAACTGACCGGTGCCAAGGCTGGTGAAGACGTCAAAATCGAAGTGACGTTCCCAGAAGATTACGGCGCGAATGACCTGGCCGGTAAGGATGCTGTGTTCCAGGTAAATGTCGTTGAGGTCAAAGAACCTGAAAAGGTTGAGATCGACGACGAGCTGGCCAAGAAAATGGGCCTCGATAGCCTTGATGATCTCAAGAAGCGTATTTCAGAACGCATCGAAGAAGAAAATAAGCAGCTATCGCGTGGCCATTTAAAACGCGCACTTCTCGACCAACTCGATTCTGCTCATGACTTTGATTTACCGAAAGGCATGGTTGATTCGGAATTTGATCAAATTTGGCAACAAGTTGAATCTGCCGAGCGCGAAGAAGAGGACGAGGGAAAGTCTGACGACGAGCTAAAAGCTGAATATCGGACGATTGCTGAACGCCGGGTTCGCCTCGGTCTTGTCCTGGCTGAGATTGGTAAACGTGCTGACGTTCAAGTGCCTCAGGAGGATCTGCAGCGTGAAATGATCAATATGGCGCGCGCTTATCCCGGCAAAGAAAAAGAAGTGCTGGAATTCTATCAATCGAACCCAGCAGCGGTTCAACAGCTGCGCGCGCCGATCTTCGAAGAGAAGGTCGTCGACTATATTGTTGAGCGTGCTGAAGTTGAAGACAAACAAGTCAGCAAAGAAAAGTTGCAAGAAGACCCTGACGGCGACGAATAAATCGTCTGATCCGGGTTCGTTCCGGTTTCAAATCGAGCGAGAGGATAGGCCGGTTGCTTTTCTGGACGATCCCCTGCGGCTCCATTTTTGGCACATTATGAGCAAAAATATTGCCGTGATTGTTCCCGATCGCGAACATTTTCTTGCTTTTTCAAAAGAATAACCCTCGCTTAAGCGGGATACGATATAGTCTCGTTTTTTGGGGGTAGAACCGTTCTGGTGAGCACCCATGTTAAGGCTATCGATTAACAAAAGCGCCGACGATCAGTCGCCGCTATAAGAGGACGTCAATGAAAGATCCCCAGGACATTTTCATGAATACGCTCGTACCGATGGTGGTCGAGCAATCAAGCCGTGGTGAACGGTCATACGATATATACTCACGGCTATTGAAAGAGCGGATTATCTTTCTGTCTGGCCCGGTCCATGACCAGGTTTCAACGCTGATTGTCGCTCAGCTTTTGTTCCTAGAGGCGGAAAACCCCAAAAAAGAGATCGCTCTTTATATTAATTCCCCCGGCGGCTCGGTTTCAGCCGGTCTCGCGATGTATGACACAATGCGGTATATCCGGCCTGCGGTATCGACGATGTGTATCGGTATGGCGGCGTCTATGGGCTCTCTTTTGCTGACCGCGGGTCAAAAAGATCTGCGGTTTTCGCTGCCAAACTCCCGTGTGATGGTGCATCAGCCATCTGGTGGGTTCCAGGGGCAGGCGTCTGACATTGAGCGCCATGCGCAAGATATCATCAAATTGAAGCGCCGTATGAACGAGATTTATGTGGAACATACGGGCCAATCCTATGAAACTATTGAAAAAACCCTCGATCGGGATCACTTTATGACCCCTGAAGAGGCGGTTGATTTTGGGCTTATCGACAAGGTTTTGTCCGAAAGAGCACCATTAACTGAGGCTGAGGACTAATATTTACCAGATTCATTTACCCAGAAACGAAATGGATTCTTGATCGTGCTGGGCGGAATATGGTCGAATAGAGGAAATGTCTGGGGTATGGCGCCCTTCATGCACCATGCCCCTAGTAAACGGCGGTCCCGTCTTGGTCGGGTATCGCGCTGGGGGAGCCCGGTCCGCTTAAAATGGCGGCGCTGATAAGGAGTTCGGTAAAAGTGAGCAAAATCGGCGGTAAAAGTAGCGGTGACGGGAAAAACACCCTTTACTGTTCATTCTGTGGCAAGAGCCAACATGAGGTTAGAAAACTGATTGCTGGTCCAACAGTATTCATTTGTGATGAATGCGTTGAATTGTGCATGGATATCATCCGCGAGGAATCAAAGTCATCTCTGGTGAAAGCCGGTGACGGAGTTCCGAGCCCGCAACAAATCCATAAAGTTTTGGACGATTACGTCATTGGCCAGTCACAGGCCAAACGCGTTCTGGCTGTTGCGGTTCACAACCATTATAAGCGCCTAAACCATGCGGCGAAGAACAACGATGTTGAATTGGCGAAATCCAACATTCTGCTGATTGGCCCAACAGGTTCAGGTAAAACTTTGCTTGCTCAAACATTGGCGCGCATTCTCGATGTGCCGTTTACGATGGCCGATGCAACAACACTCACTGAAGCTGGTTATGTCGGTGAAGATGTTGAGAACATTATTTTGAAGCTGCTGCAATCAGCTGACTACAATGTAGAACGCGCCCAGCGCGGTATTGTCTATATTGATGAGGTCGACAAGATCAGCCGCAAATCAGACAATCCGTCGATTACCCGCGATGTCTCTGGCGAGGGCGTTCAGCAAGCATTGCTGAAGATCATGGAAGGGACGGTTGCATCTGTGCCACCACAAGGTGGTCGCAAACATCCGCAGCAAGAATTCCTACAGGTTGATACGACGAATATTCTGTTCATTGTTGGCGGTGCATTCGCGGGGCTAGAAAAAGTGATTTCTAAGCGCGGTGTCGGTTCGTCCATTGGATTTGGTGCCGAGGTCAACACACCTGAAGATCGTCGAATTGGTGATGTCCTCCAGGAAGTTGAGCCAGAAGATTTATTGAGCTTTGGCCTTATTCCCGAATTTGTTGGACGTTTGCCGGTTATTGCGACCTTGGAAGATCTCGATGAAGATGCCTTGGTACAGATTTTGACGACGCCAAAGAATGCGTTGGTCAAGCAGTATCAGCGGTTGTTTGAGATGGAAGATGTCAAGCTGACCTTCACTGACGACGCTAAAGTCGGAATCGCGAAAAAGGCGATTCTTCGTAAAACTGGTGCCCGTGGATTGCGGTCGATTATGGAAGGCATTTTGCTCGATTCCATGTTCGAATTGCCGACCCTTGAGGGTGTCGTCGAAGTGGTCGTCAATGGCGAAGTCATCGAAGGAAACGCCACGCCGCTTTACATCTATGCGGATCGAAAAGACGAGCCTGTTGAAGCGGATGCCAGCGCTTAAAGCGCTGGTTTTCCGCAGTTCAGCACCTGCGGCTTGAATTCGGCTCAAATCGCGCCACATTACCCTTCGCGTCCGGTGCCGGTAATCGGCTATCGACCGCGTCTTAACGGCTTTGTTGTCTATGGCAGCTATAGTCTTCGGCGCGAAAGCCTGAGCAAATTACGATTTGCGAATTGGGCCGGAGGCGAATGTTTTACCCAGGCCAGATGCTGGGGTCCCAGGTCTAGTGCCATGAGGAGTGGTTGATGAGTGACACTGTAGTTTATCCTGTTTTGCCGTTGCGCGACATTGTCGTGTTCCCAGGTATGATCGTTCCGCTTTTCGTCGGACGCGAGAAATCTGTGAATGCGCTCGAAAACGTCATGCAAAACGACAAAAAGATTTTGCTGGTAGCCCAAAAAGATGCGGGCGACGATGATCCGGCTGAAGATGAAATTTATCACATTGGTGTAATCGCTTCTGTATTACAGCTTTTGAAATTACCAGACGGCACGGTCAAAGTGCTTGTCGAGGGTGAGGCCCGTGCCAGTATTGCGCAATATACGCGTACTGATGAGTATTTTGAGGCAGAAGCAGAATTCATCGATGGTGCTGTCGAAGATGACACAGAGATCGAAGCGCTGGCCCGTTCCGTGGTTGGGCAGTTTGAATCTTATGTAAAACTGAACAAACGTGTCCCGCCTGAAGTGATTGTGTCGATCAATCAAATTGAAGAATATGCAAAGCTTGCGGACACGGTGGCCTCGCATCTCAACATTAAGCTTTCAGAAAAACAGGAGCTTCTTGAAATCAGTTCCGTCAGCGAACGCCTTGAGCGCGTCTACGCCTTGATGGAAGGTGAGATGAGTGTCTTGCAGGTTGAGAAAAAAATCCGCAATCGCGTCAAGCGACAGATGGAGAAGACCCAGCGCGAATATTATCTCAATGAACAAATGAAGGCGATTCAAAAGGAACTCGGCGAGGGCGATGATGGCCGCGACGAGATGACTGAGCTGGAAGAAAAAATTGCTAAGACAAAGCTCACCAAAGAGGCACGGGCAAAAGCTGATTCTGAACTGAAAAAGCTACGCCAAATGTCGCCTATGTCAGCGGAGTCTACGGTGGTGAGAAATTACCTCGATTGGCTGGTGTCTATACCTTGGAGCAGCCGATCAAAGGTAAAATCTGACTTGAACAAGGCCGAAGATGTTCTTGATGAGGACCACTACGGGCTTGAAAAGGTGAAAGAACGTATTGTTGAGTATCTCGCCGTTCAAAAACGGATGAACAAGCTCAAAGGACCAATTTTGTGTCTCGTCGGACCACCGGGCGTCGGTAAGACCTCGCTTGGCAAGTCGATCGCGAATGCGACCGGTCGTGAGTTTGTGCGCGTTTCCCTTGGGGGCGTTCGTGACGAAGCGGAAATCCGTGGGCACCGTCGGACTTACATCGGATCGATGCCGGGTAAAGTCATTCAGTCCATGAAGAAAGCAAAGAAATCAAACCCATTATTCTTACTCGATGAGATTGATAAAATGGGTCATGATTTCCGCGGTGACCCAGCGTCAGCATTGCTTGAGGTGCTTGACCCTGAGCAGAATGCAACGTTCCAGGATCACTATCTAGAAGTTGATTACGATCTTTCCGACGTCATGTTTATTACGACGGCGAATAGTCTCAACATGCCACAACCGCTCTTGGATCGAATGGAGATCATTCGTATTCCTGGTTACACGGAAGACGAGAAAGTAGAGATTGCCCGTCGCCACCTTATTCCGAAACTATGTGAAAACCACGGAATTAAAGACGGCGAGTGGTCGGTTACTGATGAGGGTTTGTTGACGCTCATTCGTCGATATACTCGTGAAGCTGGTGTTCGAAATCTTGAGCGTGAAATTGCGCGCCTTATCCGTAAAGCGGTTCGCGAGCTTGAGACGGATGGTGTCGATACGGTTTCTGTCACCGACGAGAACATCGGTGACTATGCTGGTGTTGCAAAATATCGCTATGGCGAAATCGACGGCGAAGATCAGGTCGGTATTGTTACGGGCTTGGCTTGGACATCGGTTGGTGGAGACATCTTGACGATTGAAGCGGTGAAAATGACTGGCAAAGGCCGCATGACTCCCACGGGTAATCTGAAGGATGTGATGAAGGAATCTGTCTCAGCGGCATCGTCTTATGTGCGCAGCCGGGCGACGGAATTCGGTATTGAACCACCGGTGTTTGAAAAGACGGATATTCATATTCACGTCCCCGAAGGGGCAACACCGAAGGATGGGCCATCTGCGGGTGTCGCGATGGCGACAGCAATTGTGTCTGTTCTCACGGGTGTTCCAATTCACAAGGACATTGCCATGACTGGCGAGATTTCCTTGCGCGGACGGGTCCTGGCCATTGGCGGCCTGAAAGAAAAGCTCTTGGCTGCCTTGAGAGCGGGTACCAAAACGGTCTTGATTCCGGAAGAGAATGAAAAAGATCTGGCGGATATCCCGGATAATGTGAAAGGGGCGCTGAAAATCATCCCGGTTTCGACGGTGGATGAGGTCCTCAGCCATGCTTTGACGCAAAAGCTGACACCTATTGAATGGACAGAACCTGTCGATAGTCCAGCAACAACCACGGATGGCGATGATACGCCAGTTATGACCCACTAATCCCGGGCTAAAACCGATAAGAAACAAAGGTGCGACGCCATGGTTGGTGATCGCGCCTTTTTTATACGAGCTCCTTGGCCTAAATCAGAATGATGAAGCAGCCACCAGCTAAAACCAGCCCCCAAGACTGTGTTGTCATGGATGAGGTGCGCGCCGAAATCGATCGTTTAGATCGCATTCTGGTGGCGCTGCTGGCTGAGCGACAGCAATATATTGAGGCCGCCGGTCGCATAAAACCCCGCCAGGACGAGGTCAGATTGCCCTGGCGGATTGAGGATGTGGTCGCCAAAGTCCTGGCCGAATCTGAGCGGCAGGGCCTTTCAAAACGAATCGCCGAGCCCGTTTGGCGCGAATTAATCGACAGATGCATCGCCCATGAGCACGAAATATGGGAATTTGAGCATTCTGAGAGCCAAAAAAAAGCTTAATAATTACAAACACATAGGGTGGATGGGGAAAGCAAACCCTTATTTTAAGCCATTTTTTCTTGGCCACGGCCGGAAATGCGGGTGATAAGCTCTATTATTAGGCAATTATCTCCCAATCCCAATACAAAATAGAAAGGGCGGAGGAATGAACAAGAATGAATTTGTCGATAAGGTAGCTGACGCAGCAGACATGAGTAAGTCCGAGGCAGAGCGCGCCGTGAATGCGGTTTTCGATTCGATCACGAAGGCGCTTCAGGGCGGCGATGATGTCCGTCTTGTCGGATTTGGTACCTTTTCTGCCGCTCAGCGCAAAGCGCGTGAGGGCCGAAATCCACGCACCGGCGAAACGATCCAGATCCCTGCGTCAATCCAGCCAAAATTCTCAGCTGGTAAAGGCCTAAAAGACGCGTTGAACTAAACTAGTTTTCGGTTTCAGCAAGCGCCGGCGGCAAGGGTTTTCCTTTGCGCTGGCGTTTTGTTTAAGTGACCGCATTTTTCGGCGTTTTCTGGCTTGCGGTGTGATCCATCGCACGGTAGGACAAGCGCCCTTCGCGCTGTTTAGCGCAATCGGGCGGTTAGCTCAGCTGGTAGAGCATCTCGTTTACACCGAGAGGGTCGGCGGTTCGAACCCGTCACCGCCCACCATTCAGTCCACGCTTTGAAGACGACCAACGGAGACTGGCCAAAACGCCCGCATGTCCGGGGGATTTCGGGCGAGCGCACCGTCTCTCAGATCTCCAATTACTCAAGATTTGCGCGTTTTGGGTGGAAATCTCCAAAGGCGTATTTCGACGACCAACTGAAAATACGCTTGATGTTCAAAGTTCTCACAACAGAACATCATTATACAGACTGTCAGAAAAACCCCTCGGAAGTATGAGTGGTGCAACTGAAAATTTGGTTTGAAACTAACAGATTTGGCTTAATGAATTTTTTCGAAGCCAAGCAGTTGTCGTTGTTCGGTCCAACTCGCGGGGACCTGCGAAAGGCGCTTTAGTGTTTCCGCATTGATTTCGGCGGGGGCAGAACCATTGAGGAACGCTTCAATAATGTCGGGCGCTAAAAACGCCAGGCGGATGGTTTTACTGACCGTGCTCCGGTCCGTGTCGGTAGCCTCAACGATTGTTGAGAGTTTTGCATCAGGGTTCTCAAACCACGCGTTTCTCCAAATATGTGCTCGGGCAAGTAGACCCGTGATCGCCGGATCGGGAGTGCGTTGTTGTTCAACATCGCCAAGTAAAAAACGACGTTCCTGTCCGCAATGGTGCATGCTCGTGCGTGCCATGATGGCGTAATCAGTTTGCAGATATTTTTGTAGCTTGGGCATTTGAACCAGTTTCTTGGGTTCAACTGCTATTGCGATGGCGTCATCGGTGATGTCGACGCGTCGGATCAGCGTTGTCCAGCGATGTATGCCCGACAAAGTGGTATCGGATGTGTCCGTCACTTGGCGTGTGAGGCATTCTTGAATGCGTTCAATCACCGCAGGCGAGGTATCCGGGTTTACCAGATCGAGTGCCGCTGACTTTGCTTTGCTGACCCAACAATCAAATGCCGTGGCGACTGCTTGTTCGAGGTCGGTTGCTTTCAAGGTCAAACGATTGCCCTTTCCTGGCTCGGCGTTCGCATGACTGACATAATACCGGTATTTCTTACCTTGCTTGGAAGTATGGCTTGGTATTAGCCGTTCGCCATTGGCGAATAGTTTTCCGGTGAGAAGACTGGTCGTGGTTCTTATTTGGCCAGACCATTGCGCATTGGCTTTCCGCTTTTCTTGAACACGGTTCCAAACGTCTAGGTCGATAATCGCCTGCTGTTCGCCTGGGTGGAGATCATTGCCCTGACGTATCAAGCCTGCGTAGATCGGATTGGCTAATATGTGATAGATCGGTCCTCGTGAAAGTGGCTTTCCACCTTTGCCATTGGCGCGCAGTTTGGTGGTCCATCCTTGTTCTTTTCCCGTGGTGGTGATGGCGCGCACATTTCCAGTCTCCAGATATAGCTCGTAGATGCGGCGCACGATTGCCGCCTCTTGCTCGACTACCACCAGCTTCTTGTCGACATTGTCATAGCCAAGTGGCGGTTTGCCGCCGGTCCAAATGCCTTTTCGACGGGAGGCGGCGATCTTGTCCTTGATGCGCTCGGCAGTGACCTCGCGTTCAAATTGGGCGAAGGACAACAGTACATTAAGCGTCAACCGTCCCATGGAAGATGACGTATTAAATGCTTGCGTCACTGACACGAATGATACTTCTCGAGCATCAAATCTCTCGACCAGCTTGGCGAAGTCGGCAAGGGAA
>JAJFGD010000194.1 GCA_021776315.1 Hyphococcus sp. | reverse complement strand
AAAAGCTCTCGCATTAGGGGCCGACGCCATCGCTCTTTCAAATTCAGCCCTGCAAGCCATCGGCTGTATCGGGATGCGCGCCTGCCACACCAATAATTGCCCGGTTGGCATCGCGACCCAAAAACAAAATCTACGCGAACGACTTGAGATTGCGATTGCTGCAAAGCGCCTTTCAAACTATTTTGAAAGTTCAACAGAGTTGATGTCGATTTTGGCGCGCGCCTGTGGGCATCACAATCTTTCCGATTTCAATATTGAGGATCTGACCACGTTTAAACGCGATATGGCTGACCTGACTGGTATCCAATATGGCGGTGTTGGCGTGCCGGGAGGCTACTAAGATGATGCTCGCACAAACCATTGTTGCGGCACTTGCAATCTATTTTGGTGTTGGTGCTGTTGTTGCAATTTTTTTCCTTGGGTTCGGCGTATCGAAACTTGATGACTCCGCTAAGGGAGCCAGTGTCTTATTTCGGCCAATGGTATTTCTCGGCTGCGTCACAATCTGGCCATTCATTATTTTGCGCTGGTTGTCGGGACGACGGATCAATCAGGCAACGGAGGCGCAGGAATGAAAAGGCCGCACCGTCGTTTACATTTAGTGATGTGGGTTGTCTTGGCGCCAATGACCGTTATTTTGGCGGTCTATTTCTGGACGATGCGCCCTATGACCCCGATGAGCGAAATTCCGAGTGCCATTGAAACATCCTCAGCAGAGGAGGGTTAGACCATGGCCCATGAATATAAAGCCATCCAATGGAATGGAAATAAAATTGTTTACGACCTATATGTCCTCGCTGCGATTGTCGCATTTATTACGGTCTTCATGGTTGTCGGACTTGCAACATATGAAAGCGGACATACTGCAGACCCAGTTGTGCTATTTATTCGCGCATTAGGGACTTGCGCGTTTGCATTATTGACCGTTGTTTTGGCAATTGGTCCGCTTGCGCGATTGAACAAACGATTTTTGACGATGCTTTATAATCGTCGTCATCTTGGTGTGATTACGTTTATTATTTCGGCGGCACATTTTGGTTTGGCATTGTTGTGGTATCACGGTGGTGGTCCGCTGAATCCGTTTATTTCCCTGTTTGTCAGCAACTCACAATATGACTCAATTCCAGGGTTTCCATTTGAGGTTCTCGGATTTGCGGCATTCTTGATTTTACTTTTGATGGCTTCAACCAGTCATGATTTTTGGCTCAACAATCTGTCAGCACCAGTATGGAAAGCCATCCATATGTTGGTTTATCCGGCCTATGCATTGCTGGTGATGCATATTGTGTTGGGTGCATTGATGACAGAAAAATCAATGGTCTACCCATTGATGACGGCTGCGGCATTTCTTGGCGTATCAGGACTGCATATTTTCACTGGAATGCGGGAATGGGGCGCTGACAATGGCATGAAACGCCTCAAGGCAAAGGGTTGGGTTGAGGTTTGTGCGCCAGAAGACATTGCAGAGAATCGAGCGGTGATTGCCCCAATGCCGAAAGGCGATCGTGTTGCTGTGTTTCGATACGATAATAAAATCTCAGCCGTCACCAATGCGTGCCGACATCAAAATGGTCCGCTGGGGGAAGGGCGCGTTGTGGATGGATGCATCACCTGCCCTTGGCACGGTTGGCAGTACCGACCCGATGATGGCGTTTCACCGCCGCCATTTACCGAAAAGATTTCGACCTACAATGTCAAAATAGAAGGCGGGGTGATCTTTGTTGATCCTAAGCCGAACAAGCCTGGCGTTAAAACTACTCCAGCGCTAATTGATTCAAACAGGGCAAGCGCATGACAAAAGTAGAAGGTGTGATAGACCCGGTCGCGAATGATACCGATGAAATGTTCATTGGATGGGCACCCGCGCCAGCCGTGGATCGACGGTTTTTGCTAGGGGCTTTGCCTTTAGGTCTTGCAGCGTCTGTGGGTTCAAGCTGGTTGGTCTCTAAAGAATTGGGTGATCCCGGTGCCGGCGCTTGGCAGACCAATGCCACTCATCGTGTGACTGGCGTGCTTTCGACGGATCCATATCCGATGCTGCGCATTGCTGACCCATCGGCGCCTTACGGCATGCGAACGGTCCTGATCGTCGCGCAAGGAAAATGTACATCGGCGCTACAGCTTGCCGATGTTGCGGGAAAGGTTGTCACGGCCGCAGGAGCGCTTATTCAGCGCAAAGAACGCCAAATGTTGGAAGTGCCACTTTTTTTAGACAAATGGTTAGAGCCCGCTGATGACGGATCCGTATCGGAGGCTTTGCTTACTCCTGACGTAGAAAGCATCGGCAGTTTTGAGTTGGCGGGTCAGGTGATGGATTCAAAATGTTTTTTTGGTGTGATGCGCCCAGGGCGCGGAAAAACTCATAAAGCATGCGCGAGTTTGTGTATTCGCGGCGGCATTCCGCCCAGCATGTGGGTGCGCAATGGTGCCGGGGGTGAGTCTGTTTTGCTATTAACAGGCGAAAATGGCGGCCCGATGCCTATGGACATTTTGCCATTTGTCGCGGACCCAGTATCCGTCACGGGTGAGGTCGTTCGTGTTGGTGACCTATTACAACTTCGCGCAAACCTCGCGGCGTTCCAACGCGTCTAGTTTGCGGATTGATCGGCTTGTGCGGCCTTGGACTTTCCAAAAATTCGGGACAAGGGCGACGCGCTTGCGCCGTGCAGTAACACGCTTAAGAATACAGTGACGTAAACCACGGCTTCGATTTCTGTAAGCCGGCCCTTATCCTCATGCTCAACGGCGATCAATAAAAACAAAATCGACGCGAGGCCGCGTGGTCCAAACCAACCAAGAAAACCGATCGTTGGCCATTTTAGTTTTAAATCGAATACCGCAATTGCTGTCGGGGTCATACGAATGACCGTTAGGCTGAGCAATGCATAGATCACGCAGAATGTCGTGAAGCTTTCCAGTGCTGCGGGTAATAAGACTGCGCCGAAAAAGAAGAAGATGATAAGGCTGAAAAGCTGTCCTTCCTCTTCTACAAAATTTGTCAGTGACCCCGCACGTCGCGAACAGAAACTACCAAACGCAAGGCCGCCAACAAAAGCAGCGATAAATCCATTGCCGCCTGCGATATGCGCACAAAAGAGCGTTAGAATCGCGACGCCGATGCATACAAGATTTCGGAAGCTATGAGCGATCCATTCCTTGCCGTCGGCATAGTGAATAAATTTTCCCAGTGCGCCGCCAACCACAGCACCCACGACAGCCCCAATGGCGATTTGTTTGAACGCAAAGATCAGCCAGTAATCCAATCCGCGGGTCTCGCCAGACATTGAACTGAAGGCGAGGGCCGCAAACAACAATACGGCTGGAAGCGCTAGCCCGTCATTGAGACCCGACTCAACAAGGATCGCTTGTCGGATGCGTTCGGGCACATTCTTGCTCGTAACAACGGCGTAACCCAAAGCGGCGTCAGTTGGAGCGAGAATGGCAGCGATTAAAGCCGCCTCTTGCCATGAAAGATTGGGGAAGATGACAATGGCAATGAGCGTCCCAAGAAGAACTGTTAAGGGTAACGCGATAAACAAAAGCCGGCGCGGAATACGGCTTTCTTTGAAAAGTTTGCGGCTATTGGTCGATGCAGCGTCCGCAAACAAAATGAAACCGAGTGTTAATTCGCCAAACCCTTCCAATACATGGTTGTCGATATCGATATCAAAAAAACCAAAACCTGCTTGTCCTGTCAGTAACCCAGCAAGCATGAAGATCATCGGTGCCGAGATGACGGACTGAGCCAATCGTCCTGAAAATGCACCATAGAACACAATACACAGCGCAATGACGATGAGTGGTTCTGTGATCATAGAGCGATGTTCCGATGAAATTGTATTGCTGTCGAAATGTCCATCAGTGTGGGTTACTTCGAACAAATTGCCAATCGAAAACGGTGTTAGATATTGCGCGCTGCCTGACGCGCCATGGTGACCTTCGATGCGGGTGTGCGACCCAGTTTTGCTGAAATCCAGCCACTTATATCGATTAGTTTTTCTAAATCGACACCAGTTTCAAAGCCGGAACCGTGCAGCATATAAACGACATCTTCTGTCGCCACATTGCCGCTGGCACCGGGAGCATAAGGACAACCACCAAGACCGGACACAGAACAATCAAATGTCGTTATGCCCTCTTCCACCGCTGCCCAGATATTGGCCAGGGATTGACCATAGGTGTCGTGAAAATGACCAGCAAGGGCGGTGACGGGCACTTCACTCGCAACAGCACGTATCATTGCTTTTGCTTTGCCGGCGACGCCGACCCCAATCGTATCGCCGAGAGAGATCTCATAACAGCCCATTTCATATAGGGCCTTGGATACACGAACGACATTTTTAACCGGGATGTCGCCCTCATAGGGGCACCCCAATACGCACGAGACATAGCCACGGGCGCGAACCCCATCCGCTTTAGCGGCGTTAACCACAGGCTTGAAACGCTCCATGCTTTCTTCGATGGAGACGTTGATATTCTTTTGGCTGAAAGATTCTGATGCAGCTCCAAATACGGCGATGGTATCCGCTTTTGCTGTTCGCGCCCCGTCATAACCCCGCATATTTGGCGTGAGGACCGGATAAGAAATACCCTGTTTGCGATTGATTTGTGCCATGACCGCATCGGTCGCAGCCATCTGTGGTACCCATTTGGGCGAAACAAATGCGCCAGCTTCAACCGTCGCAAGCCCTGTGCTTGAAAGCCGGTCAATAAGCTCAACTTTGGTAGCGACATCAATCGTTTGCTTTTCATTTTGCAGCCCATCACGGGGCCCGACTTCGACAATGTTGATGTTGCTGGTCATTCACTTTCCTCGAAATCAACCAACAAGTCTCCATCTTTGACCTGATCGCCAGAATCAAATCTGTAGGCTTTGACGACTCCATCAAATGGCGCTTTGATGACATGCTCCATCTTCATTGCTTCCATAACAAGAAGCGGTTTGCCACTCGCGACGGTATCACCTGGTTTAGCGGACAACATTGTAATCACACCCGGCATCGGTGCCGTTAGAGATCCAGCGCTCGATTGACTAGCTGTGGTTCCTTGGAGAGGGTCGGGGAAGCGCACATCCCAATGTTGCGCACCGACCCAAATGCGAAGGCTGCCCATATGGGGCGCCGCAAACGCCACCACATTTTGTCCGCCAATGAAAATGCGGGCCATTCCTGTTTCGTCAATTTCACCGGAAAACGCGAACTCTATTGGTTCTACGGCTTCGTATTTCTCGCGGCGGCGAGCCGCCGAGGCACCCGGTTCCAAAGTCGCTTTATATTGATCGGCAGACTTTTTTAAACGCAGAACTGCGGCTTGGTCGTCATGATCGACCCACATTACTTCGTGGCTTGGGCGGTTGAGGCGAAAACCGGTCAACTTATACCACGGGTCACTGTTGTCGGCGGATTCCTGTTGCTGTTTCCACAAAGCTGCAATTGCCCAAAGGATTGGACCGACATCATCTTTTGCAAACAGCGACGTCGAGTGTTCTTCGATAAACCGCGTCGAAACATCACCTTCAATAAAGTCCTCTTCCGTTGTAAGCGCATGAAGGAAAGCTGCGTTGGTTTCCAGCCCTGCGACATGGGTTTCCGATAAGGCAGCACGCATAGCGCCGAGCGCTTCTTTTCGACTGTTACCGTGGGTAATGATTTTCGCGATCATTGGATCGTAAAAAGGCGTGATGACTTGCCCTTGTCGAACACCTGAATCGACCCGTGATTGAGCTTCAGGCAAATTCAGCGTGCTTATTGTACCAATCGAAGGCGAGAAATTCTGATCTGGATTTTCTGCATATAGTCGTGATTCAAAAGCGTGCCCGGATTCTTGGATGTCCTCCTGGCCCATTGGCAGGCCTTCACCCGCCGCAATGCGTAATTGCCACTCGACGAAATCATGTCCAGTAATCATTTCGGATACCGGATGCTCGACTTGCAACCGTGTGTTCATTTCCATGAAGAACACCGCTTCCGATGATGGATCATACAGAAATTCTACAGTCCCAGCACCGCGGTAATTCACGGCTCGACCTGCATCGACGCCAGCCTGCAAAAGCTTTTGGCGCACCTCCGCTGGCATATCTGGGGCCGGGGCTTCTTCAATTACTTTTTGGTGGCGCCGTTGAAGGGAACAATCCCGCTCAAACATGTGAACGACATTGCCAGTTCCGTCACCAAATATTTGAACTTCGACATGGCGTGCACGGGCGATAAATTTTTCAATCAAAAACCGGTCATCGCCAAAAGCGGACTTGGCTTCTCGTTGGGCGGAATGTAGCGCATCTTCAAGGTCGCTTTCTTTTTCGACCATCCGCATGCCTTTACCCCCACCACCGGCCGTGGCCTTGAGCAATACTGGGTAACCAATTTTGCCCGCTTCCTTTTTAAACGTCTCGACCGACTGGTCTTCGCCTTGATAGCCAGGTGTGGTTGGGACATTTGCCGTTTCCATTAAATCTTTTGCAGCAGACTTTGATCCCATGGCGCGGATCGTTTCCGCGGTGGGTCCGATAAAGGCCACGCCAGCTTTGTTGAGGGCGTCGGCAAATTCGGCATTTTCCGAAAGGAAGCCATATCCCGGATGAACCGCTTGCGCCCCACTTTGATTGATTGCGGCCAAAATTTTATCTGAACGCAAATAGCTTTCTGTGGCTGCGGCGGGGCCAATGTGAATGGCTTCATCACATACTTTTACATGGGGGGCATTGGCATCGGCATCAGAATAAACTGCGACGGTTGCGACGCCCATTCGTTTAGCAGTCTTTGCGACTCGGACAGCGATTTCGCCGCGATTGGCAATGAGAATTTTTTTAAACATGCAGCCTCAAGAAATTATTTCGAAAGCCCTTTGGAAAAAAAATCCCGTGGGACTAGGGGTTATCGTTGTCCGTCGTCGTCACATGTATCACGCATGATTGCGCTTATTGTGCGACCCAGTTTGGTTTTCGCTTTTCTAAAAAAGCTCCTATGCCTTCTTTGCCTTCGTCACTTGTTCGTAGTCGGGCTATGTCCCCAGCAGTTTCGTCAAGAATGTTCTTGTCGATCTCTCGATGATTGACAGCGCGAATCAGGCATTTGGCTTCATCCTGCGCCGACGGGCCACATGCAAGTATGTCGGCAATTGTTTCGTCGATTGCTCTATCAAGTGCGCCCGCTGCCTCAACCCTATGCAACAAGCCGATATCTTTGGCTGTCACCGCGTCAAACCGTTCACCCGTCACAAAATATCGACGTGCTTGGCGTGATCCTATTGCGTCAATCACGAATGGTGAAATGACTGCCGGGATTAAACCGAGCCGTACTTCGGAAAGGGCAAAGAAAGAGGAATCTGATCCAATTGCGATATCACATGCAGCGATTAGGCCAAGGCCGCCACCCATGGCTGGTCCATTGACCCGGGCGATCGTTGGTTTCGGGGATGTGTAGATGGCGTTCAACATATGCGCGAGGCGCCGCGCATCATCTTTGTTTTCTGCCGCTGAATATCCGGCAGCACGTTTCATCATGTTGAGATCTGCACCAGCAGAAAAGGCTTTCCCAGCGCCCGTCAGTATGATCGCACGAATGTCAGGGTCCGAATGAAATCGCCCAAAGGCTTCACAAATCTCAGTGATAATTTCTTCGTTGAACGCATTGCGTAATTCAGACCGGTTCATCGTTAGGCGTGCAATACCATTGCCATCGATTGTTGTGATCAAAAATTGTTCACTCATATTTCTTGCCTCTTTATCTTGT
>JAJFGD010000193.1 GCA_021776315.1 Hyphococcus sp. | reverse complement strand
ACAGGCATTAAATCAACCCATCATGGGAAAGTCATCCAAATCGATACTGGTATTGCCACTCATTACGGCGGCACCCAATCTTATCTAGAGATCCGCGATGGCGTTTTGATCGCGCATGACAATGGTATCGAAAATATCATTATTGACGACAACGGGGAGAGCACCACGCCATGACAATATTTAGAACCAAATACAGCTGGCCAAATTCTATGATGACGGCTCTCCTTGGGTTCGCCATCCTATTCACTTCTACGGCACGCGCGGATGAACCAAAGCCGCTTTTTCAAAATGATGATGTCATTTCAATTCGGATAGAAGGCCCTTTCAAACAGCTTTTGCGTAAAGCCAAGAGCTCCACCGATCCTTATCCCGCAACGCTGGTCGTCGACGGTGCCAATCCAGAACAACATGCCATCATGCTTTCAGCCCGTGGTAATTCCCGTCGCAGCCGCGGCCTATGTACGTTTCCGCCATTGCGGGTCGAATTTAGCGAAAAACCAGGTGATGACTCGCTATTTGACGGACAAAAACGCCTTAAACTTGTCACCCATTGCAAAGGTGCTTCAGCCTACCAACAATATTACCTTCTCGAATACACAGCCTACAAACTATTGAATGTGTTGACGCCCAATAGCTTGAATGTACGCATGGCTGACATCGCCTATATCGAAGAGAAAAACGGAAAAACCAATATTGAGCGGATGGGTTTTTTCATCGAAGACACTGATGATGCCGCCAAACGAATTGGTATGAAGGAAATCGACCTTCCTGACATAACCGTCGAACAAATTGCGCCGACATCAGCCGCCCAATATGCACTGTTTCAATATATGATCGGCAATCTTGACTGGTCGATGCATAATGGACCAGCAGGGAATGATTGTTGTCACAACACCAAACTCATTGGCGCAACGAAAGATGCCCAGGGTGAATTCATTCCAGTCCCCTATGATTTTGATTATTCAGGTTTAGTTGACACCCCTTATGCGGTTGCACCACCCGATATGCGCATCGACTCTGTCCGCAAACGCCGTTATCGCGGCTTTTGCCGGCACAATGATGAGGTGCGGGCGCAAGCTGCTTTATTTCGTGAAAATCGAGACGCCCTAAATGCGGCGATTCAATCTGTTCCTGGTCTGAATGATAGGAACAAAAAAAGCTCAATAAAATATCTCGATAGATTTTTCAACGACATCGAAGATGACGACAAACTCAATCGCCGGCTTTTCTCTGTATGTCGTGATTAGGGACGCGCTTTGTACAAAGATAGAGTGCCAGAGCTACGTCTCGCTCCCTCGTCTGCAATAACGAGGTCGCCGGACGGTGTTATGGCGACCCCTTCAGCTTGAGGGTGAAAATCTGATGACAAAAATTCCGTTGCCAAAACGGATCCGGCTTCGTCCATGATCGCCAGCTGGCGTGATTGCGCAGAAAGAACGACAAAGGCTTTTCTTTCTTCGTCCCATTCGATTGCGGAAGGCCGAAAATTCTCTGCTTCCTTTTCGGATAAAAATTCTTCGAATGGAATTTGAAGCAAAGGCTCTGTTGCAGGAAGCCTGTCATTCACACTCCATTTGTAGATGGTCAACTTATTGTAGACCGCTTGGATCCTCGCAGACTTACATAGGACAATAAATGACCCTGGCTCAAAGCCCCGCGTTAGGCCTTCGATCTCACAAAAAGAACCAATGCCAGTATCGAAAACATTAAACCTGACGCGCTTGCGATGCTCACCGATCAAAGCTTCGTATATTTTTCCGTCACTCGTAACGAGATAAATACGTCCATTTTCAAATGCAATTCCTTCGAAATCAGCAAGTTCTGTTATGCCGCCAAGAGCAAATGCTGCCAAGACATCGCCGGTTTCAAGACTCAATTCATAGACGATGCCATGCTCATCATTATGGGCATATACGGAACTTTCAGAGGCCATCGCTAGGCCCGAAATTTCCCGAAGTCCGTTCACCAATCGCATCTGTTGCGGGGCATCAATTAGCTGAAATGGCACGCCATTTGTTTTGTCAGGTGGTTGCGCATTGGCCGAGCCCAGGCACATCACCACGCAAAGGGCCATGCTCCAAAACCGGACAATACCCAAGCCACGCATCAGTCCGACACCGGTCCGCTAGATTCTGTTTCCGACTCAATGGGACCATCATGATTGTGGGTTTTCTTATTCGTGCGACGCATATAACGGTGCGTCCCTTTTCTCGCACCATAGTCAGTGACCCACAGCGCAAGAAAACAATAATTAAATGCCATCGACATCACGACAGCAATTTCCATCGCCCCAATACCGGCGGATAGTCCGATCCCGATCGCCAACAATATATAGAGCGCATCACCAGAGCTTTTGAGCGTATTTCGAAACCGAACGCCACCAACAATACCAGCAAGACTAAAAGCAAGCGCCAGAGAATTATGAACAATAATTACGATACTCGTCACAGCAATTGGCAAAATGATAATAGTTTCAACCAATGACTGATCATATTCGTCACGATTGCGGATCGCCATATAGGTCCAGCTGACCGGTAAAATCGTTAGCAAAGCGCCAATGACAGCGATGATGAGCCAAATTAGACTTTCAGAAATTCCAGACACTTGGTCTGCACCGATTTCAATCGGTCGAAATGGATCATTAGTAGGCCCACTGAGTAACGACTCTGCGCCCCCTATAGGTAGGAATCCGCCTAACCCTGGCTGCAAAGTCACTGCCGTATAGACAATGGCACTCACGGCCAAGTAATAAACCGTCAACCGCAGAAACAATCGAAATGCCCGCATTAGCGCTCCCCGAGTAGTTGGCTCAATGCCAATGACGGAACACCATAAGCTGCTATGCGTTAATGCGCAAAGGCAGCCTCTAACCGCGTATATTTATGCCAAAGAACAAAAACCTTCCGGTCGGATCATAGGTACCGGGCAATGTGTTACCATTCGACAAAATAGAATTCCCGACTGTGGTTTGGAATTCTGGATCTCGGCTCAACAAATTTTGCATTCCCGCACGAAACGTAACGTTATCACGCATATACCACTGGACGCCAATATCGACATAATGAGCAGCATCAAGACGGTCATCTAAAATATTACCAATTCTCGCATCTTCATATCCACGCAAATAAGCATTTTTTACGTGGCTCAGATAGCGCCACGTGACACTGAAATCGAGATCCCAGGGCGTCGTCCATGTGGTTAATAATCGCTGCTGATATTTTGGATTTGGCCCCACACATTCATTTGCAAAGAAACCAGAACAATCTTGCCGTCGCGACAATTCCGGCGTCAACGCAAACGAATTCTCTAAGGAATAGGTGGATGCAAGCCCCCAATCCAACGTGCCCCAACCATCAAGGCCAAGTTCCGCGAGATCAACTTTATAGGCCACGGCAAAATCCAATCCGCGCGTGACTAGGTTCCCAATATTGACGTTCGCCGATGAGATGCCGGTTAGATGGCCAGATTCCGTCGTGGAATCTAAAAATAGGCTACCAAATTGATCACGTGTAATAAGGCTACAGTAGTCTGAATACGCGGTTGCAAGGCACCTTTCGAGCGTCAGGTTTGGAGAAACGCTCGATATGGCTTCCTTCACGGTGATGTCAAAATAATCAACAGATAGACTGAAATTTTTGAAAAAAGACGGAGTCAACACAATACCCGCTGTATAGGTATCGGCTTTCTCCGGCGTGAGTTGGCTATTGCCGCCCCTAGTCGAGTTTAATTGATTTGATACGCTATCTGGGATCGCCCCATACTGCGCAGGTATTACGCCAGTATTCGCACATTGTTCGAAAGTCGCTGCCGGTGCAGGTATGTGTGTTGTCTCATCAAAATCACCGGCACAAGGGTCGTATAAACCATTGGGCCCCGGAGAATTACTAAAAACGCCAGTGGTCAATCCGGTAAATAATTCGATCACGTTTGGGGCGCGAACAGCGCGTTGGAACTGCCCCCTAACCCGAACGCCAGGGAATGGCACCCAAGACATGCCTGCCGAATAGGTATGTGCTGAAAACTTGCTCTGAAAGTCGTTGTTTTCGGTCGTGTATCTTGAAAAGCGATATGCACCATTCAACCTCAACTCTTCAAAGAATCGCTTTTCCTCAATCAACGGAATCTGGGACTCCATAAAGAGTTCCCACAGTTTAACTGATCCGGAGACCGGTAGTCTTGCACCATTGATGCCTGTGACCGCACCAGAAGTTTGCGAATCTATATCCAATTTTGAATCAAGAGAATCCTCGCGCCATTCGGAACCGATGAGCATTTTAACACCCGATGCCGCCAGCGGAAAACGAACGCCGTAAATCCCAAGATCACCCTGAATAGTCGCGCCCACCTCCTTCAACTCGGTATTTCCATTCCGAACACCTGTTCCTTGAACAGACTGCGCAGCCGCTCGCGTGACGAGGGACTGGTTGGACGCATTTCGCTGAAAGATATTGTACGGGATGCAATTCGGATTGCCCGACAGACATACTGGGCCCGCCCCATTGTCGACAACAAAAAAGGCATCTTGCAGTTTTGAAAAATTTACATCGCCCGAAAATATAGAAACCGTTGTCGTGCGCGAAAATTGCCCAAACGCCTCCCAACTCCAACGACCATCGATGGTACCACGTAGACTGCCAACAGTTCGAAAGACTTCAAAATTATGCGCAGAATTTCGCGCGTCACCAGTGACGTTGCGGTAGCCGCTAGCTAAAGGAACCACGGCGCCATCGGCAATTGCACTTGCACTACAACCAAGAGCATTGGCGAAACTTTCGCCGCTTGGCACAGGGCTAACTAAAAATGGGTTATCACAATTCACAAGGAACGGGCGAAAAAACGAACCAGAAGACGCAACTTGCGAATCCGTGTGATTATTGGTGTAGCTTAAATCTAAAAAGGCGGAAAGTGAATCGGTAATATCGTAACGCGCGAAGGCACTAGCGTTGAAGCGTTCAACAGGGCGCTGAATAAAATTATCAGGCGCATAGTTGAAACGTTGTTCAGGCGCACCTGTAAAAGGCACGAAGGTCCCGTCGTCTTCTAAGAAAAAATCCCCCCCTGGTGTAAAAAATCGTCGAAAGGTACTCGAGCCCGAACACCCTATACCACCAATTGTGCGCGGCCCGGCAGCGGCAGGGCCAAATGCACAGGTTGAGTAGTCACGAGCGTCTTGGCGAATTTCATTCTGGTCTTGGTAACCAAAAAAAGCTGTTACATTGCTGCGATCATTGGCGCCATTGGCACCAATCAACAAAGATGCAGTGACGTTTCTTCCATCGAGAACACTTCCTGGTGCGCTGATGTTATTGAGGCCCAACAATGCATTTGAGAAACTATTATTATTGGAATCCTGATAGGCACCCACTTGCCCATCAAGTTCAATGCCTTCGAAATCGCGTCTCAATCTAAAGTTCGCGACACCTGCAATGGCATCAGATCCGTACACCGCGGATGCGCCGCCCGTTACAATATCGACCAACTCAACCAATTGTGGCGCAATAAGATCTAGATTTGCTGACGCACTTGATGGTGTGCCATAGGGTAGACGTCGACCATCAATCAAAACTAGCGTGCGTACCGCGCCCAAATTGCGCAGATTCAAACTCGATGCTCCGGTTGAACCGTTTCCTATATTGGTGTTTTGGGAGGCAAATGCAGCGGGAAGAATATTTACAAAATCCTCTACCCGCGATGCCCCACGGGCGTTAAATTCATTGCGGCTGATCGTCATGACGGGGCTTGTCGTGTAAAGATCATTTGCAAAGAGTCGTGTACTCGTAACCGTAATCACATCTTGCATCGATGCCGCTTCTAGAATCGGGCGTATTTTTGCTTCACGAATACGTTCGGTAGGTTTTGGTGATTTAGAAATTACCAGTGTGGACCCTGATAATTTTTGGACATTCAAATCCGCATTAACAAGCACATCTTGAAGTGTCGTAAGGCAATCCATCGCCCCAGACACAGCAGGAGCATGAAGCCCTTCAATGAGCCTATGATCGACGACGATCGAAACACCGCTTTGGATCGATATTTTTTCTAGTGTTTCACTAACTGAACCTTCTTCCAATGTTAGCGCACGACAAAGTTCATCATACGCCACGTCGTCACTACCCGCATGAGCGGAATTCAGCGTTAAACCGCTTCCGGCAATCAATGCATATACGCTGACAAATTGTCGAAAACGTCGCTGGTTACTCATTTGGGTAAAGCACAACCTGGTTGCTATTTGTGTGTTCAGTACGAAGAGAAAGTGCGATGGCCAAGGATTCTATGGCCACGGCTTGATCTGTGACATCAAATCCGCCGGTGACAGGAATGTCGTTGAGCGCAGTGTCGCCAACGACTAATTCCGATTGAAAATAACGGTTGAGATCCGCCACCACTTTCGACAAAGGCTCGTTTTCATGAAAAGCCAGACCTCGCCGCCAAGAGGTCACTGTGTCAGGACGAAATTGCCGGACTTCTCGGCGGCTATCATTGGCTCGAATAGCGATCTCTTGCCCTGCGATCAACGTCACTGGAGGCGCACCACGCTCAGCATCGCTAACCTCAACGACCCCGGAGAGTACAGAGACAACAGTCCCTCCTGGTTTTTCATAAAAATTGAACCGCGTGCCAAGAACACTTGTTTGCGCAGTTTCTGATGTAACAACAAACCGTCGTTTAGGGTCGCGCGCAACGTCAAATAGCGCCTCACCCTTTACAAGGTGCACAGACCGTTGTTTTGAGTCGAGCAAAACTTGAATTTCTGTATTCGTGTTCAGCGCAATTACGGTACCATCAGCCAGATCAATATTTTTGCTCTCCCCACGTGCAGTCACATAGGTCGAATAGGTATCGGTTGGCCCCAACACGATGCTGACCAAAAATGCAACGGCGGCAAACGAGGCCGCCAAAGCGGGCACTGCAACAAACCATTTTCTCTGAACGCTTTGCTTCGATGCCAAATTCTCAAGCTCTTTTTCTAGAGACTCTTCGGCCGTAATGTCTGCCGCAATCGTAGCACGTTCGGAAATATGCATATATTCTTCATATGCAATTCGGTGCCGTTGATCAGCAAGCAACCAAGCCTCCAACGCTCTTTCTTCTTCCTGTGTTATTGAGCCAGACATCGTCCGTGCCGCCCAGGCGGCAGCTTTGTCGTCAATAACATCGTTTGAATTCTCAAACATTTTCTCTTGCCCCGTCAGAATCCGTATTCATTTTTTTTACTCTCACTTTAGTCCGTTTTTATCGCGATACCCGCCGGTGTTGCGGGCGCGCAAACTTCACTACCTTTGCTTTAGTCCGGTTCGCTTCAGCAATTGAGGCGCGAAGTTTCTTTAATGCTTCAATCATATATTTTTCGACACTACTCTCCGACACACTCATGATTGCGGCAATCTGTTTATAACTGTGACCATCAAATCGATTCATAATAAATGCACGACGTGGTCGGTCCGGTAAGTTGTTTATTGCCTCCATCGTAATCGATACATCCTCACGCAAACTCGCCTGTTTTTCCGGTGAGGGAGACGATGAAGGCACATTGTGTAACGCATCATTTTCTGAATTTGCGCTGGGTTCTACATGGCGGCTTGTATATCTGTTGCGTCTTTTCATTTCATTTAAGGCTAAATTACTTGCCGTTTTGAATAATAAGGCTCGTGGGTTTTCAACAACACCATTTTCCGCAAATGCCCAAACGCGTAAAAACACGCTCTGCACAACATCTCGTGCCGAGTCTGTGTCACCAAGCTTTTTGGTGAGCCACCGTATGAGCAGCTTCTCATCACGGCGCATGGCACGCTCGATCTCAATTTGCTGGTCAGGTGTCAAAAAACTCTCCCCGTTCCAATTGTCCATGACAATTGGAACCATGACTACTTTCCAAAATAATGCCTGATAGATCGGCTATTCACGTTCTCACCTCGATACCAAACGAGCAGGCCAATGCCGCCCATTTCCAGGCGATCCGCTGCAATTTTGATGCAACAAATCGACCTGCCAACATGCTCAAACAGCTCGACACTAAAAAGGTGCCGCTAATCGCAAAAATCTCCTCTTTCGATTGAGGGGATCGCATTTGCGATTGTCTACTGTCTAAGCACGCAGGTTACTCCCCCGAGGGCCTTCGTGTTTTTGCCCGAGAACCAGGAAGCATGGCAGTGCTTCCTGGTACTCCTTTGCCCAGGTTACCCACAACAGTTTGGGCTAGGCAAGGGGTCGCCAGCAGGTAAAGGCCGTTCTGGTAACCAAATCGGTGGCCAAATCCCTAGAATGGCCTGTTGTTAATCCGCCACACCACCCTACTTGTTTCGAATTTCCCCTGAGGACAGCTGTGGTTCCGCTGTCTCAATAAACTGGCGGACTGCGCCGGGAGGGGCGTGCTCATTAATGCGTTCGGTTTCGCGAGTTCGCCAACGTTAACGTTGAAAAATAAGAGGGAAATGAAAATGAAAAATAAAGCGATTTCGCCGGTACGGCGGGGCCTGCTCGCAGCGACGGCATTGACCGGTGTTGCAGCAATCTCTGCGCCGGCTTTTGCACAGGGCGATGATACAATCATCGTCACCGGTTCACGTTTGAACCAAGCCAATCTCAACTCATCTAGCCCGGTTTTCCAGGTTGATGCGTCTGAGGTTGATACACGCGGCGCGACACGCGTCGAAGACCTGTTGAACATTCTGCCACAGGCATTTGCTGGTCAAACCAGTGATGTTGCCAACGGTGCAACAGGTACATCGAGCCTTAACCTGCGTGGCCTCGGCGCATTGCGGACTTTGGTTCTCATCGACGGTAAACGCCTGCCATATGGTGGTCCACGGACGTCTGCCGCAAACCTCGACCTCATCCCAGCTCAACTGGTTGAGCGCGTGGATATTGTGACTGGTGGTGCTTCTGCTGTGTACGGTTCTGACGCTCTTGCGGGTGTTGCGAACTTCATCATGCGTCGTGACTTTGAAGGCATCGAGTTTGACGGCCAGGTAGGCTTCTACCAGGACGGCAATGGCGGCGAATTCGCCAACGCGCTTCTTGGTGTTAACGGCATTACCGCTCCAAGTGGTGGTCTTGATGGCCGTGACGTTCTTGCGTCGATCACTTTCGGTGCAAACACTGCCGATGGTCGTGGTAACGTGACAGCGTTCTTCAGCTACCAAGATCAAAACGAAATCCGTCAGGATGCACGTGACTACTCAACTTGTGCCTATGCGCCAGCTGGTGCTGCTGCAAATACGATTGGCGGCATTGGTTGTGTTGGTTCTGGTACATTCCGTCGTTTCTTCACACCAGGTTTCCAGCCGCAGACAGCTGCTGCTGGTTTGACCGACACAAATGGTGACCCGATTGCTGCTGGCACGGTTTATAATGATCCAGCACTGGGTGAAGCCGGTGACTTGTTCTTAAACCAGTCAACCAATGCATTTGATCCGTTCACAGGCGTACCATCACAAACGTTTAACTTTGCGCCGGATAACTTCCTCCAGCGTCCAATTGAGCGTTTCAACTTCTCTGCATTCGCGCGCTATGAAATTACGGATAATATCGAAGCCTATATGGACTTCGGATACACGAACAACCGTACGGATGCACAGATCGCATTCTCTGGTTCGTTCTTCCGTCCGTTCACGGTGAACTGTGCAAACCCATTCTTGGATGGCACATTGGCGGCAACTGGCCGTACGATTGCTGATTCATTGGGTTGTAACACACCTACACAAACTGCGGTTCTAAGTGCAACCGATCTGGATATGAACGGTATGTTGGATGACCCAGTAACGTTCGACCATGATGGCGACGATGCTGACAATGATGGTATCGTTGATGGCATGGCCGGTACACCTGCGACTGCACCTCTTGGTGTGTTCACTGAAGGTGCAAACCCAACAAGCGTTCCGCTGACCTTTGGTTACCGTAACGTCACTGGTGACCCACGTAATACATTCAATGATTTCCAGACTTTCCGGATCGTTGGTGGTTTCCGTGGTACAATCGGTGACAACTGGAACTGGGACGCATTTGGTCAGTTCTCACGGACAACCAATGTATCTATCACCAGTGGTGACTTGAACTTCCAGCGCTTACAAAATGGCTTGAACGTTGTTCCTAGTGCTACTGGGCCGGTTTGTATCTCTGGCGCACCTTGCGTGCCGTTCAACGTGTTCCAACGTGCAGCCGATGGCTCTAGTTTGGTAACAAGTGCGGCTGCTCAAGCAGCTCAAGGTAACGGTTTCCGCAACGGTAACACGGAGCAAAAAGTCATCGGTGCTACGATCGCAGGCGATCTTGGTGAGTATGGCTTCCAGTTCCCATGGGCTGAGAACTCAATTCAGTTGTTGCTTGGTGCCGAATGGCGTGAAGATCAGCTGGTTTCACAGCCAGATGACGTTTCTCAAATCCCTGGTGGCCGCGGCTTCACCGGTGTTGGTGGCGGCGTCTTGCCAGTAGCGGGTGAGGTTTCTCTTTGGGAAATCTTCATGGAAACCCAAATTCCACTCATCGAAGGCAAAACCTTCTTTGAAGAATTTGCTATCAACGGTGCGTATCGTTACTCAAACTATGAGACAGACGGTACCGGTGTTCAAAACTCATTTGACACACATACGTTCTCTGCTGGTATCTCATGGGTTCCTGTTGACGATGTTCGTCTTCGTGGTCAGTTCCAGCGTGCGGTGCGTGCACCAAACGTGATCGAGCTGTTTACAGGTCAAAACACAGGTCTGTTTAACGCAACAGCTGGTGCAAATGGTCTGTTTGACCCATGTGCGTCAGCACCGGCAGCGGGTGTTCCAACGCCATCTGCAACACTTGCTCAGTGTGCCTTCACTGGTGTTACCGCTGCTCAGTATGGATCTATTCCTGACAACACAGCTGGTCAGTTGAACTCAATCAGTGGTGGTAACCCACTTTTGAGCCCAGAGAAATCTGACACATACACATTTGGTATCGTATACTCACCATCGTGGATGCCGGGCTTCAACCTCGCGGTTGATTACTTCGACATTACGGTGAACGATGCGATTTCAACGATCCCACCACAAACTGCTCTGTCGAACTGTATTGCGACGGGCGATCCATCGTTCTGTGGTCTGATCACACGTGATGGCTTTGGCTCACTTTACTTGAGTAACTTCACAGCATCTGGTGCGCCAGCTGGTGTGTTTGCTACAAATGTGAACATCGCGTCATTGGCAACACGTGGTCTCGACTTCCAAGCTGGTTATGGCATGGATCTCGCTGACTTCGGTGTTGGCAATTTGGGTACGTTGAACTGGAACCTCAGTGCGACGTATTTGTTCGAGAACTCGTTCGTGCCTCTACCAGGTGGAACACTGATCGAATGTGCCGGCTTCTATGCTGGTGGTTGTGGTGGTCCAATAGCTGACTATCGTCACCGCTTCTTGACCACATGGCAGACACCATGGAACATGGATGTCACAGCGACATGGCGTTACTACGGTGAAGTCCAGAATATTTCTCTGGCTGCCGGTGGTACAGGGCCAAGTGGCAACGTTCTTGATGATACGCTAGATTCAGCGAATTATCTGGACCTTGCTGCACAGTGGTACGTTCGTGAGAACGTAACGCTGCGTGCCGGTGTTCAGAACGTCTTCGGACGCGACCCTGAACTCCAAACGCCAGTTGGTACAGCGCCAGGTAACGGTAACACGCTACCAGGTACTTATGACCCAGCTGGTCGCTATATCTTCTTCGGTGTGAATATCTCGATGTAAGATTTGGCGATTACCAGACGGTAATCACAAAATGGAAACGCCGCAGGTTTTGCCTGCGGCGTTTTTTTATTCCCGACGCAAAATAAATTGACCGCCCTTGATCGCAATTGGCGTGACCGCGTTATCTTTGATGAATTCATCAACCGCCTTTTTGACGCCACCCTGCCACCAACCGCCATCACCATAGTCGTCGCCAGTGATGTAACCGCCTGGACGTACCTTGCGAAATGAAAGCATTAAATCTTGCATCACAAAGTCATAAAGATGATTGCCGTCAATATAGACCCAATCGAGAGCACCATCTTCAAAGCTCTCAAGCGCATCATTTGAATAGGCACGATGAATTTTTATGGTCCCGTTTTCAATCTGGCCGGTAAAACGAGCGCATACACCTTGATAGCGCTGGTTCATTTCTTCGACACCATGCCCGTCTTCACCGCCATATAATGATTTCTGATAGATCGGTGATTCTTGGAATTCCCAAGGATCGATCAGGTGCAAAACCTTCGGTTTTATAGTTGTCAGAATCTCTTCGGAAAAATCGCCTAGATGCACGCCAATTTCCGCACCCACAGACCCCCTTGGAAGTGTTTCCAAAATCAGATCACGCGCCGCATCTCTCTTCGATGGCACCGCAATACCAAAACGTTTTGCAAGCGACCGCATGCCGGGAATATAAGTGAATAATGCGTTCATCAGTGACGCCCCAACCGTTTATGGTGCCCCCAATGTGAATTGAACACCTGACCCCATCATTACGAATGTTGTGCGGTACCAACATAATGTACTAAATTCAAGCATCTAAAAATTGCGATCAGCTACGCTAAGGCTAATTTCAACACAATCATATGATCTAATGAAATATATCGAGACAAAGCCAGCAGCTGATCACAGCCAATATGTCGAATGCTATTGGCAATTTCATACCGAAAACATTCACGAAAATGCGCCAACACATGTAATCGTCCCAGATGGTGCTGTGTCTCTTTCCTATATTTTTCTCCCTAACAAACAAGCTTTTGTCGGCCTAACGGGCCCTTCACTGTTAGCGCACAAAATTTCCTTAGTGCCAGGCGCAACCTATGCCGGCATACGAATTCGCCCTGGCGTTGCGGGTTCGGTATTGGGCGCAAATATCTATGACTATCGCGATAAATTTGGACCTCAAATCCGGCCGCAACCTGAAATCGTCAAGATGATGCAGGCTCAATTAACCGACCAACCGTTGGTTCGGGATTTGCCTTCACTGCTGCGCATCGCAACAGAGCTTATCGTCGAGAATGCCATGCCCCTTGATGACCCAGTCTGCGAATTTGCAAATGCTATTATGCAAGCATGCGGAGGTACCAATCTCGGCGAGTTGTCAGCTCCTGTCGACATTAGCCCTCGCCAGCTACGCCGAAGATTCAAAACTCAATGTGGACTAACGCCAAAAGAGTTTTCTCGCCTTCGCCGTGTCAGAAAAACCTGCATCGAATTACTTGGCCGCAATGATTTAACGCTTGCCGACGCCGCATCACAATCTGGTTTTGCCGACCAAGCCCATATGACCAGAGAATTTACCGAAGTATTCGGAAACTCCACGGCGCTGGTAGAAATATACCTGAAACAAATCGCGCACGGATCCATTGTCGAAAACCTTGGCTGACCGTTTTCTTCAATACATCGAAGCAATCGTCTATAGTCTGCGAGATGCCAAAATGAGGGAGTACGGATATGAACAGACGGATCGCCATGAAGATCGGCGCTACAATGCTTTTTGCGTCAGCTTGTGCAACGCAATCGCTATCACAACCAAGCTCCTCCCAATTGGCCGACAATCCATTGAGCTTCATGTTTGGCGAATGGTCGGGAACGGCCAAAGGCGTCGGATATGACCAAAAACCCTTTGAAATTACGCAAACAGAGCGAGTTGGACCAATGCTCAATGGTGGCGTCACTGTCATCGAAGGCCGTGGCTATAGCGATTCAAGCGACCTGGTGTTTAACGCCTTTGCCATTGTATCCTATGACAAGCGACGCAAGATATGGGAAATCCGTAGCTACACTGACGGCCATGCTGGTACGTTCCCCTTTGAACCAATGGATAATGGCTATGTTTGGAGCACGCCCGCAGGAAAAGACGCCGTGATGCGCTACACAGCGAAATTCGAAGGTGATACCTGGCACCAGATCGGCGAATATGTGCCAAAACCCGGTGAAGCCAGGGTAACCTTTGAGATGACGTTGAATCGCATTGGCGACACAGGCTGGCCATCCGAAGACGCGGTACGCCCGTTCACATTTAAAAATGAGTAACAACTTGTCGGACATTCAGCGCCAGTGGAACGCGCGCGCGTTCAATTGAGGCGGCCGAAGCGGCGGCATCGTCAACTCAGCATTGCACTCGTTTTATCCAAAACTATTTGGATCAAGACTCGCGCTTTCGTCGAAATGTTCGGCCGCCCAATTTCCGATCGTCGGCAAATAGCTGGGCGGGTAGCCAATGGAGAAAAGGTTTCGATATTTTCCCATGCCATGCGTGTAACCGGGGTAAACAATCACATCAACGTCGATGCCATGTTCACTGCGCAATCGATCAAAGGAGGCGACTGCTTTTTTCGTTGGTACATTTTGATCAGCACCCCCGTGCAGGGCCAGAACGGGTATATCCAGTCGCTCCCAATAGGGCGTTGGGTCATAAAAAATATCAACGACGTAGCGCTCAAATTTCTCCTGCTCATACTCGGAGACTCGCATACCCGTGGCATCAAGCCAGCGCGGATCAATTTTTGCGACCGCCGCCTCAAGTACCGCACGAATCTCTGGAAGAGGGTCTTGTTCTCTCGCCGCTTGCCCGTAATAGCGCCAGATTTTTTCGCGCAATTGTAAAAATGCGTTGATTTCATTCTCATCAATCAATCCCGCTAAAATCAATTCGTT
>JAJFGD010000192.1 GCA_021776315.1 Hyphococcus sp. | reverse complement strand
AAATATATTCGTCAGATGCCGGGTCGTCTTTGCGGTGAAACTACGGATGCAGCGGGTAAACGTGGTTTCGTCTTGACGCTGTCAACGCGCGAACAACATATTCGCCGCGATAAAGCGACATCAAATATCTGCACAAATTCCGGCCTATGTACGTTGGCATTTACCGTACATATGACGTTGCTGGGTGAGGCTGGGTTGCGCCGCATGGCAAAACTTAATCACGAAGCTGCGTGTAAAACAGCAGATGCTCTAGGTGCGATTGATGGCGTCGATGTTCTCAACAACGCTTACTTCAATGAATTCACTGTGCGCTTGCCTAAGAATGCGAGCGATGTGGTTGAGGCGCTCGCCGCTAAAGGTGTTCTTGGCGGGGTGCCCGGTGGGCGGCTTTGGCCCGATAACCCGGAGATGGAAAACTTGTTGGTGATCGCGGCGACAGAATGCGTGAGCGATGATGACATAACGACCTTTGCGTCGTGCTTGCGGGAGGTAATCTAATGACCATGAACAACCAAGGCCGACCAACACGAACAGACGGTGCAACTGCAACAGATGCACGGACCTTCACGGGCAACAAAGCGTTGCAGATTGAAGAAGCGCTGTCATTTGAATTTGGTGACTTTGCCGGAACCGGTGTTGATATGCCAGAACCGGAAGGGACATTTGATCGTCTCGGCGGTCTCAATCGCAATTCAGAAATTGGTTTGCCTGGCTTGTCTGAGCCGGAAACCATGCGCCATTTCGTGCGCCTATCGCAAAAAAACTACGCGATCGATATGGGGCCATTCCCGCTCGGCTCATGCACCATGAAGCACAATCCGCGGCTCAACGAAAAAGTTGCGCGTTTGCCGGGATTTTCTGACTTGCATCCGTTGGCGCCACAATCGGCGTCGCAAGGAGCGCTGGAACTGATTGATGCGTTGGCGTTTTGGTTAAAAGAAATGACCGGCATGCCCGCCGTTGCCATGTCGCCGAAAGCCGGTGCCCATGGTGAACTTTGCGGCATGATGGCCATTAAGTCAGCGATTGAAGCCCGCGGCGAGGGTGATAAACGCACCCGTGTCCTGGCACCAGAATCCGCTCACGGTACAAATCCGGCAACAGCTGTCCAATGTGGTTTTAAAGTGGATTCCATTCCTGCCGATGACACGGGCCGTGTCGATTTGGCAGCGCTGAAAGATAAATTGGGTGATGATGTTGCCGGGATTATGGTGACCAACCCAAACACGTGCGGTTTGTTTGAGCGTGACATTCGTGCGATTGCGGACGCGGTGCATGAGGCCGGTGGCTATTTTTATTGCGATGGCGCGAATTTTAATGCGATCGCGGGTAAAGCAAAACCTGGTGACCTTGGTGTTGATGCGATGCACATCAATCTGCACAAAACCTTTTCGACGCCTCATGGCGGTGGGGGACCAGGTTCTGGGCCAACGGTATTTTCTGAAGCGCTCGCGCCATATGCACCGGTCCCTTATGTCGTGCACAAAGACGGTGAATACAAGCTCATCGAATCGCGCAAAGCCGCAAAGGCCGACGGGGATAGCGCTGAAAGCTTTGGTCGCCTAACAGCATTCCACGGTCAGATGGGCATGTTTGTGCGCGCGCTTGCCTATATGTTGAGCCACGGTATTGATGGGGTTCGTCAGGCGGCGGAAGATGCAGTTCTAAACGCCAACTATGTTCAAGCGCGGCTGAAAGCAGAAATGACCCCGGCCTTCGAAGGGTACTGCATGCATGAAGCGCTGTTCGATGACCGCTTCTTGAAAGACACGGGCGTTGAAACCATCGATTTTGCCAAAGCCATGATTGATGAGGGATACCACCCGATGACCATGTATTTCCCACTGGTGGTGCATGGAGCGATGCTGATTGAGCCAACAGAATCGGAATCAAAGCGCGAGCTTGATCTGTTCTGTGATGCGTTGCTGTCTTTGGCACGACGAGCGAAGTCTGGGGATGAGGTTGAGGCCTTTAAGGCGGCCCCTGTTCATTCACCGCGTCGACGTCTAGATGAGACAGCGGCCGCGCGCAAACCGGTATTGCGCTGGACACCGTCAAACCTGGAAGCGGCAGAATAGCAATCCTGGTCTAATTGATCACATTTGCGTAATTCCCGCTTCACGTCAGGGCTGATCTCGGCCTATGCTCCTATAATGAACGGCTAAGGGGGCGAGATGGATTTCCTAACGACATTTGGCATGAGAGGGCTTGAAGTTCTCACCACGGCGTTCATTTTTGTGTTGGGCATTACGGCGCTGGCGATCCTGGTGATGTACCTTACGGACGCGTCGCAGTCGAAAGATGCCATCCGTCATAATTATCCGGTGATTGGTCGGTTTCGTGAACTCTTTACACGGCTCGGTGAATTTTTTCGGCAGTATTTTTTCGCGCTTGATCGAGAGGAGATGCCATTCAACCGTGCTGAACGCGATTGGATTTATAAATCTTCCAAAGGCGGCAACAACACGTTGCCTTTCGGGTCGACCCGCAACCTTAACCTGGTGGGCACACCGATTTTTATCAATTGTGCCTTTCCACGTCTTGACGAAGAGGCAAGTGATCCACCGCCCGTTGAAATTGGTCCGTACACGCCCAACCCCTATTTGGTGTCATCTATCATCAATGTTTCGGCCATGAGTTATGGGTCATTATCCAAACCAGCTGTGAGCGCTCTATCTCATGGGGCTAAACGCGCAAATTGTTATTTGAATACCGGTGAGGGCGGTTTGTCGCCTTATCACTTGGAAGGCGGTTGTGACATCATTTTCCAAATGGGCACCGCAAAATATGGGGTGCGCGATGGCAAGGGTGGGTTGAGCGAAGATAAACTCACTAAGCTTGCCATGCGCCCTGAAGTAAAGATGATTGAAATCAAATTGGCGCAAGGGGCAAAGCCCGGCAAAGGCGGTATTTTGCCGGCGTTAAAGGTCAATCGCGAAATTGCCAAAATTCGCGGCATTCCTGTCGGCAAACCATCCATATCGCCAAACCGACATCCGGAAATCAACAATGTTGGCGAACTGCTAGACTTTGTCGAACGGGTTCGGCGCGCATCGAAATTGCCGACGGGTTTTAAGACCGTTTTGGGTGCCTATGGGTGGCTCGATGACTTGTGTGATGCAATTGAACATCGCGGTATAGAATCCGCTCCAGATTTTATCACTCTTGATGGTGGTGATGGGGGTACGGGTGCATCGCCCATGTCGTTAATGGACAATGTTGGATTGCCCCTGAAGCAATCATTACCCATGTTGGTGGACATTCTTGAACATCGCGGCTTGCGTGATCGGATTAAAGTCATCGCCTCGGGCAAATTGGTGACGCCAGCGGAGGTCGCCTGGGCATATTGTGCTGGTGCTGACATCGTCAATACAGGGCGAGGATTTATGTTCTCTATTGGTTGCATTCAGGCGCTTCGCTGTCACACAAATAATTGCCCGACGGGCATCACGACTCATAAGAAAAGCTTGCAAGGTGGCTTGGACCCACAAGAGAAAGCCCCTCGCGTTGAAAGCTATGTCGATAAGATGCGCAAAGATGTAGCTATGATTGCTCATTCTTGTGGTGCCGATCATGCACGAAACTTGAAACGTTTTCATGTGCGTATGCAGCAGGATGACGGCACATCGATACCGCTTGATGAACTCCTGGCGCGAGCGCGCCCAGAATTACGCAAGAAGTAGAAAAATCCCTTATGGGTTAAACCCACCGGCTTTTAGAAATGCTATTTCACCCGGTGTTGGATGACGTCCCAAGCATTTATTTCGGTGGGGGAAGCGGCCAAATTGCCTAAGAATTGCACAATGCTCAATTGCGTAATCGACATTGTTGCTTTTTGGTAAGCGCGCCTTAAACAGTGCAACGGATTCTTCCTGAACAATTAGATCCTCCGAATGCATGAAAGGCATATAGAAAAACGCGCGCTCCTTGGCCTCATGAAGCTGATCAAAGCGCCTGCGGAGAGCTTCACGGGCAACGTCGAGAGCCAAACCGTCTTGGGCGAAGGCGCGGGCATCATCGCGATAGATATTGCGTGAAAATTGATCGAGCAAAATGATCAAGGCAAGTGCATATACCGGATGTGCGCGCCAAACATCACATCGCCCGTTACAGGCCGCCCCATGAAGAGCACCAAAACGATCACGCACATTTTGGTCAAAGATCTTGTCGCGACGAAACCATTGATAAGGCTTTGTCTTAACAAACCAGAAATTCAAAATTGAGTTTGCGTGTGCAGCTGTTGGGCGGATTGAAAAGTTTTGTTCCATGGTTCAACACCAAATATTGGTTTCAATTTGTGCAAAAAAAACGCTCATTCCAGCATTTGCCAGAATGAGCGATGATATTCAAAAAGGCGAACCGCCTTGCGGCAATGCGAATCAATTCAGCTTGTCGCGCAATCCAGCAATTTCTTTATCTAGGAATGCTGTTTGGGCACCAGAATCCATGCGCTCACGAATAATCTCTTGCGCTGCGGCAACCGCAAGATCTGCGGCTTGACCGCGAACCTCGGAAATGGCTTGCGCCTCTGCACGGCTGATTTTTTCTTCAGCGGCTTTAGTGCGGCGTGCCATTTGCTCGTTGATCTTTTCACGGGCGTCTTCGGTTAGACGCTTAGCGTCTTTTTTAGCCTGCTCAATAATACCCGCGGCTTCATCTTCTGCTTCACGTTGGCGACGCTGATATGATGCCAATAGTTCTTGCGCTTCTTCGCGCATTTTGCGTGCTTCATTGATTTCGTCGGCAATGGTTTGGGCACGCTTATCAAGGCCCGAACCAATTGTCTTGTGCAGACCGGCTTTTGCGAAAACGCCAATCACGATCAGGAATGAGATCAGTACCCAAAAACTTGTGTCTTGCAATAGACCGCCATGGGATTCCACAGCGCCATGAGTTTCTTCGGCGGCGGCGACAGCGATGCTGGCAATTGAGATCATTGTTCGTCTACTTCCTTATGCCTGCGACACTGCATTGACCGCTTTGGCTGCTGCTTCGCTGGTCGGTGCCTCGTCGATCAACGCTTCGACAATCGCCCGTGCTGTATCGCTGGCTGCATCTTTGACTTTCGCCGATGCAGCCGTTTTCATATCGGCAATACGGACATCCGCTGTTGCGATTTGCTTTTCAACGGTTGCATCGGTGTCTGCCTGCATGTTGGCTATTTCCTCGTCCATCTCTGAACGGGTTTTCGCCGCGATCCCTTGGGCTTTGGCCTTGGCATCCGCTAGTGACTGATTATAGGCGCTTTCAGCTTCTTCGGCTTCCCGTTTAAATTCGCTGGCTTGGTCAAGGTCGTCAGCGATGCGGTCCCGGCGTTCTTCAATCGCGCCGCCAATGGCTGGCAAAAACTTGCCGGCCATAAGCCAATACAAAAAGCCAAAAGTGATCACCAACCAGAACAGCTGACTTGGCCACCAGGTAGGATCAAGTTGCGGTAGGCCGGCGGAAGACGCCTCGCCATGAGCCGCTTCGGCGGCTGCTCCCGCATATGTGCTGACAATCGCGAAGATGGACAATGGTCCTCTCCTCTTTTGGAAGACTGATACGTTCAGCTTAGAACGTGTAAAGAATGATCATCGCGATCGCGAAGCCGAGCAGACCAGTAAACTCGGTCAGTGCGAAGGCGAGAAGCATGGTTGGCTGGTTTTGTGCAGCCGCTGATGGGTTGCGGAACGCGCCTGACAAGAAGTTGCCGAAGATAAGACCAAGACCAACACCTGCACCCGCGAGCGGGATAGAGGCGAGACCGGCACCGATTAGTTTTGCTGCTTCTGCGTCCATTTTATTAACTCCTGAAGTTTTTGTCGTTTGAGCCGTTAATCCCGTGTTCGCGGATGGCCCTTAAAGCCCGCGCGGGAAAGTTGAGGTTAGTGGTCGGCGGCGTGCACCGCGTCACTGAGGTAAATGCAAGTGAGAACCGCGAAGACATAAGCCTGCAAGGCTGCCACCAAAAATTCTAGTGCTGTCACCGCTACTGCGCCAATAAACGGCGCGATAGAAAATGCCATGACAAACCCACCAGCACTGAGCAGGGAGACAACGAAGCCGGCGAAAAGTTTTAAGATCACGTGGCCCGCGAACATATTCGCGAATAGTCGAATGGCGAGACTGAGAGGACGTGATAGAAAAGAAACCACTTCCACTGGGATCAAAATAGGCATGAGCCAAAGCGGCACGCCAGATGGGGCAAAGAGTTTGAAAAACTTCAGACCGTTTTTCCAAAATCCATAGGCAATCACGATGGTGATGGTCACCATCGCAAGAGCCAAGGTCACAATAAGATGGCTCGTTGGTGTAAAGACGTGTGCAGCGTGTGGAGCGCCAGGAATCGTTGGCAGCAACCCAAACAAATTCATTACTAGAATGAAGGTAAAGAGTGTGAATACGTAGGGAAAGAATTTCCGTCCCTCTGCCCCAATGGTGTCAC
This sequence comes from Hyphococcus sp., assembly GCA_021776315.1. Classification (GTDB taxonomy): domain Bacteria; phylum Pseudomonadota; class Alphaproteobacteria; order Caulobacterales; family Parvularculaceae; genus Hyphococcus. The sequence goes on along the minus strand of JAJFGD010000192.1, from coordinate 9,120 downwards.
GTACGAGGTCGGATACAAACTCGTATAAAACCTCAGCCATTGCTTGGACACGGCCAGGAATTAAACCCGCGCGGCGTGTTGCTGCGAAAAAGAAAAAGATGATCGCTAGCGTGCCGATCAACATCCATAGGCTAGAGTTGGTGAATGAAACGTCGAGGTTGCCAAAAGCCAAAGGAATGATCGGTACGATCTCAAACTGTTCCATTGGTCCAGCAGCGCGGAAATCAATCATGTCGTCTCTCGTCTCAACCGCATCATCTGTCGTCAGATGGATGCTCGTTTCCCTGATTGACGGAGCGCATCAAATTACGCAGCCCCGCCGCAAATCCAAATCCAATTCCCGCCAACAGAAACCATGGTTCGGTTCCAAGCCACCGGTCTAATCCCAACCCGAGCAAAGAGCCAACAAACAGTCCGGCTAAAAGTTCTGAGGAAACACGCATTGCGCGTCCCCAGGCCGCCCCGCCGCTGCCCGGCTCCTCCGGTTCGTGTGAGCCGCGCATACGGTCCAAACGGTCGGAGAAATCGTCCAACGAAGGCGGCTCTTTCTTGCCGGCCCCATCCTTGTTGATGGTGTCGCCCATGAGCTTGCCCGAAAACAGGCGCGAATGACGCTCGCGCCCTGATGAAATCGCGCGGACCATATAGGCGCCGCAGCGCAGCGTCAAGCAAGCAATTCGAGGTGTAACTCATTGAAATTAAAACAAAATGCAAAGCGCGGCGAGTCGCCGCGGCAGGCGATGCGAAGAAGGATCACACTGGCCTGGCCAGACCACAATGATCGCCGTGATTCTAGCGATTTTGGGTCCGTCAGGATGGGGGCGAGGCAATCGTATTTTGGGCCGGAATATTGGTTGTTTTTCGCGAGATTTCGCAAAAAAATCGGAATAAATGGACCGCTTCGCACTCAACTTTTCGGCTGAGCAGCCTCAAGACCCGAAGCATCGGCTAATCGGCGACGAGAACAGGGACCTCTTTAGGAGGAGCCGGTGGCGAAATAAAAAATGCCGACACGAAAATGCATCCGACATTTATGCCGATAAACAGTCCTATTAGAGCCCCACGTCTTTTCTTTCCTTTTTCTGACATCACAGCGCCAACGAGCGCACCGAAAAACCCGATTGCGACTAAGGGGCCAACTAAAATGATGAGGAAACCTAGGAGTATTCCGTCCATTTATATTCTTTATGTAAAAATTTTTGCTCTTAAATTGGTTTTTTCTAACAATAGATCTCTAAAAAACTCTTTCTTGCTATGATTAATGACCGGTTGGGGAGGTGGACGGCGGCCAGAAACGATACCCTTTATGGGTTGTCAGTCTCACGGTCGTTCCTGGAGGTTTAAGAAGAGGTTGTGTCCGCCATATTGAAAACGCGATTTGGCACAAGCTTTAGCCCATCAAGCTCACATAATGCGACAGCCTCGTCGTGCAAAACGGCGAGCACTGTCTCTATGGTGCCAATTTTATCTCCGCGAATGCCTTTAGCAATGGGGGGTGATACAACCGCCGATTGCCCCCGTCGAAGTTTATCTGCCTGCGGGCCATCAATCGTGGCTTGAGGGATATGGCTAAGAGCGGTGGTGATCGGTGTTAATAGCGCATCACGGTCTTCGACGAGTGTGATAGCTTCCAATTGCTCAATCGTGACACCGTCTTCAGCGCGAAAGGGGCCAACCGCAAGACGTCGTAACTCGCTTACATGGCCTTCGGTGTCGAGGTCATGGGCAATGTCGCGCACTAAGGCGCGCACATAAGCACCTTTTCCAGTAACGGCTTCAAATACTGTTTCATCAGCACTCGGCATATCTGTCACAATGAGTTCGTGAATGGAAATCGTGCGCGCCGCCAATTCTACCTTTTCGCCATCGCGCGCAATGTCGTACGCCCGCTCGCCGCCAACTTTGATTGCCGAAAATTGTGGCGGCACTTGTTCAATATCGCCAGTAAACTTTTTTAGGGTTGCCTCAATCGCTTCCCGACTTGGACGATTTTCAGAGGTCGCTATCGCGTGACCTTCTGCATCATCGGTGGTTGTGGAGACACCCCATTTTGCTGTGAAGCGATAGCGCTTCTGCGCGTCAGTAATGTAGGGTGCCGTTTTTGTGGCCTCGCCAAATGCAATTGGCAAAACGCCGGTGGCAAGCGGATCGAGTGTCCCTGCATGGCCAGCCTTTTGTGCCTGATACAGCCATTTCGATTTTGACACTGCTTCGGTTGAACCAAAGTCATAGGGCTTGTCGAGGATTAGCCAGCCTGAAATTGGTCGTCCTTTTTTGCGTCTTCTGCCCATTGGGCGCTCCGTCCTGATGGTCGTTTTCTTTGCTGCCATGATCGGTTCGGACGATCCATAGCGCGAAGATCGTTCAATCAGGTCGTAAGGCTGGCGTCAAGCGGTGCGTCGAGAGCTTGAGATAATCGTTTTTGTATATGCTCAGTCCCAAGGTCACCGCGAATGATCGTATAATCGGCGACGCCAGCGGCATTGCCGAGCATTAAAAATGCATTGTTCCACCAAGTATCAGAGGCAATTTCCACCGCGCGCCGCATCGGCCATCCGAGTGCATTGTAAAAAGCAGACCCATGATCGAAGACAACCGTTTCGGCATCCATGGCGGCGGTGGCATAATCTTCGAGCATTGCTTCGTTGGTTCGAATGATACGTCCGCCCCGCGCCTGGATAATCTCTTCAATAATACGGCTTGGATATTGCCGATCAGCGACCTCCGAGCCTTCGCCGTAGCGTGATAAGTAAACTAACCCACCCAAGCGCGCCGCAGAGACTGGGTTACCAAAAAGTCGGCGTAGCGCCTTTACGTCGTCTTCGGGGAAATGCACAAAATATTTTTGCTGGCGTAACACATGGGCATTTTCAATTTTGGTAGGAGTTTTGATCGCACACCAATTTATGCCAATTTTATCCAGGTCGCGTGTGACGAATGGTTTAGAAGCAACCGTCATAGGTAGAAGCAATGGTGCGGACATTGGTACCGTGCGCAATACTGGTACCAAATATTCTGAAACCCAGTCACCATAGGTGTCGTTATGAGCACATTGAACAATATATGCCTCTTGAATCGTTTCTTTGGGGCGGTGCGGTTCGAGTAAAAGGCGCAATCCCGGCCGCCCGGCGCTAAAGCGTTCTTCCAAACACCCATCACGCCAAGCACTGCCATTTGCGGTCACGATAAGGTTGGCAACATCTTCAACCAAAGGCCGTGGTTGCCGAAATGCCATGCGTCCTTGTTCGTAACCGCCGCCTATTATTTGCTTTGGTACATCGCCTTTGAATGTGACATGTCTTTCCACAAAATATTCGGTTTCGCTTGCGGGAATTGGTCGGTAGTAGCCAGCAACCTTAAACCCCCAGCGCCATAAAGTTGAAACATGGTTGCGTAGTGTGGCGACGCGAGCCGGACCAACAAACGCTGTAAGAGTGTTCGTAATTCTCTTTATCACCATCAACCATTCTTAGGGAGACAACATCTATCAATATGCTGTCTATTTATTGGGGCTAATCTTCCGAAAGATCCCGGGCGACGTCCGGGCTTGCCAGAAGCGCATCAATTTTTTCTGCCTCTGCAAATGTTTCATCGCTTGCAAACTTAAGTGCCGGCGTAAATTTTAATGCAATCTTTTTTCCGAGGACGCCACGCAAATATGGTGCAACCTTGTTGAGTGCGCCAATAACCTCGCCTTGGTCACCGCCGCCTAATGGAGCTGCATAGGCAGTCGCTTGTTTCAAATCCGGTGAAACCCGGACTTCTGAAATGGTGATGGACACGCCCTGCAGAGATGGATCACGCATCTCTTCGCGTTGGAGAATTTCCGCCAACGTATGGCGGATTAACTCGCCCGCACGCAGCTGTCGTTGGGATGGGCCTTTGCTGTTGTTAAATCGTTTAGGCATAATTTGATCTTTTTTCTTTGTCCGGATGAATAATCCGAAGGCGCTCTGGTTTTTAGTTTTTAGTCAAAGTTCCATTGCGAGCAAGTTTAAAAGTTGACGCAATTGCAGAAATAGGCCGAGCAAGGGCAATATATTGGCCCGGACGTGAAAGTGTTGTCCAAGGGTTTCCACTTTCCAGAAAGAGATCTATTTTTTCTTGGTCAACCGTACCTGTTCGCTTCAGTTCTTTTGCCAAAATATGCAACACGGTTTCGTTTCGTTCCTCGAAACCACCAGAGAAAACATGAAAGATTCGCGGCTTTATGGCGTGATAAGTTTTTGACCAAATCTGGGCGTTGAACGCTGGTGAGAGCCATGTGATTTGTACATCGGACTCATGAAGGGCTGCGTTCAAAAAAATTTGATCAAAATGCAACCCTCTTTCTTGATTCTTGTGCCAGGTAGACAGCGCATTCGAAAATGCTGCCCGAACCGTCGGTGTGTCCCGCATGCCCATAATACCTGAGTTGAAATAGCGCGGCGGTATGACCAATTCTGCTTCACGGGCGAATGAACGGATAGCGTCAGGCATCGCCGGCGAATCTTCAACCACAGCAAATTCACCGCGGTGTGCAATAAGTTTTGATAAGTCGCGAGCCACCAAGGTATCGCAATCAATAAAAATAAAATCACCATCAACCAAGTTGCGACATGATAATTTTATCATTCGACTCGCGACTGATGGCGGCATATTATTAGTCGGTGCGACAATCCAATTGGTAGCCAATTTGCGCAGTATTTCTATTGCGGGCGCAGATAATTCATCGGTTGCCTTGTCCACCAAGAACGTAATTTTCGTTTTCGGCATCACCTTTGATAAGGTGGTTGCTGAAATCGCCGCCATTTCGGCAAAATATCCAGTTTCGCGCGCGACCAGAGCATAAACGAAGTGGGAATTACTAACTGTCAACATTTTGCCCTTTGTTGAATAAATCAGGCTCTGCTGAATTTCACTTTAAACCAGCGCCTTGTTGGTATCAATGCAAACAGTTTGGTTGTGCGCTCAATCTAAATTGAGCCAGATGTATTTGGTTTTCAAACTAAGTTCGACCCGCTTTTTTCGTTGGTGGTCGAACTATTGAGGATGGCAATGGAAAATCACGATTTTTCAAAGGATAGAAAATCCTTGAATGATTGGGCGGCGACTGTTGCCAATCATTCAAATTTTGAGGCGTAAACCAGCCAGAAACGGGTTTTTCACGCTTGACAAAAGGTGGAAGCCTTACAAAGAGCGCGTCACCGATTCAACCGCGAAGCATTCAATTGTATCGCCAGCCTTTAGGTCTTCGTAATTGGCAAAGCTCATGCCACATTCTTGGCCCATCGTGACTTCGTTGACGTCATCTTTGAAGCGTATGAGCTGAGACAGTTCACCTTCATGTATAACAACATTGTCTCTGATCAAGCGAACTTTTGCGCCGCGACGAACCTGGCCTTCAGTAACCCGACAACCGGCGACTTTGCCTTGTTTCGAAATTGAGAAGACTTCGAGAATTTCCGCATTACCCAAGAAGGTTTCGCGTAACTCAGGATCCAACATACCGGTGAGAACACCTTTGATGTCATCAAGCAGATCGTAAATCACGGAATAGTACCGAATTTCGACATTATCGCGCTCAGCGTTTTCGCGGGCTTGTTTGTTCGCTCGAACGTTGAAGCCAACAACCGCCGCACCAGAGGCACCGGCCAGAATGACATCGCTTTCAGAAACACCGCCAACGCCTGTGTGTAAGACTTTGACCCGTACTTCCTCGGTCGACATTTTGTTTAGTGAGCTAACAATGGCTTCAACGGAACCTTGTACATCGCCTTTAATAACAATGGGTAGTTCCTTGATCTCCGCGTCTTGAAGCTGCGCCATCATTTGTTCTAGCGAACTACCAGACGATTTCGCCGCGTATTTGTCACGACGCTGACGTGATCGGAATTCAGCGACTTCGCGGGCACGCGCCTCGGATTCGACAACATAGAATTTGTCGCCGGGTTCAGGAACGCCATTCAGGCCGAGCACTTCGACAGGGTAGGCGGGGCCAGCTTCTTTTACTTGCGCCCCTTTGTCGTCGGACATGGCGCGCACTTTGCCCCATTCTGAACCGGCGACCATAATGTCACCACGCTTAAGCGCACCGCGTTCTACCAACATGGTCGCAACAGCACCGCGACCTTTGTCGAGACGTGCTTCTACAATCGCGCCTTCAGCTTTACGATTTGGGTTGGCTTTTAATTCTAACAATTCTGCCTGCAAAAGAATAGCATCTTGCAAGGCATCAAGATTGGTTTTTTTCAGCGCAGAAACTTCTACGTCCTGAATTTCACCGCCCATACTCTCAACCTGAATTTCATGCTGGAGAAGATCTGTACGGACTTTGTTTGGGTCGGCGTCAGGTTTATCGACTTTATTGATTGCGACAATAATCGGTACACCAGCTGCTTTGGCGTGGCTAATGGCTTCTTCTGTTTGCGGCATAATAGAATCGTCCGCCGCGACTACGAGAATGATTATGTCTGTGACTTCGGCACCGCGGGCGCGCATTTGGGTAAAAGCAGCGTGACCCGGCGTGTCCAAAAACGTAATTTTGCGTTCATCGCCGAGATTAATCTGATAGGCACCGATATGTTGGGTGATACCGCCAGCTTCGCCAGCGACAATGTCTGTTTGACGCATCGCATCGAGCAAAGATGTTTTACCGTGATCAACATGACCCATAATGGTCACAACTGGTGGCCGTGGCTCAAGATCCCCATCCGCATCTTCGCCGCCGCCTAAACCTTCCTCAACATCGGATTCAGCGACACGTTTGACCGTGTGACCGAGATCTTCCGCGACCAGCTGTGCCGTGTCTGCGTCAAGAACATCATTGGCCATAACCATTTGGCCTTCTTTCATCAGTTCTTTGACCAGATCGACAGCCCGCATCGACATTCGTGCGGCCAGTTCTTGAACAGTAATGGTTTCCGGAATGATGACATCACGTAATACGCGTTGGCCATCGCCACGTGATTGACGGGCTTGCTTTTCGCGCTCACGGGCACGGCGCACAGAGGCGAGTGAGCGTTGACGCTCATCATCATCAAGGGCGTTCGCAATCGTCAATTTACCCGTACGACGGCGCGGAGATTCTTTCGTCTTCGACTGGCGATCGTCCGTATTATTGTTGCGTTTCGTTTTTAAGCGGCCGCCAAGTTGCGCCAGCGGATTATTCGCGTCGGCTTCATTTGGTGCCGGCGTGGATTTTGGCTTTTCCGAACGACCTTCAGCTTTAGCGTCGCTGCGTCTTTTGCGTTCACGTTCTTCGGCCTCCAATGCCTCGCGAGCGGCATCTTCAGCACGGCGACGTTCTTCGGCTTCACGAGCGCGTTTTGCTTCTTCTTCGGCAACGCGTTTGCGTTCAAGCTCGAGTTTCGCTCGCTCTTCGCTTTCTCTTGCTTCGCGTTCAGCCCGTTCTGCCGCCTCACGTTGGTCGCGAACGGCTTTCTCCTTGCGAGCTTTGACGAGTGCTTCGGCACGCGCATTTTTCTCGTCATTTGACAAGGTGCGCAGCACTGAGCCTTTTTTCTTGTCGTCGTCCGTCTCTTCCGGTGCAGCGGGTGCTGCCTTTACGGTTTTCTTCGGTGCCTTTTTTTCGACGATCGTTTCTTTGGCCTCGGTGTCTTTTTTCGGTGACAAGACGCGGCGACGCTTCGTCTCCACAACCACTGTTTTTGAGCGGCCGTGCGAGAAGCTCTGCTTGACCGCGCCCTTCTCTGTGCGGCGCAGGGTCAAAGGCTTTCTGCCCGATGTCTTCGTTTCCGTTTCGACGTCGTCGCTCATTCAAACTCCAATTGCGCTTCGATAAGCGCGCTTTCCATTTGGCGTCCGGCCTTCATGTGCCGTGCCTCTTTCAGAAAGCTGCCTTGGACATACAACCCAATGCAGCCGGGGTCCATAAGGGGCCCCAATTTTGGTCACGGCCGGTTGGCCGCTCCGCGAAACCCTTCTAGTCGCTGGGCCGCGATCAAAAACCGATCTGCACCGGCTCCTGACTTTAACGCCGCATGGACCACACCATCGCGTCCAAGCGCCGCTGACAATTCAGCCCCGGTAAACAATTCAACCGGTGCCTTGTCTCTTGCCAACGCTTTCAATTTACGCCGGCCATCTTCTGCGCCGTCCGATGCTGCGATCAGCACCGATGCCGACTTATCCTTTAGCGCTGCCTTTACCTGATCGAACCCGATGAAAACGGCACCAGTTCTGCGCGCCATACCCAGCGCTGATAAGGCCAATTTCGCCAGACCGCGTTCTACGGCGTCGCCCAAATCTGGAGTGATCGACGCGGTTTCCTTGAACGAACGCGCAAACCCACCTTTTTTGATCGCCGTTTCCAACGCCGTCCGATTTGCGCTGACCCATGCACCCCGTCCCGGCAATTTGCCAGAAAAGTCCGGGGCGACGGCACCATCCGGGCTTAAAACAAAGCGGACGAAACCATTAGGAGAGCTCGTCTCACCGGTTGCGATGCATTTGCGAATGCGCGGATCGTCTTTGTTAAGCGCTGACGTCAGCAGTTGCTGTCTCCTCTGTTTCTTCTCCATCTTCTTCAGAAGCGTTCATCGCAGCGAGATCTTCTTCAGTGACCCAACCCGCCTTTAGGCGTGCTTGCATGATCAAGCCTTCGGCTTCGTCAGCTGTGATCTTGTAGCCTTCGAGCATGCCTTCATAATGCTTGCGTTCGCCATCGACTCGCTCGGTCCATCCGGTCAAGTCATCGGTGGCGCAACCCGCGAGGTCTTCAACCGACTTCACGTCGTTTTCACCTAAGGTGACGACCATTTTCAAATCCAAGCCACCGAAATCGATGATGTCGTCATTGACGCCGAGCTCTTTTCGTTTTTCGTCGAGACGCTTGTTCTCAACTTCAAGGAAATCGCGGGCACGGGCCTGAAGCTCTTGTGCTGTTTCTTCATCAAGACCGTCAATATCTGTCAGCTCATCGGTATCGACGAGGGCAATTTCTTCAATCGACGCAAACCCTTCAGAGACCAACAAGCCGGCCATCATATCATCAACGTCGAGGCCAGCCATGAATGCTTCTGAGCGTAAACGGAATTCTTCTTGGCGTTTTGTGCTCTCTTCTTCTTCCGTCATGATATCAATTTCATAACCGGAAAGTTGTGAGGCAAGACGCACATT
>JAJFGD010000191.1 GCA_021776315.1 Hyphococcus sp. | reverse complement strand
CTATAGTGATGCGCAGGAGAGATGCAAATGAATGGCGATGGCCAGGCGTCCGAGGAAAATGGACGCGGCGACAGTATTATGGCGCGGTTTCGCGCCCTGTTCGGAAAAAATATTGGCGCGGAAGATATCGCTGCCGCGATTGACAATGGGGACGAAGAAGCAACCCAAACCTTGTCAGTTGCCCGTCGCGAGATGATTGAACGCGTTGTTGCGTTTGATGAAAAAAAAGTCGTGGATGTCATGGCTCCGCGCGCTGATATTTTTGCAGTTGATATCAACACGCCACTTGATGAGCTTGTCCGTATTTTCTCCCAAGCAGGTCATTCGCGCATGCCGATTTATCGTGGCGATCTCGATGACCCGATTGGCATGGTGCATATCAAAGATGTGATCGGCTTGATTGCCAATAGTCTTATGCCGCGTCTTGACCAATCTTTGGTCATCAAGGACATTCGCCGGGAAATTCTCTATGTCCCGCCGTCAATGCTGGTGACCGATTTGTTGTTGCGCATGCAAGCGTCGCGCATCCATATGGCTTTGGTTATTGACGAATATGGTGGCACCGACGGGTTGGTCACGATCGAAGACCTCGTTGAAGAGATCGTTGGTGAGATCAATGACGAGCATGATGAAGAAGAAACGCCCGCTGTTTCTTTGCTTTCCGGGGGTGGTTGGGAAGCTGATGCCCGCGTGGAATTGTCCGCTGTTGAAGAACAAACAGGGTTGCGCGTCGAAGCTGATGATGACGAAGTTGATACCATTGGTGGGTTTGTCGTATCTCTGGCGGGACGTGTACCACAGCGTGGTGAAGTTCTTCCGGGTCCGGATGGTATGGATTTTGAAGTCGTCGAAGCAGATGCCCGCAAAGTCCGAAAAATTCGCATAAGAGCGTCGGCACAAAAACCAAACGAAGCGGCGGAATAGCGGTGGGTGCGAGCAAAAGCGCAGCCGCTCGCGCGAATATCGGAAATTGGATCATCCGCATCTCGACGGTGATCATGGCGCTGAAGGGTTGGCGACGGGCTGGCGTTGCCGCGCTTGCCGGTGCTTGTGCGGCGTTGGCGTTGGCGCCCGTTTATGCTCTGCCATTGTTACCGATTGGGTTTAGCGTCCTTATCTTGTTGATTGATGGCGCAAAAGAGACGGTGCGGCCAAACCGCTCGGTATTTGGGGTCGGTTGGTTCTTTGGTTTTGGTTATTTTCTTGTTGGCCTTTACTGGATGTCATTTTCATTCTTTGTGCAAGCCGACGAGTTCGCGTGGATGGCCCCTTTCGCCATGATGGGAATGCCAGCATTTTTGGCATTTTTTGCAGGTGGTGCGACCTTATTAGCGGCGCAACGATGGTCGACCAATTGGCGACGTGTCGTTGTTTTCTCAGTTGCGTGGGCGATATTCGAGTATTTGCGCGGGCACATTTTAACTGGGTTGCCGTGGAATTTGACGGGCCAGGCGTTGGCGGGGGCAGCCATTTCCGCGCAAACTGCGGCATGGTATGGCGTATACGGCCTAAGTTTTGTGACGGTGCTTATCAGTGTGGCACCTGCCGCGAGCCTTGGTGGGGCCCATACAAAAGGGCGCAGTCATATTGGTCTTATGGCGACGCTTGGGGCGAGCGCATTGTTGCTTGCGATTGGTGCTATTCGCCTGGGGTTGCCGGAACCCGTGACCGATGCGCAAAATATGTTACGCATCGTCCAGCCGAATATTCCTCAGCGCGAAAAAATTGACCCGAACATGTGGGGTCGCAATTTTAATCGCCAGCTTGAACTGTCCAAGGGAAGTGTTCCGGGCGATACACGGCTGTACATTCTCTGGCCAGAAAACGGCGCGCCTTTATTAGATGAAGCGCAAACGGCCCTATCGATTTTGTCGGCGGATCTGCCTGAAAATGCCGTATTGATTGCGGGGGCTGTGCGTCGCGAAGTCGATAGTGATGGTCGTGATCGTTATTTTAATTCCATTGCGATCGTGCCGGAAACATCAAATGGTCGCCAACCGACAGCGTTTTACGACAAACATCACCTTGTCCCCTTTGGTGAATATCTACCATTTTACAGTCTTTTGGATGCCATCGGCTTGGCGCAGTTGGCACCTTATGGTGATGCTGGGTTTACCGCTGGTTCAGGCCCAATTAATTTGAACGTAGGCGGAACATCGTTTTCACCATTGATTTGTTACGAAGTCATCTTCCCGGGGCGCATGTACCCAAAAGGCGAGCGGCCAGAATGGTTATTAACGGTCACCAATGATGCATGGTTCGGGGATACTTCAGGACCTCGCCAGCATCTTGATCAGGCCCGATTGCGATCGATTGAGACCGGCTTGCCCATGGCGCGATCCGCCAATACAGGTATTTCGGCGGTTATTGATGGAAAGGGCCGTATTCTTGATCGGGTTGACCTTTATGAGGAAGGGCGAATTGACATAGCGCTGCCACCAGCATTAGCACGCCCGGTCTATGATCGATTTGGCGATGGCATTTTTGCCTTAATGTTAGCAGTTGGCCTAAGTGTTGGCTTGCGTCGTTAGTCGTAGAACGGGCTGGTATTTCATATGTCTTTACGCGACACTGATGCTTCCCATATAAAGTTGGTCGAATAGGTGTTTATAGTGGTTGCCAAGCAGCATTCTCGGGAATTTTAGATCCATGGCTAAGCCAAACCAGACATCCAATAATGCGCGCCCGAAACGCGATGGCCCCCATCCTGTGGATACACATGTGGGGTCAAGGGTGAAATTGCGCCGCATGATTCTTGGTATGAGCCAAGATTCTCTGGGCAAATCGCTTGGTTTGACGTTTCAGCAAGTTCAAAAATACGAAAAGGGCGTCAATCGTATTGGCGCGAGCCGGTTATTTGAGCTTTCGGACCTACTCGAAGTGCCTATCCAGTATTTTTATGACGGTTATGGTGATGCCGATTCCGCCAATGGATTTGCTGAACCCGACGTCGCCGAGGCATTCATGGAACTCGTAAATTCCCCGGATGGAGTGCATTTGTGCCGGTATTTTGCAGAAATCAAAGATCCACAGGTTAAAAAGCGGGTTCTTGATCTCGTAAAATCCATCGCAGAAACAGATATGGGAAAATAGCGCCTGGATTGTCTGTTTCGATTGGACAGGGTCGTGTGCTTTCGCTATATGCCCCGACCATATAAAGTTTTCCTTATATGAAAGAGGCCGATTTCCATGGCGCGTCATTCCTACCTGTTCACGAGCGAGAGCGTTTCCGAAGGTCACCCTGACAAGGTTTGTGACCGTATTTCCGATGAAATTGTTGATCTTATTTACCGCGAAGCTGAAACGGCTGGGATGAATGCCTGGGACGTGCGGGTTGCGTGTGAAACGCTGACGACGACCAATAAAGTAGTCATCGCTGGTGAGGTTCGTGCGCCTGAAAGTTTGATGAACGGTGATGGCGGTGTAAAGCAAGAAGCTTTTGTCGCAGCGGCACGCGATGCGATTAAATCAATCGGTTACGAGCAAGACGGCTTTCATTGGCAAAATGCACAGATTGACGTTTTGCTCCACGGACAGTCTGCGGATATCGCACAAGGTGTTGATGCAGCGTCTGATGCGAATTCCGAAGGTGCTGGTGATCAGGGCATTATGTTCGGATATGCTTGCACAGAAACACCGGCACTAATGCCGGCACCGATCTACTACAGCCACAAAATTTTGGAAGACCTTGCCGCGGCTCGTCACGCGGGTGAGGGCGACGTTGGTAAACTTGGTCCAGATGCGAAAAGCCAAGTGACTGTTCGTTATGAAAACGACAAGCCAGTTGAGATTACATCGATTGTTCTTTCTACGCAGCATTTGGATGACAGCTGGGATTCAAACAAAGTGCGCAGCGTTGTTGAACCGTACATCCGACGTTCCGTTGGTGATCTCAAAATCGCTGATGATTGCGCATGGCATGTAAATCCGACAGGCAAATTCGTTATTGGTGGACCGGACGGTGATGCGGGTCTGACAGGACGTAAAATTGTTGTGGATACTTATGGTGGTGCGGCACCTCATGGTGGCGGTGCGTTTTCCGGCAAAGACACAACCAAGGTTGACCGCTCGGCGGCTTATGCGTCCCGTTACCTTGCGAAGAATGTTGTGGCCGCAGGTTTTGCAGATCGTTGCACAATTCAGCTTTCCTATGCCATCGGCGTGGCACAGCCATTATCTGTTTATGTCGACCTTCACGGAACGGGCAAGGTCGATGAGGCAGCGCTTGAAAAAGCGCTTGCAGAAGTGATGGACCTTTCGCCGTCAGGTATCCGTCGCGCACTTGATCTAAACAAGCCAATTTATGCGCGGACTGCTGCTTATGGCCATTTTGGTCGCGAACCCGATGCGGATGGCGGTTTCTCTTGGGAAAAGACAGACCTTGTAGATGCGTTGAAGGCATCGTTTTAAGGGCGGTACATCGACCCAAACGATGTTCAAAAGGAATAGAATGCAGCGTATCCAATTTTTGGGTGCGCTGTTTTTCATTGGATTAGGCGGTCATGAACGACAAACCAACATATATTCCCAATACCTATGGGCGTCGCATTGATAAGCCGCTGCGAGTGCGTTCGGCCGAGTTAATGAAAACGGTCTTGCCAAAAATTTCTATGCCTGACCCGACGACGGACCAGATCGATCTGCAAAACATCTTTCCTGAGTCAAAAGAAGTCTGGCTTGAAGTGGGTTTTGGCGGCGGTGAGCATTTGGCTTGGCAGTCCAATCAAAATCCAAATATCGGTATGATTGGGGCGGAACCGTTTATCAACGGTGTTGCAAAATTAGTGACGCAAATTGACGAGCAAAAGCTAGAAAATATCCGCATCCATTTTGGTGACGCACGTGTCTTGATGGAAGCTTTGCCAGACCATTCATTGAATCGCCTGTTCGTTTTGCATCCTGACCCATGGCCGAAAGCGCGCCATCATAAACGGCGAATGATTTCGCCATGGTTTTTTGCTGAGGCGGAACGGTTGATCAGGCCAGGCGGGACTTTGCGCGTGGCATCGGATATTCCGGACTATATTCGCTGGACCTTAATGCATAGCCAGAGTGCGGTCGGCTTTGAATGGACAGCTGAATGTGCGGATGACTGGAAAGTTTGCCCTGACGATTGGCCTCAAACCCGTTATGAGGCGAAAGCATATCGCGAAGGACGTATCCCTACCTATCTGAGCTTTATCCGCATATGATGCCTGTTTAGGCGCGCTCATTTGTCGAAATGAGTACATTTCGAGCGTCGATTATAAAAGCCATTATTATAACGGAGATAGTTTTATGAATCGCTTGCTAGTCTTATCGCTGTTTAGTTTGCTTCTTATTATAAATTCAAATTTACCTGTTCAGGCTCAAAAATTACCCAAAAAATTGAATCCTTTTGAAGGAGAATGGATTTCGTCAGGTCCCGCCTTTGGCGTACCTGCTCAAAGCACAATGAGATGGTCACCGGCCCTAGATGGTAGATTTTCACGCCTCGATTATCGCATTGAGATGCACACCGGTGAAGATCCTAAAACTGGTGAAGAAACGACTGCTATATTTGAAGGAGTAGCATACTACCAATTCAAAGGAGCTTATAAATTGCGTGCCTTTTGGGCTGATAATTCCGGCGACCTTCATCCAATTACGGCCGATTGGGAGGGAGATGCGTTGATTTCTGATTGGGGCGTGGCCGGCAAAAAACAGGGCCGGACACGATATGAACTTATCAGATATGATGAAATGGAAGTGACGGATTGGATCAAAACGGGCGAGGGATGGCGTCAGTTCAATCACAATGTGTTTAAACTTCAACCCAAAGAAGATCAGTGATAACTGGCGTTTAACAGTGAATCGGGTCGGCGCTGGCGACGGCTGGGCGCAAATTTGAGCATTTTACCGATTTTTGAATTGCACGTTGCATCTGTGCGAGACAAGACTATCTACCAATAATGTGGGTGGGACAGATGCGACGGCAATTTCCAAAACAGATGAAGCTATTGGCAATTTTGCCGCTCCTGGCTATGGCGGGTTGCGTTCAGATGACCCTTGCCTGGACCAACCTTAATCCCGATGGCCCGGTCGCAGAACCCTCATTGTTGCCAGAGACTGCGCAGCCTGAAGATTGGAATGATCAACGCAAACATGAAATTCGTGACGCTCTAGAAGCGCATGTCTATGGAGTTATGCCGGACCAGTCGGACCTGACAATCGTTGAGCGAAAAACTATCGACGAAAATGCCTTTGATGGGTTGGGCATCATTGAAGAGGTGACCGTTCAGGCAACAGCGACCTTTAATGGTACCAGCGCCCAGACGCCTGAATTTCGCATTAACATCGTTTTACCGAAACAAGCGACAACACCGTCACCAGTGATCATGATGGCCTCGTTTTGCCCGCGCTGGGACACGATACGCCATCCCGATATTTATCGACCAGAAGGCGCGGGATCGTGTGTCGAGGGTTTTGCCTCGCCGATCTTTGGCTATATTTTTGGACGCTATAATGCGACCCCGCCAATGAAAGAGATTTTATCTCATGGGTTCGGTTTTGCGGCGATCTTTCCTGGTGAGTTTATTCCAGATGCGCGTGAAGCTGGCTTGGCGTCTTTGCGAGAAATGTCCGCAGGCCACACAGATGATACGACGCGTTGGGGTGCAATTGGGGCTTGGGGTTGGGCTTATTCCAGGATCGTGGATGTGTTAGCCATGGACAACCGTGTCGATCAGGACGGCATTATTTCCTATGGTCATTCCCGTTATGGCAAATCGGCATTGATCGTTGCGGCGTTTGATGATCGCGTCGATGGTGTTATCGCACATCAATCGGGCACGGGCGGTGCCTCTTTAAACCGACAGAAGCGTGGTGAGTCTGTCAATCAGATCACGGACCAATACCCTCATTGGTTTTCTCATACCTATGCGGCCTATGCAGGACGTGAAGAAGAGATGCCAATTGATCAACATCATTTGCTGGCATTGGTTGCGCCGCGTCCCATGCTTTTGGGCAATGCCCGTCGTGACGTTTGGTCCGACCCAAATGGGGCTTATCGCGCAGCAGAAGCCGCCGATGCAGTTTACGAGCTTTACGGTCACAAAGGTCTCGATCAAAAGCGTCTCAATGATTGGCGTCCAGAGGCGGATATCGCTTTTTGGATCCGCCCAGGCACTCACGGCACGGTGAGGGAAGATTGGCCAGCCTTTTTAGAATTTTTGGATGCTCATTTTGCCCCGGAACAAAATTCTGTGGGCGAGTGATCCAAATTAAATCACCGCACGTAGTATCCATGAAACAATCGTGCGGATGTTCCCTCTCTCCCCCCGTAATCCGCCGAAAACGGGTCGTGTGCGCGGGGCGTATTTTCCGCGCCGCGGCCTATTTTTCTGACCCGTCCTATAATCGCGTTTTAGATGACCTTGATCGGCTGGTTTCGGCCGCATTATCTGTTACAGACAGCGCCAATGAGCGTTGGTTGTCTGCATATTGAGATTATTGGTGGCCGCCAGGGACAGGGATAGAAAAACAATGCCGGACGCCGAAAACTTTGAAACCGAGCGCGGCGGACCTTCGGCCGTCTATGCTGATGTGCCGTCCTCTGTTTCTTTCAAAAAACTGCGCAAACGCATTCTCAGGCAAACTCAAGAGGCGGTTGGTCGGTTTTCCATGGACGCACCAAAAGCCAATGGGCAACCGCAGAAGTGGTTGGTGTGTTTGTCCGGCGGCAAGGACAGTTACACTTTGTTAGCGGCATTGCTCGACCTGAAATGGCAAGGGGCACTGAAGGCAGAGATTATCGCTTGCAATCTCGATCAGGGTCAGCCCGGTTTCCCAAAATATGTGCTGCCTGAATATCTCGAAAAACTTGGGGTGCAACATCGCATCATCACTGAAGACACCTATTCAATTGTCACTGAAAAGGTTCCTGAAAACCAAACCTATTGTGCTCTTTGTTCCCGACTGCGTCGTGGCATTCTTTATCGGGTGGCTCGGGAAGAAGGGTGCGATGCAATCGTGCTTGGGCACCACCGTGATGACTCGCTTGAAACATTTATGCTCAATCTTTTTCATGGTGGGCGACTGGCCGCGATGCCGCCAAAGCTGCTTAATGATGAGGGTGATGTTTTGGTCTTACGCCCACTGATATTTTGTGCCGAAGCCGATATCGCGAAATTTGCAGAAGCCCTGAAATTCCCGATCATTCCGTGTAATCTTTGCGGTACGCAAGAAGGGCTGCAGCGCGCAGCCATGAAGCAAATGCTGAATGAGTGGGAAGAGCGCCGCCCAGGCCGCCGGGACGTGATGTTTCGTGCAATACAAAATGTTCGGCTCAGCCATCTAGCCGATGAAAAAGTCTGGGATTTCGACGGTTTAGAAAAAGACAGCGAATAGTATAAAAGCGTCCTAATTGCGTGGTTAAGCCATCGGCCTCTTTAATGCATCGGAAAGGCTGTCGCTATATATTAGGGCAATGCTCCGTAATGCTCCGATCGCTGGAATCATTGTCGCTCTTTTCGCCTTGGCGTCATGTGAAGGCCCAGACGCGCGTCATCAGGACGTTCATATTCTCTTTATCGGGAATTCTTACACGTTTCAGCACGATGTTCCCAATCAGGTCGCGCAAGTAAACCGAATAAAGGACGGCATTCGGATAAAATATCAGACGGCTATGATTGCTGATGGCGGTGCCAACCTTATCGATTACGTCGATGATCCGCGATTAATGCAGAAGCTCGAAGATCGGGATTGGGACGTGATTGTCCTACAAGACCGAAGCATGGCTGCATTCTTTCAGCGTGAGCGCATTGAGTTTGATCAGGCGTTACTTTGGTTCCGTACCCGTGCTCGTGAAGAAAAGGCAGCGCTTATTTTGTTTGAGACCTGGCCTCGTCGCGATGGCCATGAGGTATATGATGCGTCGCCGGCACAGGGCTTCAAGCCCCCAAGATCACAAAAAGAAATGCTCAACATGTTGCAGCAGACCTATAAACGCGGTGCGGCTCGGCATGGGGCAATGGTAGCAACTGTCGGAACCTGTTGGTTGCAAGCGGAAAATATCAATCGTCTCTATGCGGCAGATGGCAGTCATGCGTCGAAAGCTGGTGCCGCGCTGAGCGCGCGGGTAATTGAGCGCACCATTAGTGGGCAAGTCACGGTTTGTTAGAAAAGTACCGCATCGCGGTGATCGCCTGTCGATGGGGCTTTAAGGCTCTTTAGATAAAGACCGCTTTCGGCTTAAAATGACCTTTTCGCTGGGGCCATCTCCCTATTGCTTTCCGGGCATTTTTCCCCCATAAGCCGCCCAAATTCCCTGACCCTGCTGGACGGCGTCCCGGCGGGGCCGGCATTATAGGGACGCCGCGGAGAAAGAATATGTCGATTACGGCTAGCCGTAAGGCTGAACTCATCAAAAAATTTGCGCAAAAAGAAGGCGATACAGGTTCGCCAGAAGTCCAGGTTGCGATCTTGTCCTCACGGATTACGACGCTAACCGAGCATTTTAAATCGCATAAAAAAGACAATCATTCGCGCCGTGGCCTTTTGAAAATGGTCTCACAGCGCCGTCGCCTTCTGGATTATGTAAAGCGCAATGATCAAGCGCGTTACCAGAAGTTGATCGAAGAACTTGGTCTACGCCGCTAGCGTTTGGCCCTAATTTGTCCCCGCGAAATTGCGGGGGGCCATTTGGGCTTTCAGGATAAAAATTCCTGCTTTCGCTAATGTGCGCGGCAAGACTTTCAGCGTTAGCTGGAGAAAAGGAACAAAATGAAGCTAAACGATACTTCTGCCATTATTACTGGTGGCGCATCGGGTCTTGGGGCCGCAACCGCAGAATTGTTACATGAAGCAGGCGTCAAAACCGCCTTGTGGGATCTCAATGCGGATAAGGGCGAAGCATTAGCTGAAAAGCTCGGCGGCATCTTTTGCGAAACCAATGTGACCAGTGAAGACAGTGTCGCGAGTGCTTTAGAAAAATCCGTTGCTGCCCATGGAACGCCTTCAATTCTGATCAACTGTGCTGGCATTGCCATCGGCGAAAAGACCGTTGGCAAAAATGGCCCGCATCGGTTGGAAAGCTTCAAGAAAGTTATCGATATCAATCTTGTTGGTAGTTTCAACTGCATTCGTCTTGTTTCTGCTGAGATGGAAAAGAACGATCCACAAGAAGATGGCGAACGCGGCGTGATTATCAACACAGCATCTGTTGCCGCGTTTGAAGGGCAGATGGGCCAGGCCGCCTATGGTGCGTCGAAGGCTGGCGTAGCTGGCATGACGTTGCCTGTTGCACGCGATTTGATGAATATTGGCATTCGCGTGAATACGATTGCCCCTGGTATATTCTGGACACCTATGATGGCAGGTATGGACCAAAAGGTTCAAGATGCGCTTGCCGCGATGGTGCCCTTCCCGAAACGCTTAGGGCGCCCTGATGAATATGCCTCACTGGCATTGGAAATATGTAAAAATACAATGATTAACGGCGCGACGATCCGATTGGATGGCGCCATTAGAATGCAGCCCCGATAGATGAGCGCCGCCAATAGGGCGGCGTTTTGATGTTGGGCTCATAACCCGCGCGCACGTACGATCCGCGTACGGCGCATTACGAAGAGAAGAGAAAACAACTATGTTTAATACTACGAAAAAATCGATTGAATGGGGCGGTCGCACGCTGACCCTAGAAACTGGGCGCATCGCGCGCCAAGCCGACGGTGCGGTGCTCGCCACCTATGGTGACACTTCTGTGCTCGCGGCCGTGACGGCTGCGAAGCAACCAAATCCGAATTTCGATTTCTTTCCGCTGACGGTTCACTACCAAGAACGTTACTACGCCGCAGGCCGCGTGCCCGGCGGTTACTTCAAACGTGAAGCCCGTCCGACGGAAAAAGAAACACTGACATCACGTTTAATCGACCGACCGATCCGACCCCTTTTTGCTAAAGGCTTTAAAAATGAAGTCCTCGTGGTTGCGCAAGTTCTTTCGCATGACCTTGAGAACGATCCTGATGTTGTTGCGATGATCGCTGCATCTGCAGCGCTGACGATCGCCGGTGTGCCATTCCTTGGCCCGATTGCGGCGTCGCGAGTTGGTTATATCAATGGTGACTACGTCTTGAACCCAACCATCGATGAAATGCCAGAAACGCAACTTGACCTTGTTATGGCCGGTACTGCCGATGCTGTGATGATGGTCGAATCGGAAGCGAAAGAGCTATCCGAAGACGTCATGCTTGGCTCCGTTGCCTTTGGTCACAAAGCTGCAAAAGAAGCGATCAATTTGATCATTGATTTTGCAGAGGATTGCGCCAAAGAGCCTTGGGACTTTACCGCACCAGACAATTCTGATGTGGAATCACAAGTACGCGGCATTGTCGAAGATGATGTGAAAGCAGCGTATAAAATTCAGATCAAACAAGATCGACAAAGCGCTTTGGCATCGGCCAAAGATAAAGCTGTTGAATCGCTTTGTGACGACGAGAACGAAGATGCGCCGTCAAAATCAGTTGTTGGTGGTGCTTTCAAATCAATCGAATCTGACATTGTTCGTGGTGGCATTCTTGATACCGGCGAACGGATCGATGGCCGTGACACAAAAACGGTTCGGTCGATCGTTGCGGAAGCGGGCGTTTTACCGCGCACCCATGGTTCGGCACTATTTACCCGTGGTGAAACACAAGCGCTTGTCGTGGCAACGCTTGGAACGGGCGAAGATGAGCAATTCATCGATGCTCTCGCTGGGACGTATAAAGAGCAGTTCCTGCTCCACTATAACTTCCCACCATATTCAGTCGGTGAAGTCGGACGTATGGGCTTTACTGGGCGCCGCGAAATTGGTCACGGAAAATTGGCCTGGCGTGCACTTAAAGCCGTGGTACCAAGCCAAGAAGAATTTCCATATGTGATCCGCCTGGTTTCTGAGATTACAGAATCAAACGGTTCATCATCCATGGCGTCTGTTTGTGGTGGTTCGCTGGCCATGATGGATGGCGGCGTGCCAATCAAACGCCCAGTTGCCGGTATTGCGATGGGGCTAATCCTAGAGGGCGAACGCTATGCCGTGTTGTCTGATATTCTGGGTGACGAAGATCATCTTGGCGATATGGACTTTAAAGTTGCTGGTACCGATCAAGGTGTGACGTCACTTCAGATGGATATCAAGATTGCCGGTATTACCGAAGAGATCATGCAAGTGGCGCTAAGCCAAGCCAAAGACGGCCGCATGCATATCCTTGGCGAAATGTCTAAGGCATTGGATACCGCCCGTGATGATCTTGGTGATTATGCGCCACGCATTGAAACGATGCAGATCAATAAAGATAAGATCCGTGACGTGATTGGTGCTGGCGGAAAAATTATCCGTCAAATCGTTGAAGAAACGGGTGCCAAAATCAATATCGATGATGAAGGTCTGATCAAGATTGCCTCAAGCGACAAAGAGAAAATTGAGGCAGCCCATAAATGGATTCATTCCATTGTGGCAGAGCCTGAAGTTGGTGAGGTCTACAAAGGCAAGGTTGTCAAAACCATGGACTTTGGTGCGTTTGTAAACTTCTTTGGACCGCGTGATGGGCTTGTCCATATTTCCCAATTGGCACCGGAACGTGCCGAGAAAACCACCGATATAGTCAAAGAGGGCGACGAAGTATTCGTCAAGCTTCTTGGCTTCGACGATCGCGGAAAAGTGCGGTTGTCGATGAAGGTTGTTGACCAGGAAACAGGTCAAGAAATCGAGCGTGAAGGCGGCGGCAACTAAGCTTCTGTTTTTATAGCGAAAATGTTACTGACGGGGCCGTTGCAAAGCGGTCCCGTTTTTTATTATTCAGATATCTGACCTTGACCGGGGGCTGGGTATTTCGATCTGCCCGGTTTAGGTTAATGGTAGGAAAGAGGCGGTCTGACGGGGATAAGGCTAGGCGACCAAGGGGCGAGATAATCAAGCGGCCAGATAACACGAGGCCAAATAATCAAGGGGATTTGGGTTATGGGTAAGATTTCATCACGCGTATTTGTTTGCAGTATAGCGGCTCTATCACTTGGCCTTGTGGGTTGCGAGCAAGGTGGCACACCAACATCAGAAACAGCTGCGACCGAAACACCGGCCGAGGTCGAGGCACCAGCGCTAACCGCGTCACAGTCTTTGTTTGCTATGGCAGATCGTCATGCAGCCGAAGTTTTGCGCGAAGCCCCATCCTGGGCGACGTCTTTAGGCGTTAGCGAAGATATTGCTGGCGAAGGGTATAACAGCCGCCTCGGGCAATATGGCTTTGAAGGCAACCAACGCGCCCGCCAAATGAATGAAAGCTTCTTGCAAGAAATCCGGGGCATCGACCGCCAACAACTCGATCTACAAGCGGCTGTTACTTACGACGTTTTGCGTTCTGCCTATGAAACGGGGGCACAGCGCAATCAGTTCGATTTTGGTGGTTCTTCATTTTGGGGCTCTGGCTCACCCTATGTTGTGACGCAACTCTCAGGACCTCATCTTGGCCTGCCAAGGCTTTTGCAAAATCAGCAACCGATGAATTCAAAAGCGGATGCTGAGGATTATTTGGCGCGTATCACTGAGATTGGCCGCGTGCTTGACGAGGTCATTGAGTCCATCGGCAACGATGCGGCTATTGGGATTGTGCCGCCATATTTTGCTCTTGAAGGGGCGCAGCGGTCAGCGTCAGCGTTTACGTCCTCCGCAGCAAATGAAAATCCATTGGTGACGACATTCCGATCTAAAGTTGACGCGATTGAAGAAATGTCAGCTGAAGAGCGCGATGCCCTGAAAAGCCAAGCGGCAAGCTTGGTCGAGACCGTTGTCTACCCGGCCTATTCCCGCCTTGGGGCAACCCTTGGCAACCTTGTACCGCAGGCAGGGCGCGATGCCGGCGTTTGGCGCTTAGGACCAGAAGGTGAAGCGTTTTATCAGCATGCGTTGAATTCATATGGTGCTGGCGGCATGACCGGTGAAGACATTCACGAATTGGGACTGTCTGAAGTTGCCCGGATCACCGCAGAAATGGACTCTATCCTGCAAGGGCAAGGCTCAATGGAAGGGTCCGTCGCGGATCGTTTTATCGCCATTGGTGAACGCGAAGGTGCAGTTTATCCGAATACAGATGATGGCCGCGCAGAATTGCTGGCTGACCTCAATGTTCAAATAGACGAGATCATGGTGCGGGCACCTGATCGCTTTGGCACGATCCCGAGCCAGACTGTCGAAGTGCGCCGGATACCGGTCTATGAACAAGATTCCGCACCGGGCGGTTACTACAATTCTCCATCACTCGATGGAACTCGTCCAGGGATTTACTGGATCAATCTAAAAGATACTGCAGATTGGCCAAAGCATACGCTGAAGACTTTGACCTATCATGAGGCAGTGCCAGGGCACCATTTCCAACGCTCTCTAGAGCGTGCAGCTGGTTTACCGCTGATTCGCAACATGCTTGGCTATTCAGAATTTTCTGAAGGCTGGGCGCTCTACTCAGAGCAGGTAGCAGCCGAAATGGGGATGTATGAAAACGACCCAGAAGGCGATCTCGGTCGTTTGCAGTCAGAGCTTTTCCGGGCGGCGCGTCTTGTGGTGGATTCTGGTTTGCATCACAAGCGATGGACCCGCGAAGAAGCGATCGACTATATGGTCGGCGTCACTGGTGATACCCGCGCGGCAGTAACTCGTGAGGTTGAGCGTTATTCCGTTTGGCCAGGACAGGCATGTTCATACAAGCTTGGTATGCTGAAGATGAATGCATTAAGAGATTTTGCGGAAGCAGAACTTGGTGATGCGTTTGATATTCGTGAATTCCACGATGAGGTGTTGTTGACGGGCTCAATGCCGTTGCCGGTGCTCGAACAGAAAATCAACCGTTGGGTTGAAGAAAAGAAAAACTCGTAAATCCACCAAAAAGTGAGAGAGAATATGGGTCGAATCGTCCTCGCCGCCTTTGCGTTGTTGTTGGTCAGTGGCTGTGCGGAAGCACAAGATCAATCAACTCAAACCAACATGGAAGACGCCGGCAAGGATGAACCGCGGCGATATGAAACTGACGCACGGATCACTGCCAATGGTCGCTCGATCAGCTATAAGGTTATCGCCGGCGAGACATTTCTGGAAAACGACAAAGGCGAAGCGGTCGCGTCTATTTTTTCAACGTCCTATATCGCCGACGGTTATGCGGACCCCCGCGAACGTCCGGTTGCCTTCATATTTAATGGGGGGCCGGGTTCGGCGTCACTCTGGCTGCATATGGGTGTCTTCGGACCGAAGCGGGTACGCTTGCCCTCTGACCCGGATGATGATGGTGCGGCACCGTATGATCTCATCGACAATCCTGAATCCATTATCGATGTCGCAGATATGGTTTTCATCGATCCTGTTGGTACTGGCTGGTCACGGACATTGGGCGATGCTTCCACGGATGATTATTGGGGCGTTAGCAAAGACGCCGCGTCCATCCGCGAGTTTATTCGCCGTTGGCTCGTTGAGCACAAAAGATGGAACTCGCCAAAATATATGATGGGCGAAAGTTATGGGACAACCCGATCAGCAGCGTTATTGGATGCGCTTGAAAGCGGTTGGACAGACATTGCCATCAATGGCGTGGTGTTGATCTCAACCGTATTGAATTTTGGCTATGACGCCACTGATGACGGTAATGACGTTGGGTATATTGGGCTAATGCCGAGCTATGCGGCGACCGCCTGGTATCATGGCAAGGTTGATCAAACCCCATGGGATGGTGACCTTGAGCGCTTCCTAGCTGATGCGCGGGTTTTTGCGACGGATGATTATATGCCCGCCCTATTGAAAGGGCAGCTCATGGCAGAAACTGAGCGGGATGCGGTTGCAGCACGCCTTGCCAACTTTATTGGTCTTTCGCAAACTTATGTAACCCGCTCAAATTTGCGGATTCCCCTCCGTCGTTTCATGCGCGAGCTTTTGCGCGACGAAGGATTGGCGGTTGGTCGTCTCGATGCGCGTTTTACTGGTGCCGAGGCGGACGGTGTTGGTGAGAATCCAGAATATGATCCGTCCGCATACGGTATTGATGCCGCTTATACGGCCGGCATTTTGGATTACTTTAGCCGAGATCTCGATGTGGATATCACACAGCCCTACACGACGCTTGGTGGTGTGCGTAATTGGAATTGGGACACAGGCGATGCGGGCGGACGAAATTCCTATGTGAATGTTGCGCCCTATGTAGAAAAGGCCATGCGCCAGAACAAAGATCTGCGCATTCTGGCGGCCAATGGCTATTACGATCTTGCCACACCGTTCTTTGGTACTGAAATGACCATGGCCCAGCCAGGGTTTGATCGCTCTAGATTGACCCTGACCTATTATGAATCTGGACATATGATGTATATCCATCAACCGTCCTTAGAGGCATTAGCCCGCGATGTGCGCGTCTTTGTGGGGGGTGAATAATGAACCGTTTATGGCTTTCTGGTTGTACTGCCCTCACATTGGCGGCCTGTGCACCAGCAAATAACGAAGCGGAGGGACCGGACCTTGCTGCTGATACGGCGAACCCGCCACAGACTGATATCTTTGTTGCGTCTATGGATTTTGGCGACGAAGGGCTCGTCTTGCGCGATCTTCTAAATGTCACCAATGCGCCTGGTTATGACAATCAACCATCGTTCATTCCCGGGACCCATGAGTTTTATTTCGTTTCAGAAAATGCGACGGGAAAGACTGACATTTGGGTCTTTGACCTTGTTAGTAAGCAGCAGCGATTGTTCCATGATTCACCGACGATCAGCGAATACTCGCCCAAAACAGCACCCGCGGATTTTGGCGTTTCCTACATCCAAGAAAATGAAGCGGGCGACGTGACCCGGGTGCATTTCGCGCCTGAAACGGGTGGGCCTGGCGAAGCTGCTATCGACTTTGCGCCATTGGGATATTACGCGTGGCTTGCCGGTGGCGAAAAGCTCGGTGTCTTTTTGCGCAGTGAACCGCCGGCGTTGCACCTTGTCGATGTCGAAAGCGATCAGTCCGAAGCAATCGCCGACAATATTGGGCGCAGTTTTCATGCGACACCGGATGGGCAAGGGCTGTTTTTTACGGCTATCGATCCCGATGAGATTCACCAAGTCATGTTTTTTGATCTTCGAACCCGTGCGGTGAGTAATGTAGTTGGATTGCCCGTTGATGTGCAGGATTTCGTTGTCGTCTTTTCCGATACTGGTGAGTTAGCGGGCCTGATGGCAGGCAACGGATCAACCTTGATGTTTAACGCGCTGGAAAACACCGCGCCACAATGGCAGGTAGTTGGTGATTATGCGGTCGACGGTTTGCACAACATCACCCGCATCGCCATTAGCGATGATCACACTTACATCGCGTTGGTTGGCGAAATCGAATAGTCTATGCGCCGGGCGTCCAATCCGGCGCAGCGAGATCAAATCCGGTAAATTCAAATCCTGGTGCCACGGTACAGCTCACCAATGTCCAATCGCCGAATGTTTGTGCGGCCTGCCAACAGTCGGGTGGAACAATGGCTTGAGGCTGTTCACCTTGAGCAAAATCCGCTCCTAAAGTGACGGTTTTGATCGTTCTTGCATCGTCGGAGATCTCAAGGCGCAATGGTGCACCTGCATGGTAAAGCCAAATCTCGGTTGCATCGATCTTATGCCAATGGGATCGCTGGCCTTTGTCCAATAAGAAATAAATCGCCGTAGCGCTGGCGCGGGTGCCAGGTGGTGCGCCAGCACGCCAAGTTTCCCGGTACCAGCCCCCTTCAGGATGGGGGGCGAGGTCTAGCTGTTTAATGATGTCTTTCGCAGAAACTGCCATGATCAGCATGCCTTTCTTCGTCACTTGGTGATCGAAACAGCGTAAACTTGCAACGTCCTACCGATTTTTCCTTTCCATCAATAGCTTGAATGGTCAACGATAGGAAAGAACGGCAACACGGGGTCGCGACATGTTTAAATATCTATCAGTCATTCTCATGACAGCCATTGCAGGCTGTGCAGTAACGCCTAATGCGGGCACTAAGGACGGTATAGCACGCGAAGATAATCCGCAGGCTGTGCAAGTGATGATCCTGGGGACATATCACATGGCAGGATCAACGAGTGACCTGATCAATGTGGAAACGCAAAGTGTTTTAACGCCACGCCGACAGCAAGAACTTGACGAATTGGCGAGCGCTTTGGCGCGCTTTGATCCAAATGTTGTTGTCACAGAACGGGTGACGGATGCGCCAGACTTTATCGATCCAAAATTTGCTGAATTTTCAGATCAAACCTTAGCCGAGAACGAAAATGAACGGGCTCAAGTCGCGTACAGATTGGCCCAAAATATTGGTATTACAAGGGTTTACGGCATTGATGAGCAACCATCATCAGATGAGCCTGATTATTTCCCATTTGGCAAAGTGATGGCGCACGCACAGGCGAGTGGTCAAGGAGACAAGATCAGTGAGTTTCTCGCCAATGCGCAAAGCATGGTTGAAGAATTTACCGAAAAAACGAAAGATGATCACATCGCGGAAAAACTTTACAAGCTTAATACCGGCCCTATGTCAGCGGCAGATTTTTATTACGGCTTGTCAGATTTTGATCTGGGTGAGGATCAACCAGGTGCTGAATTACAAGCCTATTGGTTCATGCGAAATGCAAAAATTTGGTCAAAACTGATGGACGTCACAGGGCCGGGGGATCGCGTGGTTGTGGTTTATGGTGCTGGCCACAAATATTGGTTGGAACATATGGCGGATCATACGGATGGGTATGTGCGCATTAATCCTTCGCCATATCTATTGAAAGCGTTGGAGTAGCTTCGCTACTCCTTCAAGGCCGCTTCGTCTGGCATGCCCACAATATGGAATCCGCCATCCACATGATGCGTTTCGCCAGTGCATGATGCACCAAGGTCTGACAGCAAGTATAAAGCTGCGCCTGCGACCCCTTTTGGATCCGTGTCATCGCGCAATGGACTTGCTTTCCGACTAAACGAAAACATGTGACGACCCGACGAAATCCCTGCGGCAGCTAGGGTTTTAATGGGGCCAGCTGAGATGGCGTTAACGCGGATATTTTTTGGGCCAAGGTCGCGCGCAATGTACCGCGTAGATGCTTCCAGCGCGGCTTTGGCGACGCCCATGACGTTGTAATTTGGCACTGTGCGTTCGGAGCCAAGATAGGTCAGCGTTATCATGGACCCGCCATCTTTCATTAGTTTTGCGGCGCGATTCGCGGAATCAACAAAAGAAAATGCTGAAACATCCATAGTGTCGCGGAAAATTTTCCGCGTTGTGTTTTCGACAAATGATCCTTCAAGGGCCGTTTTGTCGGTGAAGGCGATCGCATGAACAAGAAAATCAAGCTCACCCCATTTATCTTCGACCGTTTTGAAGGCCGTTTCCATGGACGCGTCTGAAAGCACATCGCATTCTAAGATGAGCTCAGCATCGAGGCTTTCCGCCAAAGGCCGCACGCGCCGGGCAAGCGCTTCGTTGGCATAGGTGAAGGCTAATGAGGCGCCTTGCGCGTGCATTTGCTGTGCAATGTACCAGGCAATCGAATTTTTATTCGCCACGCCCATGATCATGCCGCGTTTGCCTTTCATGAGGTCGCCCTTAGGGAATTGAACTTCACCGCTCATTTTATTCAGTCCTTTTTATGCGCCCGTTCGTGTAATCACGATCACGGTCAAAATGAAATAGGCAAGCCAAACGAACGCGTAAATACCATAGCGCGTTGTTTTTGGTTTTTTTCGAAATACTGGCAATACAAGCCGAAACCACCATAGGCCGATGCTCGCAATGACAGCTGCAGCAATGCTTGCATAGAAGATTTCCGGCATCGGGGCTTCCTAAACCCGGGCGACGGCTAGGCATCCATTTGTGCCGCCAAAGCCAAAGCTGTTCGTCATGAAGCAATCGATTTTCGCATTATCAATGCGTTCACGGACGATAGGTAGGTCAGCGAATTCGGGGTCAATATTTTCAATATGGGCTGATGCTGTAATGAATTTATCGCGCATCATGATTAGACCATAGATCAGCTCTTGTGCACCAACGGCCCCGAGTGAGTGACCGGTTAAAGATTTTGTTGATGAAAAATGAGGAATCTCAGAGCCGAATACTTCGCGGATTGCTTGTGTTTCTTTTTGGTCACCGACCGGCGTCGAAGTGCCGTGCGGATTTAGATAGTCGATGGGTTGGCGGACCGTTTCCATCGCACCGCGCATGCATCGCACAGCACCTTCGCCCGAAAGCTGAACCATGTCATACCCATCTGAATTGGCATAATAGCCAACGATTTCACCGAGAATGTTTGCGCCACGTTTTTTGGCACGTTCATATTCTTCCAGGACCACAACACCTGCACCGCCAGCGATAACAAAGCCGTCGCGGTCGCGGTCATAGGCACGGCTTGCAGTTTCGGGTGTGTCGTTAAATTCCGTCGACATCGCGCCCATGGCGTCAAATAGGTTCGACATGCTCCAATCGCATTCTTCACCACCGCCAGCAAAGACAACATCTTGCTTGCCCCACATGATTTGTTCAGCTGCCGCGCCAATGCAATGTACAGATGTGGCGCATGCTGATGAAATCGAATAGTTGACGCCTAAAATTTTGTACGGAACCGCTAACGTCGCTGAGTTAGTGGACGACATGGCTTTTGGAACAACCGTTGGTCCAATTTTTTTGGTGCTGCCGGTGGCGCGGTTTTTGTCCGCTGCTTCAATTATGGCTTGGGTCGATGGCCCGCCGGACCCCATGATAATCCCGGTCATAGGGTTGCTGATCTCGTCCTCGGCCAAACCCGACTGTGCCAATGCTTCTTGCATCGCGATATAATTCCAGCCGGCCCCTTCACCCATAAAACGACGCGTGCGGCGGTCTAGAACTTCTTCCACATTGACAGGAGGGCGCGCCCAAACTTGGCATTTAAATCCGTGTTCGGCAAATTGTTCGGATCGAGAAAGGCCGGATTTGCTTTCGCGCAGAGAGGTTGTGACAGCTTCAACATCGCCGCCTATTGATGAGACGACACCCATTCCCGTAATCACTACGCGACGCATAATAATCCTTTCATTCTGGCAGTTTGAGGCGTGTCGCTACAAAGACAGGCCTGCTGCCAATTGTTCCGCAGAAAACAAGCCAACGCGCAAATCTTTGGCTTCATAAATTTGGCGCCCATCGACCTTCATCACACCATCGGCAATACCAAGGATCAAAGGACGGCGCATCATCCGACGTATGTCGATTTCATACCGAACCGTTTTTGCGGTTGGCACGACCATACCAGAAAATTTCACGTCTTTCGCCCCCAAAGCACGGCCATGGCCAGGGTTTCCCGACCAGGTCAAATAAAACCCGATCAACTGCCATAGAGCGTCGAGGCCTAGGCAGCCTGGCATGACAGGGTCATTTGGAAAATGGCAGTCGAAGAACCAGAGATCTGGATTGATATCTAGCTCCGCTTCGATGCGTCCTTTGCCATAAGCGCCGCCGTCGTCGTTGATAAGAGAAACGCGGTCAAACATGAGCATAGGCGGTACCGGCAATTGAGCTGTGCCGGGACCACGTAAGCCGTGATATCCGCATTCAAGAAGTTCTTCGCGATTATAACTGTTTTTTGATTCGGTCATTATCTGCTGTGTTGCGTTTACTGGCCGCTAGGTAAACACGGCAAGCGTCTTGGTCAATTCCGCGGTGCAGCATTTGCGGGCTAGTCTTTGGCACCCCAAAAGCCGGAAATTGGTGCCCAGCCTTTCATGCCGTCTGTGGAAAACTGTAACCAGTCCCCCTGTACGGTCTCGACACGGCCAATAATGCCTTTTCCAAGGCGCGCACGCATGGGCATTTCCGTATCGGGCTGTGTGTGTAAGGCAAGACCGTCGACAACAACCAGCGCGGTACGGTTACCTGAAAGTTTTGATCGATGTGACCAACATTCGTCGCCGTCAGAATCGCGAATTTTGCGCCAATGGTCATTGGTTTCGGCAACGACCATGACAGGAAGCCCTTTGCGCATAAAGGTAATACGAACGGGGTGATCGAAACTGGGCCCAGAGCGGCAATTGGTTTTGCTCGCCTTGAGTGAGACAAAACGGGGAACCGGATATCCCGACGGGGTATCCAAACGGGGCGATACGGTCGATTGTTGGGCTTGCGCCGATGTGATGCTCGCGGGCATAAAGAACACCGCCATAATGATTGCGGCGACGTAATTTGCCGGGATGCCTCTCATAATCGCCAACTCTAACCACAGGTAAATATGAACAAATGCTTATCAGACATCAGAGCCGTTAATGGCTGGTTAACTAAACAAAAAAATTCTTTTTAACTGTCCGTGGTAAGGCTATTTTATGACTGAGAATAAAGTCACCGTTGCAGTCACGCGAAAACTGCCAGACGCGGTTGAAGATCGCCTGTCAGACTTATTCGATACGCGCTTGCAGGTGGATGACGCTCCTCTGGTTCGCGCCGATCTGATTTCGCTCGCTCAAGATTGTGATGTGTTGGCACCAACGATTGGCGATCAGCTAGATGCGGACTTTTTTGCAGCGGCAAGCAGTCGGTTGAAATTGGTTGCTAATTTTGGTGCTGGCACAGACCATATCGATGTGGCTGCTGCCAACGCGCGCGGCATCACCGTGACGAATACGCCATCAGTGCTGGCAGAAGATGCCGCTGACATGGCAATGGCATTGGTTTTGGCTGTGCCAAGGCGCCTGGTAGAAGGGGTCAGGGCATTAGAGAGTGGTGACTTTGCCGGTTGGTCACCAACATGGATGCTTGGTCATCGCGTGCGCGGTAAAAAGCTTGGTATCATCGGTCTTGGACGCGTTGGTGAAGCAATCGCCCGCCGCGCCGGTGCCTTTGGTCTTGCTGTTCATTATCACAATCGCAAACCGATCAATCCTCATGTTGAAGAAGAACTTCAGGCGACATATTGGGACAGCCTTGATCAAATGCTGGCTCATGTGGACATCGTTTCAGTAAACTGTCCGCATACACCAGCAACTTTTCATTTGTTGTCCAGGCGCCGATTAGAATTGCTGCAACCCCATGCCTATGTGGTGAATGTCTCACGTGGTGAAATCGTTGACGAAGCGGCGCTGGCCGATCTGATTGAGGCCGGACGTATCGCTGGTGCAGGACTTGATGTTTACGAGCGCGGTGCGCCCAATGAAAAACTTTTGAATGCACCCAATGTGGTGTTGCTACCGCATATGGCTTCGGCGACCGTTGAAAGTCGCATTGAGATGGGGGCCCGGGTCGTTATTAACATTAAAATGTTCGCTGATGGACATAAGCCACCCGACCGAGTGATCCTCGGCCTCGATTCCGATTTGGAGCCGAAAATAGCTTGATTGAGAGTTCTTAATTCCTGGGCTCAACCAATTCCGATGCTCAATTGGGTCGGTATTGGGGCATTCTGTGATGTCCCACTTCGATGCGTATGGATCATTTTTATTGTTTTCAGCGCGTTAAAGTTTCACTCACCCTTTCGCTCCGATTGCTCTAGAGCCCAGTATTTATGGGCATAGGCGTGGCAAGGTGGTCACAGATTGTTACAACTGCGTGATATAGTGAAAATTTTAGTTGAATCCACAGCATCGCGGCGCATCTTAGGGGGCCCTGCGCCATCTAGGCGTCGGAGGTTTTGACCGTGAAAGCGGCATGGTGAGAAGGTAATCGTTTTGCGCGTGTTTTGGGGAATTGTTGTAATGCTGGCGGGGATGAGTATGGCTCATGCTGACAGCGTGCCGGTTTCAAACCCGTTTCTCAAATATTCCGATCCCAATGGGGTCGTTGCTGCTGTGCAAACAAATTTCGAAACCGAAGCCGGACAAGCGGTTCGATTGACGGTCTATGATAGCGAAGATAATTTTCTAGAAATGGCGGCGATGAAACATCGCGGTGTGTTGGATGAAAATGGCGTCGCTGTTGTTCGGTTCCTAGGATTGGAACCCGGTGATTACGCTTTCGCTGCTTATCTTGATGAAAATGGTGATGGACGTCTTAACCGTGGTGCCTTGGGTATCCCAAAAGAACCTATCGCCTTTTCAAACGGTGTCATTCCAAGATTGCGTCGACCTGCATTTAGCGAAACAAAAGTTGATGTCGCGCCTGGCAGTGTTGTTGTAATTACCCTAGAAGATTAATCTTGGAAAACAGGCAGCATACAGAATATTACTTCTGTTTTAATTGCTGACCCCCACAGCTTGGGCAATTGGGATCAGCGGGCAATGTAACCGTACGAAAAGTCGCGCTGAGGCCTTCATACAATACAACGTTACCAGCGAGACTGACGCCGACATCGATCAGCTCTTTCAATGCTTCCATAGCGGCCAGGGTGCCCATGACGCCGGTTACCGCACCAAGCACGCCTTCCTCTGCACAATTGACCTGCTGGTCCAACGGCGGCGCCTCAGGCACAAAACAGCGGTAGCAAGGCAAAATACCGGGGTTAATGTAGGGTTTAAAGGTAGCGAGTTGACCTTCAAAACGCCCGACGGCAGCTGAGATTAGTGTTTTTTTGGCGAGTATTGCGGCATCATTCAGAACGTAACGTGTCTCAAAATTATCGACACCCTCAATCACTAGGTCATAGTCATGGATAATGCTGTCAGCGTTATCGGACGTGATGCGAACATCATGTTCGATAACGTCAATGTCAGGATTGAGTTGGCCGACAAAAGTCCCGGTCGCTTTGACCTTGGCTAGGCCAACATCATCCGTATGGAAAATGGTTTGCCGCTGCAAATTTGAGAGCGCAACGATGTCGTCATCTGCGACGCCAATAGTACCAACGCCTGCGGCCGCAAGATATTGAATGATTGGGGCACCAAGCCCACCGGCTCCGACGACCAAGACGCGTGCGGCCAGCAGCTTTTTTTGCCCCTGTCCGCCCACTTCCCGCAACAAGATGTGCCGCGCATAGCGTTCCATTTGGATTTTATCCATAGGCCTGCTTTTATGGCGGGAAAGCGTGTTTGAACAGAGAGACGTTATGACAAACGACATAGATGTGGCCGTTCGGCCAGTTGGGCCGGCGGATAAAGAGGCATGGGCGCTGCTGCGGCGAAGGCTTTTCCCTAACTTTGACCCACCGGAAATCGACGAATTTTTTGAAACCGGCTGTTTTGACGGGTTTGATAAATGCGCGGTTTTTGTCGCCGATGCTGGTGACCGGCTAGTGGGGTTTGCTGAAGCGAGTACGCGCCCCTATGCGGAGGGCTGCGCAACGACACCAGTTGCGTATTTAGAGGCTTGGTATGTGGACGAGACAGTGCGCAAAACGGGCGTTGGTCGGCGTCTGGTTGACGCGGTGGCGGATTGGGGGCGCAGCGAGGGCCTGCGTGAGTTTGCGAGCGATGCTGAAATCGACAATTTCACGAGTCACAAAGCCCACGGTGCGATGGGCTTTGAGGAGGTTGAGCGGATCGTTTGTTTCGCGAAGAAGCTGTGAAATCGTCTTAGACGCCTGTTGAGCCAAACCCGCCGGCCCCGCGCGCAGTTTCGTCGAGATCGTCCACTTCTTCAAAATTCGCCTGCCACACCGGGGCGATGACCATCTGTCCAATACGGTCACCGCGATTGATGGCGAATTCCTCTGATCCGTGATTGATCAAAATCACTTTTATCTCACCGCGATAATCAGCATCGATTGTGCCCGGTGTATTGACCAGTGAAATGCCATGCTTCGCCGCTAGGCCGGATCGTGGCCGCATCTGTGCCTCCCAACCCGGGGGTAAAGCAATCGCAATACCTGTGGGGACCATAAAGCGTTCACCAGGGCGCAAAATCATCGGCTTGACGAGCGCTGCACGCACATCACAACCTGCGGCCAAAGCAGTCTCATATTGTGGTAGCGCCAGCCCTTCACTATGGGGCAAGCGCTTGACCAGCACTGTTGGCGAAGCACGCCAATCATTGTTCGTTTGGTTTTCAGTTGTTGATTGAACAGCGGAAACAGACATGTGAGTTTTCCTTGAAACTTTGCGCGACCATAGTCGAAAGGGCGGCCTGTGCGACCCGGAATTCTTTCCCCAATAGATCCCCAGAATATCCCCAGGGATGGTTTTTGCCTAAGTGCTAAATCGTCGTTTCGCGGGGAATGAAGAAGTGGAATACGACATAAGCGCCACCAATGAGACCGGGTATTAGCGCGAGCCCCCAAAGGGGAATGCCGATTGCGCCGCTTTCAGATAAGACGCCAATCAGCGCAAGGGCGGCGGCAAAACATAAGAGCAAAATGCCACGCCTAAGATCGGCATTGGGGCCAATGCTGTCATGCGTGATCGCGGCAATAAGTTTTGGATCAGCTTCACCGGTTTTTTCAACGCTCGCTTTGATCGCATCATATATGACGCGTCGGTTACGGTGCCTAAAATAAAATGGCGTCGCGATGATCAGGAC
Organism: Hyphococcus sp.; assembly: GCA_021776315.1. Taxonomy (GTDB): domain Bacteria; phylum Pseudomonadota; class Alphaproteobacteria; order Caulobacterales; family Parvularculaceae; genus Hyphococcus. The sequence continues at coordinate 18,100 of JAJFGD010000191.1, read as the reverse complement.
GATACTGGCAAACACGATCAGCGGGACAAGAATTGCAACTTCCATTGAATGTCTTTCTTATTCCGCGGCTTTAACCAGGGTTGGCTCGGTAAGAGTGTGGGCGATTCGGCTCGCCAGGCGCTGTGCCACCTCATTCTTAGGCATTTGCGGCCAATTCTCATCACCTTTTTCGGTGATTAAGATGATTTCGTTGCGCTCACCGCCCATGGCACAATCGGCACTGGGAGAGACGTCATTGGCGACGATCCAATCACATCCTTTGCGTTTGCGCTTGGCCTCTGCGTGGCAAAGAATGTCTTCGGTCTCTGCAGCGAAGCCCACAACAAGTTTGGGGCGGCCAGTTTTCATTTGCGAAATGGTTTTCAAAATATCAGGGTTTTCTGCAACCGGAATATTGGTCAAACCACCGCGTTCTTTTTTGATTTTTTGATTTGTCTCTATGGATGGGCGGTAGTCGGCAACCGCGGCGCACATGATCGCGCACTCAACAGGAAGCGCGGCTTCGCTAGCAGCCATCATTTCCCGCGCGGATTCAACCTGAACGATGTTGACCCCGGTCGGTAGTGGAATGGATGTCGGACCGGTAACGAGAGTGACGTTGGCACCAAGATTTCGAAGGGCAGCGGCAATCGCATAGCCTTGTTTACCGGACGATCGGTTGGCGATGTATCGCACCGGGTCGAGGGGTTCATGAGTTGGGCCAGCGGTGATGAGGATTTTCTTGCCAGTTAAAGGTCCCTCAATTGCTGTCGCAAAATACGCATCCACCGCATCGGCAATTTCTAACGGCTCTGCCATCCGGCCCGGTCCAAATTCACCGCAAGCCATTTCACCGCTATTGGGGCCAACAAATATAGCGCCGTCTTCGTTCAACGTTTTCAGGTTGCGTTGTGTGGCAGCATGTTCCCACATTCGAATATTCATCGCTGGTGCGAAGAGCACGGGTTTGTCAGTCGCCATCAATGTTGTCGAGGCCAAATCATTAGCAAGCCCATTTGCGGCCTTGCCCATCAAGTCGGCGGTCGCCGGCGCAACAACGACTAGCTCGGCCGATCGCGACAATTCTATATGTCCCATTTCCGTTTCATCGGTCAGGTCAAAAAGCTCCGTATAACACTTTTCTCCAGAGAGGCTGGATACGGAAAGCGGGGTTACGAATTCAGTGCCGGCGCGGGTCAAAATGACACGCGTGCGGATATCGCGACGTGCGAGCTCACGGATTAATTCAAGGCTTTTATAGGCAGCGACCCCGCCACCAATGATCAATAGGATGCTTTTCGTGTTCATAACCGTCAGGCCTGCTTCATTGCCCTATAAATAGGCGTCAATTGGCCGAAAGTCACGTCACAGGCGGTTGTATTCTAAGCGATTTGTTCGATCCGAGACTGTTTGCAAAGGGGGTAGGACTCAAGGAATGGCAATATTGCCTCTTTCATATCGCTGAACGATTTACCGTAGCAGTAAATGCTGGTCTCACGCGCGCCCTGCCAATAGCCGCGATAGGTGCCTTTCTCGCCCATCATTTGGTCAAATACCGATACCACGATGTCAAAATCGCAATTCTGGTAGACAATTTCCGGTAAATCATCGCCATTTAAATAAACAGCGATTCCTTCTTGTCTGCCAAAAGGAACCTCGCGACCTGTACTTTCGATAATTAACTTTGATCCTTTGGGTGCGCCAAGTTTTTCAAGATGCTTGGTGATCAATGCCAAGGCGTCATCAGAAATATCGAGAAGAGATAGCTCCACTTCACAAGACTTAATCCCAGTTGGGTCGTCGGCGAGTTGGGTTCTGCCATCAATGACAGAACCCAACTGGTGCTCGACGAGCAGCTCATCCAATGGATACTCGTAATACTCCCGACGGTCAGTCGGTGGGACGCGGGCATTAATCCGCACGATCACACATTCTCTAACTTTAGAGAGGGTGTTTTCTTTCTCACCTGAATTGAAACCGAACATCAAAAGTCTCCCCCTGCACACGTGAAATGATCACACCGCAAAAGGGAAAACAAAAAGTGAGGAAACCGAGAGATTTTTTATCAAAAAGTGTGCAATCTGTATCTTACCTATCTCTGGTTAGTCACAATACAGTGATAAAATTAGTGCGCATGTACTAATAAATTTTTGTAAGGCCTAAATCCCCGTAGTTTTTCGGCATAGCTATTTTAAAAGCGCAATTAAAACCATGGCCAACGCGACACTCCCCGCAAGCCAAAAAATTACGTAGTTGGATTTTGAATTTGGTTTTGATTGATTGTTTTGGGCTTCGTTGAAGTTTTTTGCGGCTTTGCCAATGTCTTCAATATACTGAGGTAGTCTTGGAACGATCTCAATTGACTTAAGGGCAGTGGATCTTAGTCGTTCGATATGGGCTGTCGGGCCAATTGCTTTATCAACATAAGCGCGCACGGTCGGTGTTGCGGCTTCCCAAAGGTCCACTTCCGGATCAAGGGCGCGGGCAACGCCTTCGACTGTCACCATGGTACGCTGAAGCAAAACAAGTTCCGGACGTAAATGCATGTCGAAGAGCGCCGTGACGTCGAAGAGTTGTTGCAACACCCTGGACATATCGACCTGGGCAGCGTTGCGCCCCTGTAACGGTTCACCAACTGCGCGCAGTGATTGTGCGAATGTTTTTTCGGAGTGGTCGGGGCCAATATAACCGGCATCAAAATGAACTTTCGCAATGCGATCATAGTCACGCATGATGAAGCCATAAATGATCTCAGCAAAAGTTATGCGGGTGTTCTCGTCTAGCCGGCCCATAATGCCGAAATCCAAAAGCGCGAGCCGACTGTCTTTGTCGATAATCAGATTGCCTTGATGCATGTCCGCATGAAAAAACCCGTCATGGAGGGCTTGGGTCAAAAATGTTTCAAGGACCAATTTCCCGAGGGCTTTGCGGTCTATACCGCGTTGATCGAGGGCCTCCAAATCAGCGATGGGGGTGCCTTCGATCCATTCGATGGTCAAAACCCGCCGGGCAGATAAAGGCCAAATGACATTGGGAACGCGAAGTCTCGGCTCATTCTGTAGGTTTTCAGCAAGCTCCGATGCAGCACCCGCTTCCATGCGAAGATCCAGCTCAATCGCCGCAGACTCCTTCAACGTTTCAATCAGCTTTTGTGGCTCCAAGCGGCGGGCGGTCTTAGAGACGGCCTCAATGTTTCGTGCGGCCCGACCAAAAGCGCGAAATTCATTGGCCGCTTTGCGCTCTATGTCGGGGCGCAAAATTTTGACAGCGACATCTTCACCGGTTTGCAGTTTGGCGCGATGCGCCTGTGCAATCGACGCAGCTGCGATGGCTGGCGAAAACTCAGTGAACAGATTATCTGCAGAATCCCCAAAAGCATTTTCAATTTCTTTGCGAGCAGCAGAATCAGAAAAGGCAGGCATTTTATCTTGGAGCCGACCAAGATCCGCCGCCAATTCAAACCCAATAATGTCTGGGCGCGTCGCCATAAATTGACCAAGTTTTACGTAAGCTGGGCCGAGACCTTCAAATGCATTGGCGAGGCGTTGACCGGGGCGTTTACCGCGCCCCTTGGCACCAATACGCGTCAGCGAGCCGACCGCCCGCAAAGGTAGAGGAAGGTAGTGCGCATATTCACGCGGGATCAACGCATCGTGACGGGACAGCGTCCAGGCGGCGCGGGCAAGGCGGGTGTAATCGGTAAAAAAGCTGAACATCTATACGCCTAAACCCGCCAACCCATATGAAGCGCAGCAACGCCAGCGCTGAGATTTTCATAGGTGACCCGTGAAAACCCAGCGTTGCGGATGCGCGCGGCAAATGCCTCCTGGCTGGGGAATTTGCGGATAGATTCGACCAGATATTGATAGGCATCGCGATCATTGGCAATTTTTTCGCCGAGCCATGGGATCATATTGAACGAATAGGTGTCGTATGCCTTTTGTAATCCTTCCGTAATCGGATGGGAAAATTCAAGACAAACAAAACGCCCGCCAGGTTTCAGAACGCGCCGCGCCTCTCCCAGGGCTTTGTCTATATCCGTAACATTCCGTATACCGAAGGCAATGACATAGCGATCCGCTTGACCATCTTTGAACGGCAATTGTTCGGCATTGCCGCAAATGCGGGACAATTGTGATGCCAATTGTTGTGCGGCAGCGCGCTCAGCGCCAGCGGCGAGCATTTCATAATTGATGTCACAGATTTCCGCTCGGGCTTTTGGCTTTTGCGCAGAATGGGAGCGGCCATTGGCCCGATTTAAAAAACCGATCGCCACATCGCCCGTGCCGCCAGCGACATCGATTAGCCGTTGCCCTGGCTGTGGTGCGAGCCGGTCGAGCAATGTCGTCTTCCAAATGCGGTGGATGCCAGCTGACATCACGTCGTTCATCAGATCGTAATTGCCGGCAACGCTATCAAACACCTCGCGCACCAGCCCAGCCTTTTCGCCCGTTTTGACGGTGCGAAAACCAAACGATGTTGTTTCTTCATCGGACTGAGCCATAGGCAAGCCTTACCTTTTGTAGGTTTTCGAGAGAACCGGTCTTGACGCCGCATGACCGGTTTGACAGTGTTAAGCACTTGAATTGGCGAGTATTTTTGATATAGGAAGCCACACGCGGACGTTTTGTAGCGACAGATGATGGCGAGATTGAATATTCGCGAATGATGGGGAGTTCGAAGAAGATATGATCAAATCTGAATTGGTACAAAAGCTGGCGGATGAAAATCCGAACCTCTTTCACCGGGATATTGAACGTATTGTGTCGATTGTTTTCGATGAGATCACCGATGCGCTGTCACGGGGTGATCGCGTGGAATTGCGCGGGTTTGGGGCTTTTTCTGTTAAACACCGGCCGGCTCGGGTGGGTCGAAATCCGCGTAGTGGTGAGGCCGTTCAAATCGAAGAAAAGTGGACGCCATTTTTCAAAGCCGGCAAGGAATTACGTGACCGGCTGAATAGTGAAGGGCGTTTTTCCGAGGGTGCCCAACCGGGCGGCAGGGATATTTCCTAAGGCAAAACCATTGCACCAGCAGACCTTGATATGAGACGATAGCGCTATGAAAAAATGGCTATATCGGATCGTCTGGGTTCCGGTGCTCGTCCTTGCAGTGCTGTTCTTGGTTGCCAATCGGCAACTGGTCACCATCAGCTTGGACCCATTTAATGCCGACAACCCTCTGATTACCTCATTTCCATTGCCCCTTTGGTTGTGGCTCATTTTCACGCTTTTTGTTGGAGTTGGCCTCGGATCCGCTGGCATGTGGGTATCAGGCAATAAGCGCCGCGAAAAAGCCCGGGTTGAGCATCGCGAGTTAAAATCTTTGCGCCGGGAGATGATGGCAATGCGGGAGCAAAACCCGCCAGAAGAATCCAAGCCTTTCCAATCAGAGCCTCCGCTCTTGGAAAGTACGGAGCGATGAGGATGGCACCGTGAGCGAGACAGCGGTCAAGATTTGCGGTGTCGTCAATATGGATACGGCGATCACAGCTGCCCGCGCAGGCGCTGATTATTTAGGCTTTGTGTTCTTTCGTAAAAGTCCTCGATTTATCTCCCCCGAAGCGGCGGAAGAGATTGTAATGGAGCTCAAACAAGCGAGTTTCGACGAAGGGTTCGAGCTACCAAAACTCGTCGGTTTGTTTGTCGATGCTGGCGAAAAAGAACTCTCTGAGGCGGCACCGTTTTTGACCCACTTTCAGTTCCATGGACATGAAACACCATCCCGCGCTGAGGAGCTTGGTCTCGAATTTGCGGTTGATGTGATCAAAGCCATTCCGGTTAGTGGGGCCGATGATTTGGCGCTGGCAAATGAGTTTTCTGACGCCGTGGATATCCTCTTATTTGATGCGAAACCGCCGCCAGGGGCGTCTCGTCCTGGTGGTCATGGTGCCTCTTTTGATTGGTCGATCCTGTCGGCTTATGACGGGGAGACCCCTTATATGGTGGCGGGTGGGCTAACCCCCGACAATGTCCAGGAGGCGATTGCAGCACAAAAAAATGCTGCAGCATTTTTGGGCGTCGATGTATCGAGTGGTGTGGAGAATGCGCCAGGCGAAAAAGACGAGGTGCTTGTCGAGGCCTTTGTAAATAAAGCAAAAAATAGATAGCGGGGATGCGGAGATGAAATTTTTGTGCGCAGCAATTGGTGCAGCATTTTTGGTAGGTTGTACCACCGACGGAGCCCATGCGGGTGCCGGTGTGAAGGTTGAAACCGAATTCAGCGAGGTCTTCGCGCCATTATTGGCGGGTGGCTATGCGATTGTTGTGCGCCATGCGAATTCACCAGCCGGGCAAATGGCACCCGTGGGGATGACTGATGGCTGTGTGCTTGGTGATGGTCGTGGCCTGGATGCGGAAGGGCTTTACCAAGCGCGCTATACGGGCGAGTGGCTGAAGGCGAGCGATGTTCCAATTCTCAAAGCCTATACCAGCGACATGTGCCGCTCATGGGACACCGCGCGTTTAATGGCAGGTAAGGCTCCCGTATTCGCTCATCCCGCCCAGAAAACCACGGATCCTGAAATTATTGCGGCTTTTAAAGCTGAAATCGAAACAGAATTGGCGGCCAATCCTGGCCAGAACATTATGTTGGTCAGCCATTCGAATGTTGCGCCGTTATATGGTGCAACGGCGCAAACGGGTGAGGCTGAAATCCCATCTGGGGGTGTCTTTGTGGTCCGCCCGCCGGCTTGGGATGTGCTGGTGCTCCGTGTTGATCTGACGGTGAATCCAGATCCGCAAACTGTCACAGTGGATTAGTCGGCGCGACGGCGGTAATACCAAAATCTTCTAGGCTTTTCGCGCCTGCTAAAATCGACAGATTGAGCCCTACCTCGTGACCCAACCTAACTCTTATCGCAACGGTCCTGACGCTGAAGGACGGTTCGGAAAATTCGGTGGCCGCTTCGTTGCGGAGACCTTGATGCCGCTCGTATTAGCTTTGGAAAAAGAGTATTACGAAGCCAAAAAAGATAGCAATTTCAACGATGAACTCGAGCACTACCTGAAACATTATGTGGGCAGACCATCGCCGCTCTATTACGCCGAACGGTTAACGGAGTATTGCCGCAGTAGGGCCAATGGAAACAATGGCACTACTGGGTCAAAAGGCGCAAAAATCTATTTCAAGCGTGATGAGCTGAACCACACCGGTGCCCACAAAATCAATAACTGCATGGGGCAGATTTTGCTGGCGCGGCGCATGGGTAAGACCCGCATCATTGCCGAAACAGGTGCCGGACAGCATGGGGTCGCGACGGCGACGGTTTGTGCGCGCTTCGGACTGCCCTGTGTTGTCTTTATGGGGGCAACAGATGTGGAGCGGCAAAAGCCAAACGTCTTTCGCATGCAGCTGTTGGGTGCCGAAGTCATACCCGTCACATCAGGACGCGGCACCCTGAAAGACGCGATGAATGAAGCGCTTCGGGACTGGGTCACGAATGTAGACTCAACTTTTTATATTATCGGTACGGCTGCGGGTCCGCATCCCTATCCGGAATTGGTGCGCGATTTTCAATCGGTGATCGGTAAAGAGGCCAAAGCCCAATTGATGGAGGCTGAGGGACGTTTACCTGACGTGATTATGGCGTGCATTGGTGGGGGGTCGAATGCCATTGGCCTGTTCCATCCATTCCTAGATGACAAAGACGTTGAGATTATCGGCGTCGAAGCCGGCGGCAAGGGCGTTGATACGGACGAACACGCTGCATCGCTGACCGGTGGTCGGCCTGGCGTGCTCCACGGTAATCGCACCTATCTGCTGCAAGACGGTGACGGCCAAATCCAGGATGCCCATTCGATTTCTGCAGGCCTCGATTATCCGGGGATCGGGCCAGAACATGCTTGGCTTCATGAAACGGGCCGTGTCACCTATCTCTCCGCCACGGATGACGAGGCGCTGGAGATGTTCCAGCTCTGCGCCAAGCTAGAAGGGATTATCCCGGCCCTGGAGCCGTCTCATGCGCTTGCTCGTGCGATCGATAAGGCCCAGGAGATGGATCGGGATCAGATCCTGCTGCTGAATATGTGTGGGCGCGGCGACAAGGATATTTTCTCTGTCATGGACGCCTTAAAGGCGTAAACTGACCTTTGGGTTAGGGGAGTTTGGTCTGATGGGAATTTTTCTGCGCATTTCACTGGCGGCGGCGGCGTTTGTGCTTTTTGCGGGCATTCTCGCCTTGTTGGGCGGCGATTTCGTTTGGACGTGGGGCGGCTCTAAGGCCCTGGATATTGAGAACACGCCGCCGGCCGTTGTTGCGCCCATTCCTGAAAAATCTGGGTGGTCCGCCTATGGCGGGGATGATGGCGGCGCACGATACAGCGCCGTGGACCAAATTGATCATGAAACAATCGATGACCTCAAAGTTGCATGGACCTATTCGACGGGTGATTTGACAACACGTTCTGATGTGATGCGGCGCTCTGCATCGGAGGGAACGCCAATTCTTGTCGACGATGCACTTACTTTTTGCACACCGTTCAACGAAATCATTGCTGTTGATCCCGGCACTGGGACTGAGAAATGGCGCTACGACGCTCAAATCAACCTTGATCAACGTCCGGCCAATCAATTTGTGTGCCGCGGGATCGCGCAATGGCGCGGCACAACTGATGTTTGCCCGGTGCGCCTATTGATGGCCACAAATGATGGTCGATTGATCGCGATCGACGCAAAAACCGGCGAGTCTTGTGGTGGCTTTGGAAATAATGGCGAACTTCGCATTGAACCGGGTATGGATCTGGTATGGCCCGGTGAATTTCAGTTTACCTCGCCGCCAGTGGTCGTCGGCAATACGGTTATTGTTGGCTCGGCCATCGGGGACAATGCCCGTGTGGAAGCGCCGCGTGGTGCCGTGCGCGCTTTTGATGTCGTCACCGGCGAGGCCAAATGGTCTTTCGACCCAATTCCTCGCGACGCAATTGCTCCGAATGCTGATGATTGGCTAGGTGACGGCGTGCCGATCGAAGGCCATGCCAATGCCTGGGCACCGATGTCCGTTGATCCAGAACGCGGGCTGGTTTTTGTCCCGACCTCTAGCCCGAGCCCTGATTTTTATGGGGGATTGCGCCCTGGTGATAATCGCTATGCCAATTCAGTCGTCGCCTTAAATGCTGAAACGGGCGCTGTGCATTGGGCCTTTCAAACCGTGCATCATGATGTTTGGGATTATGATTTACCCGCCCAACCTGGGCTTTATTCCGTCACCCAAAATGGCGTCCGGCGCGATGTGGTGGCGCAGGTCACTAAGACGGGTCTTGTCTTTGTGCTAGACCGCGACACTGGCGCGCCAGTATTGCCGGTTGAAGAGCGTGCGGTGCCCCAAGGTGGCGCAACTGGCGAAGTGTTATCGCCAACCCAGCCCTTCCCGGTTGTGACGCCGCCGATCGTGCCGAACAGGTTGAGCCCTGATGATGCTTTTGGGCTCACATGGTTTGATAAACGGGCCTGTAGGAAAGCAATCGCTGGGGCTCGAAATGACGGTTTGTTCACACCGCCAAGCGAAGAAGGGACGATTTTATTTCCGTTTACAGGGGGTGGCGCAAATTGGGGTGGTGCCGCTTTTGACGAAACCCGCAACCTTCTCGTGATTAATATGAGCAATGCGGCCCATCACATTCAGCTAATCCCTGCTGATGACGTGGCTGCGGCCCGCGAGACATTTCATGATTCCGAAATTGGTCCACAAACCGGCGCCCCTTTTGCGATGAAGCGAGAGGTTTTGATGTCGCCATTGGGGCTTCCTTGCACGTCGCCCCCATGGGGTGTGATTGCAGGTGTCGATTTGGCGTCTGGCGAAATTGTGTGGCGCAAAACCTTTGGTACCGTTGAAGACCTTTCCGATGGCCTTACCAAAGCTAAGCTAGGGACGCCAAACTTTGGTGGTCCAATTATTACTGCAGGTGACCTCGTCTTTATCGGTGCTGCGATGGACGACTATCTTCGTGCTTTTGATATTGAGACGGGTACGGAGCTATGGCGCGCGCGCCTTCCCGCTGGCGGTCAAGCCACACCAATGACTTATGAATGGCAAGGGCGGCAATATGTGGTGATCTATGCTGGCGGCCATGCCCGAGCCGGAACGACATTGGGCGATCAACTCGTGGCATTCGCCTTGCCGGAATGAGCAAGAAGTCTTTCCAGCCAGGTTTCCGCCATCTGTAAGCGTTGGCATAAAGCTAAAGTAATAAAAATTGCCTATAGCAGTAAAAACTATTGCTATAGGCAAAAATAATGCCTATTTGAAACTTTCAGCCAGGGGAACCGTCAAATGCGGCCTTCGATTTCGGATATCGCTCAAAAAATCGCGGCCCTCTACGACCAGCCTTTTGGCGGCAAACCTAGTGGGCGTTTTCGGTTATCGCCGAAAATGCTCCGTAAGATCGCGGATCGGAAAAAACTGCCAGATAGTTTCATTCTGGAATTGGCAAACGAGTTGTTTGAACGTGGTTTCGTTTTTTTAGATATGGAGACCTATTATGCCGTCGCGAGCGCGCGGACATTCGCCAGTTATCGACGTCTCGGGGAAGCCAGTTTCAAAGAAACGGGTGAAGGCAACGAAACGAAGCACTAAGAAGCAAAAAGATCTCAACGCCATTGGCGCGATGTCTCTAATTGGCTGGCGCGAATGGATATCGCTGCCAGAATTTTGTCTCGCCCCTATAAAAGCCAAGATTGATACGGGTGCGCGAACCTCGGCGCTACACGCCTTTCATATACGGCCTTTTGAAAAAGCCGGTGTACCACATGTCGAATTTTTTGTTCACCCAGTGCAACGAAGACGATTGCCTGAGGTCAGGTGTGAAGCGCGCGTGTTGGATCAAAGAAAAATTACCAGCTCAACCGGGCATAGTGAGAACAGATATGTTGTCGAGACGACAGCCATCATTGGCGACAAAGAACTGAAGATTGAGTTGACGCTTACAAACCGTGATGAGCTCGGTTTTCGAATGCTGATTGGCCGCGAGGCCATACGAAACAAGTTTGTTATCGATCCGGGCAAGTCCTATCGAGCAGGTCGAAAGAATAAGAAATTTAAAACAAAGATTGATGGAGAATAATAATGAAAATTGCCCTGCTTTGCAGAAATGCAGATTTGTATTCCCACAAAAGACTTGTTGAGGCAGCCAAACAACGCGGTCATCAGATCGATGTGCTCGATCATCTGCGCTGCTACATCAATATTACGTCGAACAAACCCTCCATTCGCTATGCGGGTGAGATACTGCCGCTCTATGACGCTGTTATTCCAAGGATTGGGGCGTCAGTAACTTTCTATGGCACAGCAGTTTTGCGCCAATTTGAGATGATGGGCGTTTATCCGCTCAATGAATCAGTGGCTATCACTCGATCACGCGACAAACTGCGAAGCATGCAGCTTTTGGCGCGCAAAGGCATTGGCTTACCGGTGACGGTTTTTGCGCATCGGACGTCACAGGCCGAACAGATCATTGAAATGGCTGGCGGCGCACCGGTGATCATTAAACTCCTCGAAGGCACACAAGGGATTGGTGTTGTTTTGGGTGAAACTCAAAAGGCCGCAGAATCAATTATTCAAGCATTTGGTGGCGTCAAAACGAACATCCTTGTGCAACAGTTTGTCAAAGAAGCTGGGGGCGAGGATCTACGGTGTTTTGTTATTGGCGATAAGGTTGTCGCGGCCATGCTTCGCAAAGGCAAGGACGGCGATTTTCGCTCTAACCTGCATCGCGGTGGTACGGCGGAGACGGTAAAAATTACACCGTTGGAACGGTCAACGGCCGTAAAAGCAGCAAAGGCCATGGGGCTAAATGTATGCGGCGTGGATTTGTTGCGCGCAAATGACGGGCCCGTGGTCATGGAGGTAAATTCGTCACCCGGTCTTGAGGGGCTTGAAAAAGCCACCGGTAATGATGTTGCCAGCATGATTATTGAATATCTTGAAAAGGATGCAAAACCCGGAAAAACAAAAACACGCGGTAAAGGGTAGGGGCGAGATGGTGAGGCAAGCATTTGAACTTGGCGGAGAAAAAATCGCGCCGGGTGAACATCGCATTATTGATATTCCATTGAGCTATTTGTCTGATCACACACGCATGCATATGCGGGTTCAGGTTTTTCATGGCCATCGCGAGGGACCTGTTACGTTTGTTAGTGCCGCCATACATGGCGATGAAATCATTGGTGTCGAAATTATCCGTCGCCTCACTGAAGTAAAAGCATTGTCCAGATTGCGTGGAACGCTTATTTTGGTGCCGGTTGTAAATACGTATGGTTTCGTTGGGCTATCGCGTTACCTGCCTGACCGTCGTGATTTGAACCGAAGTTTCCCCGGTAGTCGTTCCGGATCTCTCGCCGCACAACTGGCGCATATTTTCATGACGGAAATTGTGGAACTCACAGATTTCGGGGTCGATCTACATAGTGGTGCAGTCCACCGTGCCAATCTTCCACAAATTAGAGCCAATCTCGGCGACCCTGCCGTTGAGGCCATGGCCCAGGCTTTTGGTGCCTCGATCATGTTAAATTCGAATTTGCGCGACGGTTCTTTGCGTCAAGAAGCGCAAGAAGTCGGCTGCAATATTTTGCTCTACGAGGCGGGTGAAGCACTTCGTTTTGACGAAAGCGCTATTCGGATTGGCGTAAAAGGCGTGATCAATGTTTTGCGCCATGTCGGTATGTTGCCAAAGGGCAAGGAGAAAACGAGAAAATCAGAACCCATTCGTGCGATGTCGAGCCATTGGTTGCGGGCGCCGATGGGTGGGATCTTGCGAGCTCAAAAACCGCTTGGTGCTCAAGTCAGTAAAGATGCGGTCATCGGTGTCGTTTCCGATCCGCTTGGTCAGGTCAACAAAGATGTTCTGGCGCGGAATGATGGTTTCATCATTGGTCGCACCAATTTACCGATCGTCAATCGCGGTGATGCGCTATTTCACGTGGCCTGCGTCGATAGTATCGACGAAACTGAGGAAGCGTTTGCGGCTGTTGAGCTTGATGCCGAGAACGACCCGTTATTTGACGGCATGGAAATCATCTAGCTGTAGCCGACATGGTCGCGCAGCGTGCCCTCACGCATTGTGAGGGCATGGTCATACGAAGCAGATTAAGTCTGCATTTCCGCAAACATTTCGTCCATGATGGCATAGCCAGAACCCCAACCTTTACTCATGCCTTCCATCATTTGGGCAAAGCAGGCGTTTTCAGCATCGCTCGCACCTACGGGCACTTGCGTCAGGCGCACGTTGGTTTTTGATCCCGCCGCCTCAAAACCTACCGTCGTCAATAATACGTCTGGCCAATCAGGCATTTTAGGGTTCTTGATACTGTTCCAGTCCTTGTCGGTTGCTGAATAGTGATCCCAGACCAGTTGATCTTTCGGTGTTACTTGTTGGAACACCATTTTGCTGAGCATGGAATTATCACCCCATTTCATTTCGTTCAGCCATTCACCGCCAGGTTTCAAATCAAACTTATGGATGATTGTCTCAACGCCGGGCCCATACCAGCGGGCCAACAGTTCTGGGTCGGTCCAGGCTTTCCAGACCATGTCGCGGGGTGCATTGAATTCGCGATCAAGCACATATTCGGGTAAATCACTCATCTTTTTTTTCCTTCGGTTCATTTTTCATCTGTGTAAGGACATCGTCGAGTTGATCGAAACTGGTCCCCCAAAATTTACGAAAGTCTTCAAGCCAATTCACAGCTGCGGTCATCGGCTCTGCTTTTAATCTGGCTGGGCGGCGCTGTTGTTCCACGTCACGCTCGACCAATCCGGCACGCTCGAGCACCTTTAGGTGTTTTGAGACGGCCGGCTGACTAATCTCAAAAGGTGCTGCAATCTCGTTCACTGAGGCTTCCCCATCGGCCAAACGCGAAAGGATCGCCCGGCGGGTAGGGTCTGCTAGGGCCGCAAAAACGGCATCAAGACTGGGTGGCGACGTTGTATAACTTAATTGTTCCATAACCATATGGTTATATCAATTTTCCGTGATGTCAATCGGCATTTTGGGCTTTTTGCTAGTGATGCGCTAAACAGGAAGGGCGAGCCAATTCTAAAGGGGGCAAGCGGGTGAAATTTCCGGCGATCTGCACCGCGGCGGTGCTCATGCTGTTGGGTTCTTGTGACGATAGCGAGCGCATTGGTGAAATGGCCGCCATGCACAGGACCGTTGATGTTAGTTTGGGCCCCGATGTTGTCAGTATCGGGACGAATTACATGATTGCATCGACAATATTTGAAAACAGTCGGCGCATAACGGTTCGTCTGCCTGCGGAATATAAAGCTGAGCCAACGCGCACATTTCCAGTTGTCTATGTCATTGATGGCGGTCCTGAACAAGATTTTCCACATATCGCTGGTATTGCTCAATCGCGAGAAATGAATTTCACCTTTGAACCGTTCATTCTTGTCGGTGTTGAAACCGTCAATCGCAGGACGGAAATAACGCCGCCCGCGATTGATGTTGCGGCTTATACGGAAATGCTTGGGGCGGCCCCTGGTGGGTCAAGCCAATTCCGACAGTTCTTGCGCGATGACGTGATGAGTTGGGTCAACGGCCAGTTTCGTACCAACGGCACTGAGGCCGTGATGGGCGAATCTCTGGCGGGGTTGTTTATTATAGAAACCTTGCTGAAAGACCCGACCCTGTTTGATGACTATATCGCTGTTTCCCCTAGTCTTTGGTGGGACGAGATGCGCCTTGCGGAGGAGGCCCCAGCGGACCTGGCGGCGATGCCCGCCGGTAATCGCCGATTATACGTGACCATGGGTGACGAGGGATATTTGATGCAAAGTGGCTTGGATGGCCTGATTGCGGCGCTGGACGCGGGCGCGCCTGACGACCTGCGTTGGACCTATGTAGGGCGCGCTGGCTCTGAGACCCATGGTTCGATTTATCATGTTGCCGCGCTTGATGCGCTTCGGGCATTTTATCTGACGCCACAACGCACCGGCGGTGCTAACCCGGCGATGTTCCCTGACGGCATCGTCCCGCCTTTAACGCCAGAAGCGCAAAAAAGCTTAGAGGAACCATGTGTACGTGAGCGCGCTGTGGCGGTGACCTTTGAGGAAAAGAACAAAGACCTAGAGCGCTGGGCAGCGATGTGTTTGTTGATGAAACCGGGTGCCGTGGCGACGGCCGGAAACCTGACCTATTGATGCGAAATCAATTAGTGCCCGCCGCCGAAAATGCCGGTACGCACATCGTAATCCACGGCCACCGCATATTCCGGGTCGTCATCTGAATCGACCAATAACTGGCCAGCGCGATTGAGCAATCGATGACAGTCACGGGTTAAATGGCGAAGGCGCAATGTCTTGTCGAGGGCTTCATATTTTGCCGCTAAGTCTTCAATCGCTTGCAAGGCGGATTGATCGACAACGCGCGAGCGCATGAAATCGATGATCACCACTTCGGGATCATCTTCGGGTGTAAACAGTTCGGCAAAGCCGTCAGTGGAGCCGAAAAACAATGGGCCATCGATTTCATAAACCTTGGCACCAGCTTCTCGGATACTGTCACGGGTAATGACGTGAATGCGTTTGGCGTTGTTCCACGCAAATGCGAGGGCGGAAACGATAACGCCAACAACTACGGCGACCGCAAGGTCATGCATGACGGTCACGGCCGTCACCAAAATGATGACAAAAGCATCGGTCAGGGGGATGCGGCGCATGATACGCAAGGACTGCCATGCGAAAGTGCCAATCACCACCATGAACATGACGCCGACCAAAGCGGCGAGAGGGATCTGTTCAATCATCCCTGAACCGAACAGGATGAAAGCCAGCAAAAACAGCGCTGCCGAAATCCCTGAAAGTCGTGTGCGACCGCCTGATTTCACATTGATCATGGACTGGCCGATCATCGCGCAGCCGCCCATGCCACCGAAGAATCCGGTGACCACATTAGCGGCCCCTTGCGCCAGGCATTCCTGTGATGCGCCGCCCCGCTTCTTGGTGATTTCGCCTACGAGATTAAGTGTCAGCAAACTCTCGATCAGGCCAATCGCGGCCAGGATGAGCGCGTATGGGAAAATGATTTGCAGCGTTTCGAAAGTGGCTGGCACGGTCGGCAGGTGAAAGGCCGGTAGCCCGCCCTTGATTGATGCGAGATCACCAACGCGGGGCACATCAAGGCCAAAACCAATGACGATGGCGGCAACAATAGCAATCCCCGCGAGCGGCGCTGGGACGGCTTTGGTGAGTTTTGGCACGCCCCAAATGATCAGCATCGTCAGCGCAACAAGTCCGAGCATCAAGAAAAGCGGCAGGCCGCTCATCCATTCGCCGGAAACGCCCATCGAATGACCACCTACATCCGCGCTCCCAGGCACTTGAAACTGACTAAGCTGCGCTAGGAAGATCACGATCGCGAGCCCGTTGACGAAACCTAGCATCACGGGATGGGGGACGAGGCGAATAAATTTACCGAGGCGAAACACACCAGCAAGCAATTGCATGATCCCCATCAACACAACGGTCGCAAACAAATATTCGACACCATGCTGTGCCACCAACGCGACCATAACGACGGCGAGCGCGCCGGTTGCACCCGAGATCATCCCAGGTCGCCCACCGATCAATGCGGTGATCAAGCCGACCATGAAAGCCGCGTAGAGTCCGACGAGCGGATGGACGCCAGCGACGAAAGAAAACGCGACGGCTTCTGGCACCAAAGCGAGGGCGACGGTTAGGCCGGCGAGCACTTCGATCTTGATCACATTTGGGGTGAGCGCGCTGAGATTTGGCCGGCTCCGTTCAACGGATTTCCAGCCAGTATTGGCCACGCGTTCTGCGAACGCCGCGAGGGTTGTTTTGGTCACGAGGCGCCCCTGTTTTCTCGGATTTTTCGAAAGCGAGCCTCCTCATAGAGGGTTTATGTTGCGATGCAACATAATTCTCGTCACGGATTTGTGATGCCCACGCCTATTGTTGAAAATAGGTTGTGCGACCTAAAAAAGACAACCATAGGGAGAACATTTAAAAGGACTAGATATGAATTTTATTCGAAAATCTCAATTATTAGGCGTTGCAATCGTGTTTTCTTTTTCATTGGCCAATACCGGCCATGCGGCAACGAAAGAGCGCACGCGAAAAGTTATTAATCACTGGAACAAAGAGCGCATAGAACAGGCGCAACCGCGTAATTTCGTAATTGACGAGCGTGGCCATTCCTATTTGAAAGGGGCTAACGGAAAAAAGCGACTATATGGTCGTTCAGCGCGTGCTGAGTCGAGAATCATACCCAATTTTGGACGCCGCCCACCGGGTGGTGGCGGACGAATAAGTCCTGGCACGATCAAAAACGCATCCTGGGGTTTTGGCGGTGATGTTCAAACCGCTGCCGGGCGCATTCTTTTTGAAATGGACAACACAGCCTTTATTTGCTCGGGGACTGTTGCAACAGACGGCACGTCGGGCCGGTCCGTTATCGTAACAGCAGCGCATTGTGTTTATGATGATGAAAATAAAGAATTTGCCACCAACATAATGTTCATTCCCAATCAAGATGAAACGACAGGCAATCGTACGGATGAGAATTGTGACAACGACCCCCTCGGTTGTTGGGTGCCAGAATTCGCGGTAGTCGATTTGAATTGGACGAGAAATGAATTTCCAGACAATATTGCTTGGGATTATGCCTATCTCGTTGTAGCTGATTCCGGATCCCATGCGGGAAACGGTGACGATGAAGTGCTTGATTCAGTGACGGATTCTTTGCCGATTGATTTTTTACCGCCCTATGTTGCTGACGGTGACCGAGGGGCTGGTTCTCTCGATTTCACCCATGCACTAGGCTACTCCGGAACTGCAGATCCAAACTTTATGTATTGCGCAGAGGACATGGGCACTTTTGGTGTGGACAACTGGTGGCTTCGCTCTTGTGGGCTGTCTGGCGGTTCGTCCGGTGGTCCATGGGTGCAACCCATGGATGAAGCGACTGGCAGTGGAGAAATCGTGTCGGTCAATTCCTGGGGCTTTGACAATGGCCGCCCCGGCATGGCTGGTCCGGTCCTAAATGGCACTTCCGCTCAATGCTTATTCGACGAAGCAAAAGTAGCAAGCCTCGACAGCAATGGCGTTGTCGTGAACTCAAATACTTGTCCGTAATAAATTTATGCACAAACTAAGCAAGCCGCC